>NZ_RAWK01000039.1 GCF_003612165.1 Corallococcus aberystwythensis | reverse complement strand
CCCCGGCCCCCAGCCTCCCCGCCAGCCCGCGAACACGACGGCGGCGAAGAAGGCCAGGAACGGGGCGCTGGACATGTAGGGCCACAGCAGATGCTGGGCGGCGAGCGCCACCCCGACCCCCGCCACCGCGAGCCCGTAGCTCAGCAGCATGGAGCGCTCCTCCTTCTCGGGGGCCCCCGGCGTGTGCGGAAGCGGAGAGGAGGGCGGCGGCGGCGGATGCGGCGGGACGGACGGAGCAGGCACGGTCATGGATGCGCAGGGCGGACAGGCCGGGGGCCGGCCGTCAGCGTGCTTCCTTCCGTGGATGGGTTTGGAGAAGCCCCTGCATGGCGGTGGGGTATCGCTCGCCCGCGGCCACGCCCGGCGGCGCGATGGCTTCGATGTCCGCCAGGTCCTCTGGCGTGAGCGTCACGCCCAGCGCGCCCAGGTTGTCGTCCAGGTACTTGCGGCGCTTGGTGCCGGGGATGGGGACCAGGTCCTCGCCCCGTGACAGCACCCAGGCGAGCGCGAGCTGCGCGGGCGTGCACCCCTTGCGCGTCGCGAGCCGGTCGATGTGCTCCACCAGCTTGAGGTTGCGCTGGAAGTTCTCCCCCTGGAAGCGGGGCGAGTGGCGGCGGTAGTCGTCCTCCGGCAGGTCCTCGAAGCGCTTGAACTGGCCGGTGAGGAAGCCGCGGCCCAGGGGGCTGTAGGGGACGAAGCCCACGCCCAGCTCGCGGCAGGTCTGGAGGACGCCGTCCTCCGGGTCGCGGCTCCACAGCGAGTACTCCGACTGGAGCGCGGTGATGGGGTGCACGGCGCACGCGCGGCGCAGCGTCTCCGGGTTCACCTCCGACAGCCCCAGGAAGCGCACCTTGCCGGCCTTCACCAGCTCCGCCATCGCGCCCACGGTGTCCTCGATGGGCGTCTTCGGATCCACGCGGTGCAGGTAGTACAGGTCGATGACGTCCATTCCCAGGCGCTTGAGGCTCGCGTCGCACGCCTGCTTCACGTAGTCCGGCCGGCCGTTGACGCCGCGCGCCTGCGGGTTGGCCGGGTCACGCACGAGGCCGAACTTCGTGGCCAGGACGATCTTCTGACGGTGGGGGCCCAGTACGCGGCCCACCAGCTCCTCGTTGCGGCCGGGGCCGTAGGCGTCCGCCGTGTCGAAGAAGGTGATGCCCTTGTCCAGGGCATGGAGCAGCGTGGCTTCCGACTCCGCGTCGTCGCGGCCCGCGTAGAAGTCCGACATGCCCATGCAGCCCAGGCCCAGGGCGGAAACGGTGAGGCCCTGCCTGCCCAGCTTCCGAGTCTCCATGTGTCCTCCGTACGGGGTACGCTTCCTTGGGAGAGTCTTCACGCGAGGCGCGGGAATCCAGGGCAGACGGCCAGGCGAAGGCCCGGCTCACCCAGGAGGCGCCAGCTCGCAACGAAAGGGGAGCGGCTTGGCGACCGATGCCAATCCTTCCGCCTCAAGCACTTGCACCACGGGTGTTGCCCAGCCCAGGTTGCGCAGCGCCGCGGTGAGCCGTTCGCACAAGGGCGCCACGCTGTCTGGAGGTGCGCCGGAGAGCTCCAGTGTGAAGCGCTCGCGCGTCACCTGCGTCAGCCGGAACGTGCGCAGCGGATGGTGCTTGAACACCCACGCCAGGGACCACGCGTCCACCGTGCGTCCAGAAGGCGTGAGGAACGCGCAGGCCCCGCGTCCCCCGAAGCCCGTCAGCGTCCAGCCGTGGAAGCCGCAGGTGCACGCGTCGCGCCGCACGGTGCCGGTGTCTCCGGGCCGGTAGCGCAGCAGCGGCAGCACGCTGGGGCGCAGCCGCGTCACCACCACCTCGTCCCCGTCCGGCTCCAGCCAGACGTCCGGCGTGAGCACGTGGAAGCGGCCCCGGTTCGCGTCCTCCAGGCACTCCCACGCGAGCGGCCCCGTCTCCGTGGCGGCGTAGTAGTTGAGGACCGGCACGCCGCGCTCCTGTCTCCAGGCGTCACGCAGCGCGTGCGGCAGGTGCTGCGCGGAGGTGAGCACCAGCCGGGGAGAGGGCACCTCCGGGTGCGCGAGCAGCCAGCGCAGTCCTTCCGGATCCGAGAAGACGACGGAGGCCTTCACCCGCTGCAAGCGCGCCACCGCGTCGTCGCGCAGCACGGAGACACGGTGCAGGGCGCCGTCGTGGAACAGGGGCAGGCGCACGGAGTACTCCAGCCCGCCCGGCAGCGCGTCCAGCAACACCACGCGCGGCCTTGGTGGCGGCAGGGTGCCGGAGCGCTCGGTGAAGAAGCGCAGCACGGCCCACATGAGCAGGCAGTCGCGCCGGTCGCGCAGCACGTTCACCGGGTCCCCGGTGGTGCCGGAGCTCTTCACCACCACGCACTCGTCGGACGCGGCGGGCAGGGTGGGCACGTCCTCCCAGTGGCGCGCGAGCGTCGTGCGGTCCAGCGCGGGGAAGTGCCGCAGGTCCCCCAGCCGGCGCAGGTCGCCCGGGTGCAGGCCGGACTCGCGCAGCACGCGGACGTAGTAGGGCGAACCCAGGAGCGCGTCACGGAAGGCCGGCAGGCGCGCTTCCAGTTCCGCGCGGGCAGCGGCTTCGTCCACCGTGGCCGCGCCGCGTGCGAGCCCCGCCGCCACGTCCAGCGCCCACGGCAGGTGCGGGCGCTGCGTATGGCTGTCTCGGCGGATGCGCGCCCTGGGCGCGACCCCGAGCGTCACTCGCGCCAGCCCCGGGCCTCGGCGTCCTTGCGCGCTGCCTCCTGGAGCAGCTCCTTGCGCCGGTCCGCCTCCTTCTTGCGCGCATCCTCCACCTTGCGCAGGTCCGTCACGGCCTGCCGGTAGTCCAGGTCCTTGAGGTGGCGCTTGGACTCGGCCTCCGTCTCGCCCTCGATGTCCGCGCCCAGGGCCGCCAGCCACTTGCGCAGGAACTCCTCCTGACGGAAGGCGTTGGAGCGCACCATCTCCGCGGTGAGCGGATGCACCTCCTCGAAGAACTGCTGGAGGCGCGCCTGCGGGGTGCGGTCCGGGGTGAGGTAGAGCACCGTCTTCTTGCGCAGGTCGGAGGACACCAGCACGTGCGCGAGCATGCCCACCTGCTCGCGGAACAGCGGGTTCTTCACGCGCTGCTCCAGCTTCGCCCACTCGGCCTGCGAGGGGGGACGCTGGCTGGCCTGACGGAAGGTGTCGCAGACGATGGCCACCGCCAGGTCGTGCGGATACGGCGACACGATGGGCGTGGCCGCCAGCTGCTCACGGAGGTGGGGAATCGAGACCGCCATCATTTCTCCAACAGGGCATCGGCCAGTGCCGCGGCGGCACGGCCAAAGTCAGACATCCATTGCACGGTCGCGAGCCGGAAGCGCGCGTGGCCCAGCACCGGCGCCAACACCTGCCGGGCGGACACTTCATCCGGCAGCGCGAGGAAGGCCACCACCCGGCGCGAGCGCTCCATGGCGCGGGCAAACCGCGGCAGCGCGCCCTCCTGCCGCATGTTGTACAGGAAGTCGCTGTCGGAGATGACGACGCGCAGCGCGTCCGGCCGCTGCTGGGACAGCGCGTCCATCACCTCCACCGGGAACCACGTCCCCCCTCCGATGTAGTGCAGGAAGAAGTCGCGCGCCGTCTCCTCGTCGTACATCCACGGGGACACGATGGGGTTGTCCGCGGAGTAGATGATGCCGCGCACGGTGGCGCCCTTGCGCAGCGCGGAGGCGGACAGCACCTGCGCGGCCAGCGTCATCGCGTTGAGCTGCTGCTCCGGGTTGGGCATGGAGCCGCTGGTGTCCAGGTAGATCTCCAGCGCGGGCACGCCCAGGTCCGACGGAGGCGGCAGGTCCGCCTCCAGCTCGCGGCGCAGCGGGTTCACGGCGGCCAGCGGACCCTGCGAAATCACCGTGAGCGTCCAGTCGATGGTGGTCGGGTCGTCGCCGTACTCCCACGCCTCCGGAATCGTGCGCAGGTAGGGCTCCGGCTTCGCGGGTGAAGCGGGCAGCTTGAGGATGTACTGGTCCACGAGCCGCCGGTAGTACCGCCCCACCAGCGCGCGCCGCAGCCTGCCGCCGTCGTTGCCGGGCAGGTGCGCCGTCGCGCGGCGGATGGTGTCCAGCGGCTCCGACTCCTTGGTGTCGTGCGAGTCGTCCAGCCAGCCGTTCGCGCGGGCCTCGTTCAGCGCGTCCTCCCACCGGCCGCCGGACTGCACCGCCGCGTCCAGGTCGCCTTCGTCCGGGATGCCGATGTCGCCGCCCATGGGGATGCAGAAGCTGACTTCGGAGGGCAGGTCGATGAAGCGGATGAACGCGGCGCAGAAGTAGAGGAATTGCAGCCGCCCGTCGGGCAGCGCGTAGAACGTCTGCACGAACATGCGCGCCTGCGCGCGGAAGCCCGGGTAGGCCTCCTCCAGCTTCGGCAGCATGGACGGGGGCACCAGGTGCCCGGGTGCCTTGCGCCACAGCTCCTCGTAGATGGCCAGGTAGAAGCAGAACAGCGGTGACGTCCCGCCGCCCGCGTCCTCGTCCTTCCTGGGCTTCTTCTGGTTCTTCTTGCGCCCGTCGGAGGTGCGCAGGAAGCCCTGGTACACCCCGCACAGCGCGTCCGCGTGGGTGCGCCCCACGAACTCGTTCACCTGGAGGTCGAAGAACAGGTTGGTGAGGGACTGGCCCAGGCCTGGGATGAGCCGCTGCTCCACCACGCGCAGCTCCGCGTCCCAGCCCAGCGTGTGCGGGAAGCGCACGTGGTGGCCAATCTCATGGGCCAGCACGGCGGTGAGGCTGTCGCGCGCGCCCATGCGGACCAGCAGGTCGAAGTGGACGAACACCTGCCGGCGCACCATGTCGATGTACGCGAGCGGTTCATCCGGCGCGGTCTCTCCGGGCCGGAAGGGCTGGTGCGGTTCCGGTGGGCTCAGGTGCACGTGCACGTCCCACAGCGCCAGCGCGTCACGCCAGCACCGCTCCACCTCCTCCGGCGTGAAGGCCGCGCCCGCGCTCATGCCGGCAGGATGACCGCCAGCCACTGGGACGTGTGCATCGTGGCCACCGCGCGCCATTCGTTGTGCTGGGTGCTGTACCAGTCCCCCGCGCGAGGGTCGCGCTGCGCCAGGGAGGTGAGCGCCTTGGAGGGCTTGCCCGTGGAGGGCTCCAGCCGCTCGTTGCAGCCCATGGGCCCCAGCAGCATGGGCTTCTTCACCAGCCACACGCCCTGCGTGGCCGCGTCGCGTCCGCCGGCGGCGGTGGCGCGGTGCCGGTCGTGCACGCAGACGACGGCGGGCGCCAGGAAGTGCATCTCCCCGGGCATGAAGCGCGAGTCCTCCTGGGACAGGTCCACCCACTGCGCGGTGGACGTGTCGTCCAGCGTCTGGGAGGGCGGCTCCATGGCCTCGTTGGCGATGGTGTGCAGGTGGCCCTCCAGGTCCTTCAGCGAGGACAGGTTCGCGCCCAGGCGGCAGAACAGCCGCTGCACCCAGGGCGGCGCGGACTCCAGGTTCTCACTGAGGTTCCACATGCGCGCGAGCGCCGGGGCCTGCTCGTCCTGCTTCAGCTCCGGCAACAGGCGCGGCAGCAGGTCCGACCACGCGAGCGTGAAGAAGTTCTGCCGCCCGGCGGACCCCGGATACATGTAGCCCAGGCCGATGCCCTCCGCGCCCAGGCGCAGGTAGTTGCGCAGGAGCTCCTCTCCGGCCGCGGCGTCACCGCTTTCGAGCCCCCGGCCCAAGTGGACCACCGGGCCGTTGAGGAACGCGCTCCACAGCGCGCGGTCCCAGCGCACGAACCGGCCGCGGGCTTCCTTCTCCAGGTCGTCGACGAATTCACTCATGTCTGCTGCCCCTGACCGCCCGGGTTCTCCTTCAGCCACGTCGCGTAGTTGCGGTAGCGGCTGTAGAGGGACTTCAAGTGGATGAGGTCCTCGTACACCGGACCGGACAATTCCTGGCGGGTCATCAAGTCATTCATCAGCGCGGTGACGGAGGTCAGGCGCTTCTCCGTGGTGCGCAGGTCCACGCCGGACAGGCCCAGGTCCAGCTCCGCGCGCAGGGCGGCGACCTTCTGGCGCACGGGCGCGTGCGTGCCGTAGCGGGCCATGGCCATGTCGAACATGTTGCGGATCCACGCCACGCGGTCCTGGAGCAGCATCTTGTTGCCCTTCGCTTCGAAGAAGGGGCTGCGCGCGTTGGGGGTGAGCTTCTCGTGCAGCACCCAGGGGATGATCTGCCGGAAGTCCTCCAGCTCCACCACGCGGTGGCCCCGGAAGAACGCGAGCGCCTTCGCGAAGTGGAGGATGGTCTGGTACGCGCGCACGCTGGTGCCGTTCTCCGTCTGCGTGCAGAGGTGCACCTTCTTGTCCAAGGGGCACTGTTCGTTGCACACGGCGGACACGGTCTGCCCGGCCAGCTTCAGCGTGTCCTTGTGCTTGAACTCGAAGCGCGGGGACGCCATGCGGCAGAAGTCCAGCTGGCCCAGGAAGAAGGCCACGCGCTCCAGGGCGCCCTTGGGCACCTCCACGGTGAGGATGGCGTTGTAGGCCTTCTCCAGTTCGCCAGGCGTGAAGACGATGTCCTTGGGGAGCAGCTCCTCCGGGGACTTGTCGGACTCGATGCGCTGGAGCAGCGTGTCCACGAAGCCGGAGTTGAAGGGCACGGCGCGCACGACGACGTCCAGGCGGTCCTTGAGCGCTTCGATGACCTGGAAGGTGCCGCCGCCCTGGTCGTCGTTGGCGGTGAGGAACCAGGACGAGCGGCCGGTGTAGACGTACTGGTCCATCATCTCCGCGTAGCCCTCGCCCAGGAGCGACAGCAGGGCGGACTGGGTCTTGGTGGGGATGCGGTTGTACTCGTCGATGATCTTCACGCGCTGGCCAATCCACTTGCGCCAGCTGACCTTCACGGCGGACAGGTCCTCCGCCTTGAGCATGTCCGAGGGCAGGGGCGCGCCGAGCAGGTCCGCGATGGACAGCTGCGGGTGGCCGCGCTGGATGCCCCGGTGCACGTCCTCGCGGCCCATGCCGGAGAGCAGGGCCATGAGGATGGCGGACGTCGTCTTGCCACGGCCCGGGCCGCCCACGAGCAGGGCGCGGCGGCAGGTGAAGAGGGTGAGCAGCGGGATGAGGACGAAGGAGCTGTAGCTCATGTCCTCCGGGAGGTGGACCTCGTCACCGGCGGTGTTCTTGAGCGCGGCGGTGCCGCCGAACTCGATGTCGTAGTAGGGGCAGATGACGGCGTTGTTGGTGATCCACCAATACGCCTGCCGCATCTTGTCGTGGAGGCTGCCGCCGTCGCGTTCGGAGAGGTGGACACTGAGGCCCTTGTCCGCCGACGCACGCCCGGTGAGCAGGCGCGAGACCCAATCCTGGTTGGCCATGGAGGGCACGAGTGTAGCAGCCGGAGCGCGGGGGCGTGTGTGAGCTGGCGGGTGTTCCCCCTCCATCCAGGCTTCCGAAAGTGGGCGGTGTGGACGGGATGCGCTAAGTGTCGGCGCATGCTCCGAGCGCTTCACCTTCAGGGGGTCGGCCCCGCGCCTCGCCTGGACGTCGAGTTCGCGCCCCGGTTGAACGTCCTCACGGGCGACAACGGGCTGGGCAAGAGCTTCCTGCTCGACGTGGCGTGGTGGAGCCTGACGGGGACGTGGCCCGGGTTTCCTGCCTGGCCGCACCGGGGTGCCCGGCGTCGCCGGATGGAGTGGACCCTGACGGGCAAGTCGCGGCGGGCCTCGAACAAGCGCAGCGACTTCGATGCGGGGCGGCAGCTGTGGCCCTGGCCCGAAGGGCGCCCCAGCATGCCGGGGCTGACCGTCTACGCCCGTGTCGATGGAAGCTTCTCCGTCTGGGACCCGGCGCGGAACTACTGGCACAAGACGTCGCGCGCGGATCCGGATGTGCCTCGCAGGCCGGATGCCTTCCACTTCTCGCCCCAGGACCTGTGGGAGGGGCTGAAGTACGAGGGGAAGACGGTCTGTAACGGGCTCGTCCGGGACTGGTTGACCTGGCAGTTGCAGGACGATGGCTCCGCGCACTCACCGTTCCAGATGCTGAAGCGCGCGTTGGAGCAGCTCTCTCCCAGGGATGAACCGATCCGCCCGGGTAGGCCGATGCGGTTGGCCGTGGAAGACGTCCAGAACTACCCGACCCTCGACATGCCGTACGGCACCATCCCGGTGGTGCACGCCTCCGCGGGAATGCGGCGCATCCTGGGCCTGGCCTATCTCGTCGTCTGGGCATGGCATGAACACCTCCAGGCCTCCGAGTTCCTCGGGCAGGCTCCGGATCCCCGGTTCATCCTGCTGGTGGACGAGGTGGAGACCCACCTTCATCCGCTCTGGCAGCGTCGCATCGTGGGGTCGCTCATCCAGGTCATCGACGGGCTCGCGCCCGAGACCTCCGTCCAGACCTTCCTGACGACCCACTCCCCGTTGGTGCTGGCCTCGCTGGAGCCGTTCTTCGACGACGAGCAGGATGCCCTCTTCCTGTTCCAGCTGGAAAAGGGACAGGTGCACTTGCGGCATCTTCCCTGGGCGAAGCAGGGAGATGCGAACGACTGGCTCACGTCTCCTGTCATGGGGTTGGCGCAAGCGCGTGCCCTGGAGGCTGAGCGCGCGGTGGAGGCCGCCGAGGCCTACATGCGAGGGGAGCGCGAGGGCGTGGGGACCTTGAAGGAACTCGACGCCGAGCTGCGCCGCCTGCTCCCGGAGCAGGATCCGTTCTGGCCCCGGTGGGTCGTCGCTCGGGATGGAGGAGGCGGCCGTGCTCCGGTGCGTTCCAGGAAGAGAGCCTGAGGACTTCGACTCGAAGGTGAGGGTGCCCGGGCGCGCGTGGCTGCGCCGCAATTCGAAGGTCCCCGGTCGTCCGCCTGCGTACTGGCGGCGTTGCAATGCGCAGCTCGCGAAGGCCTTCTTCGAGCGCTGTGCCTATACCGCGATGTATCTGGGCGCGCCAGGGACCGTCGATCACTTCATCTCCCTCGATGAGGATCGGCGGCTTGCCTACGAATGGACCAACTTCCGGTACTCCGCTGGATGGCTCAACAGCCGGAAGCAGGCGCTGGTCTCGGTGCGCTTGCTGGATCCATTCGAGATCGAGGACGGTTGGTTCGCGCTCCTCCTGCCATCGCTCCAACTCCAGGTCACGGAGCGCTGTCCGCCTCGGCTGCGAGCGCGGGCCGCTGAAACGTTGCGCCTCCTGGGACTGGACCACGATGAGCGCGTGGTCCGGTACCGGAGGCAGTGGCTCGAGGAGTACGAGCGGCGGCGCGTGACGCTGGACTACCTGGAGGACAAGGCTCCGCTCGTGGCCCGGGCGGTGCGGGATTGGGAGTCGCGCGAAGGCCGGCGGTGGTCCGCGGGCAGCAGCCAGGTGGGCCTTGCCCGTGTGGGGACAGCAAGTGCTCCGAGCGCGCGGAAGTCTCCGTCCAGGACCCGGAAGAAGAAGGCGTAGTGCGGCCATGCTCCTGCGTCGACGCCGGTTCCTGCTGTCGCTAGGCCTCTTGCTGACTGGAGCAGCCTGTCACCGTACGGCCGGGGTGACGGAAGCCTCCCGGAAAGGCAACGACGCACAGGTCGAGCAGGCCGTGACCCATCTCTGGGCGGGCGAGTTGGCGTTGGCCCGCACGGAGCTTGCTGGGGTGCTGGAGGAGGCTCCCCGGCATTCGGGAGCGCTGAAGGTCCAGACGTGCGTGCTGCTGGAACTGGGGGCCGTGGACGAAGCCGCTGGGACGGTGACCCGGCTTCGCGAGGTGGCCCCTGCGCAGCCAGAGGTCGCGGTGCTCGCGGCGCTTGTCGAACAGCGCCGCGAGACGCCGGCACCGAACTGGCGGGAGGCCCTGGTTCAGGCGTGGAGACGCGTGGGACATCCGGATCTCAGGGACGCCGAGCGGTTTCCGCAGCCCCTTCCCGACCGGGAGTCCTTCATCGACACCGTGTGGGAACGGACGCAGTCCGTGGAGGCCCGCTTCACCGCCGCGTTGGCGGACAACGCCTCGGATGCGCAGCAACAGTGGCTCACGGGCCACCTTTCCGCGCTTGAGGCCCCCGACCTGTTGCTCGCTGCCCATGAATACTTCCGGCCTGGTTCCGACGACACCGCGTTGAACGACATGCGCCTCAAGGCGCGCAAGTCGCTGCGGCGCAAGCTCGAACCGCTCAACACCGGAGCAAGCGCCTCCGAGGGACCGCTGCTCCTTCTGCTGGGGGAGGCGAAGGATGCGCCTCTTACGCGTGAGGACATCCAGGCGCTGGAGCGGATCGCGGCCCTCCCGAACTATCGGAGCCTGACGCTGGCGCAGATGGGAGCCGCCGCGAAACGACGCCTGGGCGCCGCGGGCATCACTCCACGGTCCGCCCGCCTCTTTCAGGCCGCCGTGGCGGCGATGCCCCTGGACGCAACGCTGACCCTGAAGAAGCGGGTGGCGGCGACGAAGGACCGGCTCTCCGCCGGGGAGCGGAGCCGACTGGGCCAGGCGGTGTTCACCCTGGGCGAGCGCATCGCCGCGGGTTCTGCGTTGGTGGACCGCCTGGTGGGGCTCAGCCAGATGCGGCAGGGCGCGGAGTTGATGGACGACCCGGAGAAGCTCGCTCAGGTGACTCGGGACCTCGAACAGGCACGGGCTGTGTTCCAGGCGACTTCCTCGCTCCAGGTGGACGCATGGCCTCTGCCGTCGCTGCAGGATGACTGGCTGAAGGCGGCCCTGGCCGACGAATGGACGCACCTGAGCGCCCTTGTCGTGCCATGAGAGGATGCCATTGAGTTCGAGCAACTGACGCTCGTGGAGGTGCCCATGGTGCTGCCTCACGTGGAAGTGGTTCATGGCACCGTCGTGTCGGATACGCCGGAGCTCTGCATCGCGCTCCGGGAGGGCGGAAGCCTCACGGTGACCGCCACGGCGGAGCAGGTGCGGACGGCTTCGCGCCTGCGGGAGGGTGACCAGGCCATCACCGCCATGGTCGTCATGGGGCCCACCCCCCGGCTCATCTGGATCCGCCAGGAGGGCGCCGACGTGCCGGTTCCCAGCGCCGAGGCGCGTGACGCACACGCCCTGAAGAAGTGGAGTGAGCTGCTGCGGAGGTTGGCGCAATGAGCGACGCGCAGCCGTATGACCGGTTCTGCGGCCTGACCCGGCTCCAGGAGTTGCAGGCCAAGGGCATCGCCGCGCATGGCGGACGGATGGGCGTCCGCGACGCCCTGGGTCCCGGAGCGACCCTGGGAGCGGCCTGGACCGCGGAGGAGTACGGCGCCCCGCCGGAAGCGGTCCCGGGGCTGCTGTTCGCGGTCTACCTGCTCTTCTACATCGCGACGAAGCAGGTCTTCGTGGATGGGAACAAGCGCATCTCCTGGCTCGCCATGTGCGAGGCCCTGGCCTGCATGGGGCTTGAGGTGGACGCGACGATCGATGAAGCAGAGGCGCTGGTGATGGCCATCTCCAACAACCAGTACAAGGACGTGGAGCCGGTGTACCTCTGGGTGGTCGAGCACCTGCGTGAGCTGCGCGTCGACGATTAGAGCGTCACCAGCCCCATCCGCGCGGCGCGCACCACGGCTTCCGTGCGGCGCTGCACGCCCAGCTTGGCCAGCACCGCGTTCACGTGGAACTTGGCGGTGTGTTCGCTGATGGCGAGCCGGTCCGCGATGGCCTTGTTCGACAGGCCCTCCGCCAAGAGCCCCAGCACCTCGCGCTCGCGCGGCGTCAGCGTGTCCGGGCCCGGCGCTCCCGACGGCGACGTGCTCCGGGGCGCGGCGCGCACCTGGGCCAGGCCTGGTTCGAACACAGTGAGGCCTCGCGCGACCGCGTGCAGCGCGGCCCCCAGCATCCCGGGCGCCACGTCTCGGAAGAGCAGGCCCTTCGCGCCCGCGCCCAGCGCCAATTCTCCCGCCGCCTCGTCCGCCACCAGTGCCAGCACCGGAGCGCCCAGGTCCGGCGCCGCGCGTTCTTCCAGATGCAGGCCCGTGTCCCAGAGCACCACATCCGGCGGCTCGCCCCGCGCCGCCTCCAGCTCCACCTGCGTGCCCGCGGCCACCACCGTCCAGGCTTCCGCCTGGTCGCTCAGCGCCCGTGCGAGCGCACCCCGGGCCAGCGGGTCCTCCGACACGAGCGCGAGCCTGGGCGATGACGAGGGCGCATCCAACATGGGCCCCTCATCCCTAACCGCCCCCGCTCCGTTCGCCACCCCTCGCCGCCCCAGAATGCCTTTCCCTCCCTCTGGGACGCGGCCCTGTGAAGAATCGTGAAGTCCTCCCGGGAGGGGCACGCGGAAGGGCTGAAGCGTCAGCGCAGCGTGACGCCGTGCCCCGGCGCGTCCGGGTCCAGTGTCAGCCGCGCTCCCGCGTAGGAGCAGCCGCCCTGGAACGGGTGGCTCGCGATGAAGAGCGGCGTGTCCAGGTCCGCGTACGTGAAGCCGCCCAGGCCCGCCGCCAGGTGCGCGGACGCGCTCATCGCGAGCACGCTCTCCACCATGCCGCCCACCATCAGCTCCAGCCCCGCCGCACGGGCCAGGCTCCACATCGTCACCGCCTCCACCATCCCGCACTTCATCGTCTTGATGTTGATGCCGTGGCACGCGTTCTCACGGATGAGCCGCAGCACGTCCTTCACCGAGCGCGCTGACTCGTCCGCGCACACCGGCACCTTCGAGCGGCGCGTCACCTCCGCGAGCCCCGCGAAGTCAGACGGCGGCACCGGCTGTTCGAACAGCGCCAGCGGCACCTCCGCGCGCTCCAGTTCCTTGAGGAACGCCAGCGCCTCCGCCACGTCGTAGCCCCCGTTCGCGTCCGCGAAGAGCCGCGCCTTCGGAGCCTCCTGGTGGATGGCCACGAGCCGCGCCGCGTCCGCGTCCGGATCCAACGCGCCGACCTTCACCTTCAACGTGTCGATGCCGCGCCCCAGGATGGCCCGCGTGGACGCCACCGCGTGCGCCACGTCCCCGGCGGTGACCGTCATGTCGATGTCCAGCGCCGTCCCCGCACCCCCGAAGAAGGCATGCAGCGGGATGCGGTGGTGCCGCGTGAGCGCGTCCAGCAGCGCCATCTCCACGCCACACCTCGCGGACGGCGCCAGCGCGAGCGCGTCTCCCAGGGCCTCCGATGCCGGCCGCCACGC
The DNA here is from genome assembly GCF_003612165.1 of Corallococcus aberystwythensis. Taxonomy (GTDB): domain Bacteria; phylum Myxococcota; class Myxococcia; order Myxococcales; family Myxococcaceae; genus Corallococcus; species Corallococcus aberystwythensis. The sequence goes on along the minus strand of NZ_RAWK01000039.1, from coordinate 32,405 downwards.
CTGGACGTCACGCCCCACGAGCAGCCCGCGCACCGGCTCCAGCGCGGCGAGCGTGCTGCCTTGCGTTTCACCACTCACGGCGGTGAAGGGCGCTGCCTCTCCCAGTCCTACCGTGCCGTCCGCGAGCGTGACGCGCACGAGCACGTTCTCCGCCGCGTGCTGCGCGCCGGTCGCGATGGCGAACGGCTCCGTCAGGGGCAGGTGCAGCGCTTCGAAGGAGACGTGGGTGATGAGGGTCGGGCGCATGGGCGGGCGAGTGTGGCCGACGTCCCGGTCCGGTGGGGAGCCCTTCCGGCTTTCACTCTCACTTATCTGTAATGCAGGAAAGTTAAGAAAGGTACGAAGATGGGGGCTGGCTTGAGCCGCCGTGCGATTCGTGGCGACATGCGGGCCCCCGGGGGTGGGCAGTGCCGGGGCCGCGAGGAGGCGGAAGTTGTCCGCGACCGATACGACCGTGGCCCTTCCGCTTCCGGATTCGCTCCTGGCCGCGCTGGAGGAGGCCGAGCGCGAACACCCCGAGGCGTGCATGGTGCTACGCGCCGTGCGCTCGCCGGGGGGCGCCATCCTGGACTTCGAGTGGCTGTGGGCGAACCCCGCCGCCGCGCGCGCGCTGGGCCGGGGGCCGGAGCTGCTGCGCGGCCGGCGTCTGGGCGAGGTGTCCTCGAAGGACGGCATCGCCGGCCGCATGGACGTGCTGCGCCAGGTGGTGGAGTCCGGCCGGGCGCACGCGGACCACTTCACCGAAGGGGACGTGTTGATGCAGGGCACCGCGGTGCCCCTGCGCGATGGGGTGCTGCTGCGCCTGCGTGACATCACCAGCGCCCAGCGGGTGGAGGAGGGGCTGCGTGAAACGCTGGACTGGGTGCGCGACGTGCTGGAGAGCATGCCGGACGCCTTCTTCACCGTGGACACGGACTGGCGCCTCACCTACGTGAACCGCAACGCCGCCGCGCTCACCGGCCGCACCCCGGAGACCCTCTTCCGCCGCGTGCTGTGGGACGCGTGCCCGGAGTTGTGCGGCACCCCCTTCGAGCGCGCGCTGCGCGAGGTGGCCGCGGAGGAGAGCTACCGCCTCTTCGAGGTGCGCACCGGGAGGGATCGCTGGCACGAGGTGCACGCCTGGTCCAGCGGCCGCAACCTCTCCACCTACGCGCGCGACGTCACCGACAAGAAGCGCGTGCAGGCGGAGCGCGACGCGCTGCTCGCCCGCGAGCACTCCGGCCGCCTGGAGGCGGAGGCGCTCGCCCAGCGCCGCACGCACGAGCTGATGGCCGCGCGCGAGCGGCTGGTGCAGTCAGAGAAGCTGGCCATGGCGGGCCAGCTGGCCGCGGGCGTGGGCCACGAAATCAACAACCCCCTGTCCTATGTCGCCGGCAACCTCCAGTTCGCCGTGGAGCAGCTCACGCCGCTCGCCCGCCGCCCCGACGCTCCCTCCGGAGTCCAGGAGGGGCTGAACGAGGCGCTGGAGGCGCTGCGTGAGGCGCGCGAGGGGGCGGAGCGGATCCGCGTCATCGTGCGCGACCTGCAGACCTTCGCCCGCGCGGATGAGCTGCGCCTGGGGCCCGTGGACGTGCACGCGGCGCTGGAGTTCGGCGTCTCCATGGCGATGACCCACCTGCGCAGCCGCGCCCAGGTGGAGCGCAGCTACGGCCAGGTGCCGCCCGCGCTGGCGCACGAGGCCCGCCTGGGCCAGGTGTTCCTCCACCTGCTCATCAACGCCGCGCACGCCATCCCCCTGGGCGCCTTCGACCGCCACCGCGTGACGCTCACCACCCGCCGCGAGGGCGCCTGGGTACTGGCGGAGGTGTCCGACACCGGCCTGGGCATGACGCCGGAGGTGCTCCAGCGCGCCTTCGAGCCGTTCTTCACCACGCGTCCCGTGGGGGAGGGCAGCGGCCTGGGGTTGTCCATCTGCCTGGGGCTCGTGCGCAGCATGCACGGCGAGCTGACGGCCACCAGCATCCCCGGCCTGGGCAGCACCTTCCAGGTGCGCCTGCCCATCGCGGAGCGGGTCGCGCACCCGGGTGTCCCCGCGGTGCGCGCGGAAGAGGGCTCCGCGCGCAAGCGCGTGCTGGTGGTGGATGACGAGCCGCAGCTCACCTCGGTGCTCCGGCGCATCCTCGGCCGTCAGCACGACGTGGTGGTGGCGCACAGTGGCCGGGAGGCGCTGGCGCTCCTGGAGCAGGACGACGCCTTCGACCGCGTCTTCTGCGACCTGATGATGGCGGACCTCACCGGCATGGACGTGCACGCGGAGCTGTCGCGGCGCCGGCCGGAGCTGCTGTCGCGCTTCGTGTTCATGACGGGCGGCAGCTTCACGGAGCGCGCCCGTGCCTTCCTCCAGGCCGTGCCGCTGCCGCGCATCGAGAAGCCCTTCGAGCCGGGCCTGCTGCACTCGCTGGTGGAGTCCTCGCCGCCGCGCACCGGAGCGCGCGGCGGCCAGGCCGTGTGACTACAGCTTCACCTCGTCGCGCTCCGGCCGCGTGATGTACGCGGTGCTCGGGTTCGCGGGGTCGGCCAGCCGCTTCAGCAGGCTGTCCATGCCGTTGGAGCGCGCGAAGGCCATCTCGTTCTTCGTCACGCCCACCAGCGTGAGCAGCTCCACCTGGCCGCTGGGCAGGGTGAAGTGGCTGGGGCGGTTGGCGTCCTTCACGAACACGAAGCCCGCGAGCTTCGTCTCACCGCCCGTGAGCGTGCCGTCCACCGGGTAGCGGTGGCCCATGGCGAACAGCCGCGCGCACACGAGGTTGTAGGCCATCATGTCCAGGAGGCGCAGCACCGGCCAGCGCTCCTCCTCGGGCGTGTGGATGACCATCTCGTAGCCCAGGCCGCTGCGGGCGTCGTCCGCCAGGTCCTCGCCGGGGCCCACCGTGAAGGGGTTGGACAGGCCGCTGGTGACGTAGGTCCAGTACGGGTGCTCCGGACTGGGAGGCGCCACGCGCACACCCATGGGCAGCCAGTTCGGATCCATCTCCGTTCCCTGGGCCAGCTCGCTCTCCAGCCACCCCTCCAGCACGCCCGTGCCCTCCAGGAGGTCTACCTCCTCGCGGATGGCACCGAACAGCTTCGGGTATTCCACCTCGTCGCGGTCCGCCCAGCAGTCTTCGTACCACTGGATGAAGTCTTCCTCTGTCTCCGGGACTTTCATGGGGGCGGACTCTAGAGGTTCACCCCGATTTCACAACTTGAACCGAGCAGGGACGCCCACTGGCCGGTGGGCTGGCGGACAGACGTCAGGTTTTCAGGTTCCGGTGGACCCGGGGGCCCCGGTGCCAGCGAGGGGCCAGGGCTTGAGGCCGCAGATGCGCTCCGCCTCTTCCACGGCCGGGGCCAGCCGTTGGTGCTCCATGCGCAGGAAGCTCCGGACGGCCTTGTCCAGGCGCTTGTCGAAAATCAGGTGGGCGCTGTGCACGGCGGTGGGCTCGAAGCCGCGCGACACCTTGTGCTCGCCGCCCGCGCCGGGCTCGAAGACCTTGCGCCCCGAGCGGATGCAGTCGTCCACGGAGTGATACAGGCAGACATTGAAGTGCAGGAAGGGGTGCTCTTCCGTGCAGCCCCAGTAGCGGCCGTAGAGCCGCTCCGGCGTGGCCAGGTTGAACGCCCCCGCGATGACCCGCCCGTCCTTCACCGCCTCCACCATCTCCACCGCGTGGGGCAGGTCGCGGAAGACGCGCTCGAAGAAGCCCGGGGTGAGCTGCACCTGGCCCCAGGCGTGGCGCTCGCAGGTGGACGTGTAGAAGGTGTACGCGCGCTGGGCGTGCTCCTCGGTCAGGTCCGCCCCGCGCACGGTGCGCAGCTGGATGCCCTGCGTGGCCGCGGCGCCGCGCTCGCGCTTGAGCTGGTTGCGGCGCTTGGAGTCGAAGCGGGCCAGGTAGTCGTCGTAGCGCTGGTAGCCCGGGTTCTTCCAATGGAACTGGAGCGTGATGCGGCGCGCGAGCCCGGCCTCCTCCAGGAAGTCCGCCTCTTCGTCCGTGGGGTAGAGCACGTGCACGCCGGAGCAGTCCTGCTCCTGGGCGGCCTCGACGGCGGCCTGGAGGAGCGCGCGGCGCAGGGCCTGGGCGTCCTCGCCCGGGGCGGTGAGGAAGCGCGGCACGGTGGCGGGGGACAGGGGGCCGCCCACGAGCAGCTTCGGGTAGTACTCCACGCCCAGCTGGGCGGCGGCGTTGGCCCAGCCGAAGTCGTAGATGTACTCGCCCATGCTGTGGAACTTGAGGTAGGCGGGCGCGGCCGCGACCAGCTTCTTGCCGCGCCACAGCGTCAGGTGATGCGGGGCCCAGCCGGTGTCCTCGGTGGCGCTGCCGCTCTCCTCCATGGCGGACAGCCACGCGTGGCGCACGAAGGGGGGCGCGCCGTCGGCGACCAGGGCATCCCATTGGGCGGCCGGGACATCGCGGATGGCATCGAGAATGCGGACCTGGAGCGGAGTGTCTGCGGGCACGGGGGCAGTCTTAACGCGGGCCTGTCTCCTGCGCTCCCGTTCGTCCCGCTGGAGGGCACCCGGGCAGGGAGGCGCGGGGCCTCTCAGGAGGCCTTCTTGCGAGCCGGGGCCTTGGTCCGGGCGGTCATCACCCGGGCCAGGTTGTCTTCAATCCAGCCGGTCAGCGCCTCCACGTGGACCGCCACCTCTTCACCCAGGGGCGTGAGGCTGTAGTCCACATGCGGGGGAATCACGGGGTGGGCCTCCCGGTGCACGAAGCCGTCCTGCTCCAGCGCCTGGAGCGTCTGGGCGAGCATCTTCTCACTCACTCCGCCCACCTTGCGGCGCAGCTCGCTGAAGCGGTGGGTTCCCTCTTCCTTGAGCGCGACGAGCACCAGCACGCCCCACTGGCTGGTGACGTGCTCCAGGACGCCGCGCGAGGGGCACGCCGCCGCGTACAGGTCCCCGCGCTGCTTCACCTTCTCCAGCAATGGACTGCCCTTGCTTGCCTTCATGACGGGACACTTACCACAAGGTGCGTACTTACGGAAAGTGAGTACCCCCGTTACGGTAAGCCCAGTTCGATTTCGCGCCTGGGGCGCGGGAAGGAAAGGGCGAAGCCATGTTCGTTGTCACGGGAGCCACGGGGAAGCTGGGCCGGTTCGTCGTCGAGGGCTTGCTGAAGAAGGTGCCCGCGAACCAGGTCGCGGTCGCGGTACGCAATCCGGACAAGGCGAAGGACTGGGCCGCGCGCGGGGTGCAGGTGCGCAAGGTGGACTACGACCAGCCGGCGACCGTGAACGGGGCGTTCGGGAAGGGGGACACGGTGCTGCTCATCTCCGCGAACGAGGTGGGCAAGCGCTTCCCGCAGCACTCGGTGGTGATTGAGGCGGCGAAGAAGGCGGGCGTGAAGCTGCTGGCGTACACGAGCATCCTGCGCGCGGACACGAGCGGCCTGTCACTGGCGGCGGAGCACAAGGCGACGGAGGAGGCCATCCGCGCGTCGGGCCTCCCGTACGTGTTCCTGCGCAACGGCTGGTACGTGGAGAACTACACGGAGCACCTCGCGCCGGCGCTCCAGTACGGCGTGGTGCAGGGCAGCGCGAAGGAGGGCCGGGTGGCCACGGCGACGCGTGAGGAGTACGCGGACGCGGCGGTGGCGGTGCTGACGGGCACGGGCCACGAGAACCAGGTGTACGAGCTGGCGGGGGATTCCAGCTTCACGCTGCCGGAGTACGTGGCGGAGCTATCGCGCCAGTCCGGCAAGCCGGTGAAGTACGTGGACCTGCCGGTGGCGGAGTTCTCCGCGGCGCTCCAGGGGGTGGGCGTGCCCAGGCCCTTCGCGGAGACGCTGGCGGACGCGGACGCGGGGCTGGCGCGCGGGGAGCTGAATGACACGGGCCGCACGCTGAGCCGCCTCATCGGCCGGCCCACGGCGCCGTTTGGACAGGCCGTTGGCGCGGCGCTGAAGCAGGGCTGATTTCCGGCGCGGGCCCTGGTTCCGCCCTTCAATTCACAGATGCCTCCTCGTCAGGCAAGAGCCTGCGGAGCAGTTCGTCATCGGGACCGAGCGGTTGCCAGCCGGGCGGTGGCGGATGGGCGAGGAGCGCGTCGCCGGCCCGGTCAACGCGCTCCTTGTGGGTTTCTGGGGTGTGGGCAAACCAATGGCCGAGCGCGATGGCAACCTCCAGTCGAGCGTCGTCATCCAGCACGGACGGCCAGCCATTAGGGAGACACGCATACAGTTCGCGCACGAACTGTCCGCGCACCAGTCGTGTGAGCTGCTTGCCGCGCTCTGCCTCCGCCACCAACCCGCTGAATACCTGCACCCCGGCGATGTCGTCCCGTCCAAGCTCCCTGGCCAGTGCCACCAGCGATGCGGTAGGGCGTGCTTCGGCAAAGGCGGTCAGCGAGTCGTAGCCGCGCTCACGGACGCGCTCGTATAGGCGGGCCTTCCAGTTTCCCTTCCAGGATCGTCCGTCGGTCATCGTCCTCTCCCTGGAATGAAGTTCATCGGGATGTCGTACTCCTTCAAATACCCCGCGACGATCCGCAGGATCGTGTTCCGCGTCAACATCCGACCGGCCCGCGCCTCGGCCTTGAGCAGCGCATCCATGAGCATCCGGTTCCACTCGCCGGGCCACATGCGCCCCAGCTTCCAGTTCCCCCCGCCGTGAATCGCTTCATGGTGGGCCTGCTCCAGCCGGACGCAGAACTGGTCGATGTCCATGTCTCCCTTGAAGCCGCGCTGCTCGAACCACTCGCGGTGCTCTTGCGGCAGCACATGGTGCTTCGGGGCCTCCGACATGCCCGCCCCCGCTCTGCCCGTCACCTGCATGCCGCGCACTTCCGGACTGTCCCCCAGCGCTTCGCGCACGCCCCTGGGCAGGTCCTGGTGCGCCTGGGCCATCATGACCTGTCCGCCCTGAATGAGGACGGCCGCGCTGACGGCGGGAACGGAGATGACGCCTGCCTGTACGAGCCTTCGCATCATCTCCACCCACTCTGCGGAGACCACCATCCGCGAGCCCACCATGACGCCACCCGAGCTCATCACGAGGCCCACGCCGAGCGTCGCGGGGGCCGAGGGCGGCACGCGTGGCAGGGCCATCTTCATCGTGGAAATCATCGTGACCATCTCCACCGCCTGCATCGCCGCGATGACCTGCCCGCCGAACTTCATGGTCGCGCGGGTTTCTCGCTGGAGCATGTCGAACTCGCGGGTCAGCTTCCCCATCAGCTCGGGCATCGCGGTCGTCGCCGCCTCCACCCGCTCCGGGTCCAGTGAGGCGAGGTCCGTGAGCGTGGGCTCCATCAGCCCCTGCACGCGATGCAGGTCGGTGAAGAGCTTCTCGACGCTGCACATCGGACAATTGCGAAGCACGGCGTCCGCGAGGTGGAGGAAGTCCATCCAGGTGGCCAGCAGGAGGGTCCCGAACCAGGCTGCCTGGAGCTTCGGCCCGGTCATGCGCAGGAGGCCCGGTTCCATGTCTGGGTCGCCAACTTCAGAGGCCGCTTCCGTCAACGCGGTGGCGCTCCCAAGCGCGCCACGAAGCCACGTCACCTGCCTGGAGCCTTGGTCGAGGTAGCGAGTAAAGACGCCGGTGAGGCTCCAGCCCCAGGGGTCTGGCGGACGGGCCGCCAGTTGGGTGAACGCGGCTTCGACGCGAGTCAGGGAGCCCTTCACCTCGTCCGTAGCGTCGAGGACTGCCTGCCGCGTCCGTGCAGCGCTCCGGGCCTCGCCCCCAACAGCGCCCTCCCTGCGGACGTCTCCCACGGCTGTCACGTCGTCACGCGGCTGCTGGCGGCGCAGGAGCCGTTGCTCGGGCCCAGCAAGAGCGCGCGGGAGGAAGTTCTGGGCGCGCGGGGATTCATCGCTCGGGGTTTCCACCCAGGCGGGCGAGGCGGCCTCACGCGGCGCGTAGCTCAAGCTCCGGCCACGCCCAGGCGCTTGCGATACGGAGGCGCATCCCGTGGCCAGCAGCACCAGGGCCAGCAAGAGGACATCAACGCGCATTGTCCACCCCCAGGCCCACAGAGGCGAATGCCCCTGGCCGCAGCGTCCCTTCTGGCGTGGGGAACAGGAGTGTTCCGCCCGTCCCCATCGCGTAGAGCTTCCCGCCCAGGAATCGCCAGCGAACCTCGGCGGACCCCAGGTAGCGCGCCCCCGGCTGTCCCATGCCCGCTCCGAGCCCCTTCACCGCCACTTCCAGGCTGCGCGCGAAGAGCTGCACCGCCACGCGCCCATCCACGTCGAAGCGGCCCCACGAGAAGGCTTCCGCGCCCAGTGACAGCTTCAGGTGCCTGGAGAGGCCGCCGTAGCGGCTCGCGTCCCAGCCCACCTCCACCTCGCCATAGGCCGAGTACCCGTCCGGGAAGAGAGCCTTCGCCAGCGGAAATCCCTCCAGCCCCGCCGCCCGGAAGCGCGCCAGTTCGTAGTCCGGACCGAAGTAGCCCTGACGGAAGCCGCCATGCTGCCTGCGCATCTCCAATCGCAGCCGCAGGTCCAGCGTGGGCGTCAACGCATCCGCGCCCGCGCCCACCACCGCCCCCCACGCGCCGCTTTCACCTGGCCGTCCGCCCCAACCGGCGAGCAGGTGTGCCTCGAAGCCCGGTCGAACCACCACCACGGCGGTACCGTCCAGATGCGCCAGCGTCACTGCGGGCGCTCGCCCCCCGGCTCGCCCCCAGTCATGCACGGTGGAGAAGGCCAGCGTGTAGCGGCCCGGCTCGCGGGGCAGGTCGAAGAGAACGTGCTGCACGTCCAGCGCGACTTCCGCCCCCATGAGGCGCGCACCCAGCACGTCCGAGGCGAACGCCTGCGTGTAGAGAGGCCCCAGCGTCGCGGTGAGGAAGACTCCCGCTGGGTGGTAGTCGGGATTGCTTCGGTTGGAATAGCGCCGCACAAGGTGCGCGGACAGCAGGCTGTAGGACTCCAGCGCGCCGAACCAGATGCCCACGGGCGCGGAGTTCGAGCCCAGTTTGAGGCCGCGCACGAGTTGACCCCAGTCGGAGAGGCTGTCCCAGTCCTCGCGTCGCACGCTGCCGGCCCCGTCCCACGCTCGCAGCCGGACGGGAGCGCCCAGGTTGAGCCCGAACTCCGGACCGCCATCCAGGATGAGCGTGGGCTCCAATTGGACGAAGCCTTCAGCCTCATCGCCGCCCGAGCGTGGAAGGAGCGCGAGCGTCGTCACCTCCAGCCGTGCCAGTGAAGAGCCGGAGCGAGTCGGCTCGCTGGGGGCCGAGGCATCGGAGCCAGGCGACGCCGTCGCCGCTCCTCGCATGGGAAAGAGCCCCAGCCACAGCACCGCCCACCAGCGGCTGCCCATTGCTCGCGCCTCCTGACTGCACTCCGGTGCGGCGTGCAGAACCCCGTGATAGCCGCCAAGTCCGACACGTCAGCCGGTAAGAGCTCGCCATGCCCCGAATGGGACGGGTGTCACTTCGAGCCGATGGAACTCCAGGGCCCGAATGGTGCTCGGAAGAAGCGATCGATGCGATGCGCTATCCGCGGCTGTCGGTGGGAGCCGGCGCGACCGTCGAGTTCGATGTGAACCAGGGCGACGCCGAACCCGTCACGCTGCACGAGGGCCGGGTCGAGAGCATGCTGTTGAGTGACCTGGGACCGTTGGACTCGCCCACGCGGCTCTACGGCTACGTGTGGACGAGTGGGCCCCAGGTGGTCATCCGCTACTACGAGGCGCGTCCCCCGGATTCGGCGGCGCGAGTGCCCATCTGCGCGGTGGTTCGCATGGCCAGGGGACAAATGCGGAAGTTGTCCGGCTCTCTCCCGGGAATCGCCATCCCCGAATACTCGCGAGGCGGCGTCTTCATCGTGGACGAGTTCCTCTAATCCCCGAACGTGAAGTTCCCAGGGATGAGAAGGTGAGAACTTTGCTGGCCTCCTCGCGCGGGCGGCGAACCGCACGAACTGGTCCGACAGTCGGACCAGTTGGGACCGGACCGGGCGGGAGGTGGCCAGCCTGGATACCCGGAGGCTTGGAACGCTCTCTGCAACGAGAACCATGGGGGCAGCCATGATCGTCGTCACGGGAGCCACGGGCCGGCTGGACCGGTTCGTCATCGAGGGCTTGCTCAAGAAGGTCCCCGTGAACCAGGTCGCGGTCGTGGCGCGCAATCCGGAAAAGGCCCTCGATTGGGCCGAGCGTGGCGTGCGGATCCACAAGGCGGGCTACAGCCACCCGGAGACGTGGGACGGCGTGTTCGTCACTGGCGACACGGTACTGCTCATCTCCTCCAGTGAAGTGGGCCAGCGGCGCAAGCAACACCAGACGGTGGTGGACGCGGCGAAGCCTGCCGGCGTGAAGCTGCTGGTCTACACGAGCATCCTGCACGCGGACACGTCGTGCATGGTGCTGGCGCTGGAGCACCTGGACACGGAAAAGGCCATCCGCGCGTCAGGGCTTTCGTTCGTGTTCCTGCTCCACAGCTGGTACCTGCACACGGAGGCCGCGAAGCGCACGCTGGAGCAGGGCGTGTTCCGGGGCTGCGCGAAGGACGGACGTGTCGCTCCCGCCATGCGCCAGGACTACGCGGTCGTCCTGGCGAACGCGGATGAAGGCATCACCCGGGGCGACCTGAACGACTCAAGCCGTACGTTGAGCCGCCTCATCGGCCGCCCCACCACGACACTGGCCGCCGCGCTCAAGCAGGCCTGAGAAACACGACGGGGGAGCAGTCCCTGTCGGACGGCTCCCCCGCGTTGCTTCACGTCTGGACCTTCGCGTCAGGCCACCTGCGCTCCGGCGCCGCTCTGGCGGGCCACTTCGCGCGGCTCCGGGTACACCGCGCGCTGGGGCGTGGTGATGCGGATGACGCCCAGCTTCGACAGCACGCGCATCACCTGCCACGTGGGGTCGATCTCGAAGGCGCGCGCCGCGAAGTTCGGGCTGCTGCCGTACTTGTGGTGGTTGTTCTGGAACAGCTCACCCATGCACAGCACGTCCACCGGCAGCGTGTTGCGCGACTTGTCGCTGCCGTTGAAGTTCCGGTAGCCGTACTTGTGCCCGCACCAGTTCACGATGGCGCCGTGCACCGGCCCCATCACGAAGTGCACCGGCAACAGCAGGAACTGCCAGGGCGACGTCGCGAACGTCACGTAGAAGGCCGTGTACACCGCCACCCAGCCCAGCACCGCCACCCAGGACTGGCCCAGCGTCTCGTCCACCAGCTTCCACTCCGGATAGCCACCGTCGAAGCGCGGCTCCGGCTGGATCCGGCGCGTCAGGATGCCCGTGTAGCGCTCCTTCGTGTGCCACATCATCCGCGCCGCGTCCTTGAAGTAGTGCGGCGAGTGCGGATCGTTCTCCGTGTCCGAGTACGCGTGGTGCTCGCGGTGCAGGATGGCGTAGGCGCGCGGCGACAGGTACGACGAGCCCTGCACCAGGTAGGTGAGCAGGTGCATCACCTTCTCCGTGCGCGGCCCCATGCTGTACATGCGGTGCGCCGCGTAACGGTGCTGGAAGAAGCTCTGGAAGAAGACGCAGAGCAGCCAGTGACTGATGAAGAAGATGACGATGGCCATGACTCTCCCGTGCTGACAGACACAGGGATAACTCCCCCGCTGTCATGGGAATGTCAGCGCTCCCCACGTCTCCGGCACCGTCCCGGCCCCACCGTCCCGTTCCAGACGCACGCCATTGAGCGTCCCCTGGCTCGCCCTGTCCGCTGGTGGATAAGGACCCGTTGCGGGCCGCCCCGGAGGAGGGCAGAAGGGCACACGGTGCGTCATCCCGGGCCTTCCTCCCGCGCACTCCAGGAGCCTCCACCGTGGATCGGGCAACCCTCGTCGGACTCGACAAGCAGCACGTCTGGCACCCCTACACCGCCATGGAGCAGTACATCGCGAAGACGGATCCGCTCGTCGTCGTCCGCGCGGAGGGCGTCTGGCTCCATGACGCGGACGGCCAGCGCTACCTGGACGCCAATGGCTCCTGGTGGGTGTCCACCCTGGGACACCGCCATCCGCGCCTCGTGCACGCACTCACCGAGCAACTGGGCAGCCTGGCCCACGTCTCGCTCGCGGGCATCACCCACGGCCCCGCGGCCCGGCTGGGCGAGGAGCTGACCGCGATTGCCCCGGGCGCGGACCGGGCGGACGTGCCCGCCGGACAGAAGCTGTCGCGCGTCTTCTATTCGGACAACGGCAGCACCGCGGTGGAGGTGGCCATCAAGATGGCCGCGCAGTACTGGGCGCAGAACGGCCGGCCCCGCCGCACCCGCTTCATCACCCTGACCGGCGCCTTCCACGGCGAGACGATTGGCGCCACCAGCGTGGGCGGCGTGCAGGAGTTCCGGGACGTGTTCGGCCCGCTGCTCTTCGACGTGGTGCACGTGCCGTCCCCCGCCGAGCCCGACGGCCACGCGCGCGCCCTGGCGCAGGTGAAGGCCGCGCTCGCGGCGGATCCAGACGGCATCGCGGGCGTCATCCTGGAGCCCGTCATCCAGGGCGCGGCGGGCATGTGGATGTCCTCACCGGACTTCGTGCGCGAGGTGCGCGAGGCCACCCGCGCGGTGGACACCTTCCTCATCGCCGACGAGGTCTTCACCGGCATGGGCCGCACCGGCGCGCGCTTCGCGGTGGACCTGGCCGGCGTGGTGCCGGACCTGCTGTGTCTGGCCAAGGCGCTCAGCGGGGGGCTCATGCCCTTCGCCGCCACGCTCGCGTCCGAGCGCATCTTCCAGGGCTTCCTCGGCGCGAAGGACCGGGCGCTGTATTACGGGCACTCGTACTGCGGCAACCCGCTGGGCGCGGCCGTGGCGCGCGAGGTGCTGGCCGTGTACCGCGACGAGGACGTGCTGGGGCAGGTGCAGCGCAAGGCGCCGCGCGTGAAGGCCGCCTTCGAGCGCATGGCCGCCACCCTCCCCGGACTCATGCGCCCGCGCGCGGTGGGCATGGTGGGCGCGGTGGACCTGGGCGGCGGAGGCTACTTCGCGGACAGCGGCTGGCGCGTGTACGAGGCCGCCCGCCGCCGGGGCCTGTACCTGCGCCCCATGGGCAACACGGTCTACATCGCGCCCGCGCTCACCATCCCGGACGCGGACCTGGACCTGCTGCTCGCCGGCGTGGAGGACAGCCTGCGCGAGGTGGCCGCGGGCTGAAGCTCGCTTGCAGGGGACGGAGTGGCGGAGCGCTGCGTCCGCTCCCGCCCGTTGGCCCGTGCCGGGAAGCCCCCTCCTGCTTCCCGATGCCTCCCGGGCCTTCACCGTGCGCATCCCTTGAGTCAGGCGCCGCGACGGCGCTGTCCCTTGAGGAGGGAACGGCCGTGACTCTCGATACCCAACGCCCCCAGGCTGGCGCGGGCCTGCCCGCCGGTTTGACGCCCGACAGCGTGGAGTTGTTCCGGATGCAGCTGCGCGGCGCGCTCATCCAGCGGGGAGACGCCGACTACGTGGAGGCCGTGCAGCTCTACAACGCGATGATCCAGAAGCGTCCGGCCATGGTGGCCCGGTGCGCGGACGTGGCGGACGTCATCGCCGCGGTGAACCTGGCCCGCGAGCGCAAGCTCCCCCTGTCCGTGCGCGGCGGCGGCCACAACGGCGGCGGCCTGGGGCTGGTGGACGACGGGCTGGCCATCGACCTGTCGCGCATGCGCGGCGTGCGCGTGGACCCCGAGGCCCGCACGGTGCGCGTCTCGGGCGGCGCCGTCTGGGGGGACGTGGACCACGCCACCCATGCCTTCGGGCTCGCGGTGCCCTCCGGCATCATCTCCACCACGGGCGTGGGAGGCCTGACGCTGGGCGGCGGCCTGGGACACCTCACGCGCCGCTTCGGCCTCACCATCGACAACCTGCTCGCCGTGGACATGGTGCTCGCGGACGGCCGCTTCGTCACCGCGACCGAGGAGAAGTTCCCGGACCTGTTCTGGGCGGTGCGCGGCGGGGGCGGCAACTTCGGCGTGGTGACGTCCTTCCTCTTCCGGGCCAGTCCGGTGGACACCATCCTTGGCGGTCCCACGCTCTGGCCCATGGACCGCGCGGCGGAGGTGATGCGCTGGTACCGCGAGTTCCTCCCGAACGCGCCGGAGGACCTCACCGGCTTCTTCGCCTTCCTCACCGTGCCGCCCGCGCCCCCCTTCCCGGAGGCGCTGCACCTCCAGAAGATGTGCGGCGTGGTGTGGTGCTACACGGGCGACCCCGCGCGCGCGGACGAGCTGTTCAAGCCCGTGCTGGCGCTCAAGCCCGCGCTGCACGGCGTGATGCCCATGCCGTTCCCCATGCTGCAGACGGCCTTCGACGCGCTCTATCCGCCGGGACACCAGTGGTACTGGCGCGCGGACTTCGTGCGCGAGCTGCCGGACGCGGCCATCGAGCGCCACGTGGACTTCGCCCAGCGCCTGCCGTCCATGCAGTCCACCATGCACCTGTACCCCATCGACGGGGCGGCGCACCGCGTGGGGCCGCACGACACGGCCTTCCGCTTCCGCGACGCGCGCTGGTCGGAGGTCATTGTCGGGGTGGATCCGTCACCGGAGCAGGCGGGGGTCATCTCCACCTGGGCGAAGGACTACTGGAGCGCGCTGCACCCGTACTCGGCGGGCGGCGCCTACGTGAACTTCATGATGGAGGAGGGCCAGGAGCGCGTGCAGGCCACCTACGGCGACAACTACGCGCGGCTGGTGGCGGTGAAGCGGCAATACGACCCGGGCAACCTCTTCCACGTGAACCAGAACATCCTGCCCGGCCCGGTGCAGCCCCCGAGCGTCGCGCACTGAAAGCGCGCGCGCTCAGGCCTGGGCCCGTGGGGGGAGCGGCAGGTCGATGATGAAGGTGGCGCCCTGGCCCGCGTCGCTCTTCAGGACCAGCTTGCCGTCGTGGCCCTGGACGATCTGCTGGGCGATGAAGAGGCCCAGCCCCAGGCCGTGCACGGAGCGCGGGGGGCCGCCTCGCTCGAAGCGCTCGAAGACGCGGTCCTGGTGCTCGGGCGGGATGCCCGGGCCTCCGTCCGATACGTAGAGGATGATCCGGTCGCCGTGCTTCCTGAGTCCGATGGTCAGCGGCGTGCCCGGCGCGTACTTGATGGCGTTGGACACCAGGTTCGTCAGCACCTGCTGCATGCGCGAGCGGTCCCACCACACGCGCAGGCCCAGCTCCGCCCGCAGCTGCAGGACGCAGTGGGCCTGCTGCATCTGTTCGTGGAAGGCGTCGAGGACCTCGTGCACCAGCTCCATGGGGTCGCTCTCCTCCATGTGGAAGTCCAGCTTGCCCGCGCGGATGCGCGACACGTCCAGCAGCTCGTCCACCAGCCGTGACATCCGATCCACCTGCCGCTGCGCGGACACCATCGCCGCAGTCAGCTTCTCCGGGGAAGGAGGGACGCCGCGCGTGGGTGACAGGCGCCGGCGCGTCATCTCCAGGTGCAGCATCAGCGCGGTGACCGGCGTCTTCAATTCGTGCGACGCCACGCCCAGGAAGGTGTCGCGCGCGGCGACCGCGTGCTGGAGGTCGCGCGTGAGCGCCTCCAGTTGCTGGCGCGCGTGGGTCCGCTCGCTGACCTCCTGCACCGCGACGAGCAGCCCCAGGATGTGGCCCTCGCCGTCGCGCTGGGCGTGGATGTCCATGTCCAGGATGAGCTCCCGGAGGCCGCCCTGGCCATCCGGCTGGCGCGCGGGCACCTCGCGGCCCACGTAGGGCTCACCGGTGCGGTAGACGCGCTCCAGGTGCTGGAGCAGCACGCCGTGGCCGCCTTCCGGCTGCGCGTCGCGCGCGGGCCTGCCCAGCATGTCCCGGCCCATCAGGTGGGCGAAGAGGGGATTGATGACCGTGAAGATGAGGTCCGGCCCCGTCATCACGCACATGGCCGTGGGGGCCTGCATGAAGAAGTCGGAGATCTGCTGGCGGGCCCGGCCCAGCTGGAGCTGGCTGTCCACGCGCGCCAGCAATTCGCGCGCGGAGAAGGGCTTCACCAGGTAGTCGTCCGCGCCGGCCTGGAGCCCCTCGATGCGGGCCTCCTCTCCCGCGCGCGCCGACAGCATGATGAAGGGGATGCCACGCGTGCGCGCGTCGCCACGCAGCTTCTGGAGCAGGCCGAAGCCGTCCAGCCTGGGCATCATCACGTCGCTGAGGATGAGGTCCGGCTTGAACTCCAGCGCCGCCTTGAAGGCCGCCTCGCCGTCCGCCACCGCGCGCACGTTCCATGGCGCCAGGAGGCCGCTGACGTACGCGCGCATGTCCGCGTTGTCGTCCGCGACGAGGATGCGCCCGCGCTCCTGCGGCAGCGCGAGCCCCGCGCCCAGCTCTCCCAGCGCGTTGGCGCGGGTGGGGGCGGGCACCTGCTCCGGCACCGGAAGCGGGACGGACTCCGGCGCGTCCGGCAGCCAGCGCAGGGCCTCCTCGGTGAAGGCGGACCCCAGCTTGCCCGCGTGCGCGGCCCCTTCCTCCTGCTGGACCTGTCCGGCGGGCAGGTGCGCGCTGCCCAGCGGCAGCTCCACGAAGAAGGTGCTGCCCTGGCCCTCCACGCTGTGCACGCCCAGCGCGCCGCCGTGCAGCTTCACCAGCTCCTGGATGAGCGCCAGCCCGATGCCAGTGCCCTCGTGCGTGCGCCCGCGCGAGGACTCCACGCGGTGGAAGCGCTCGAACACGCGCGGCAGCTCCTCCTCCGGGATGCCGGTGCCGGTGTCCTGGACGGTGAGCCGCACCCGCTGCCCCTCGCGCACGAGCCGCACGGTGACGCCGCCGTGGAGCGTGAACTTGAACGCGTTGGAGAGCAGGTTGAGGACAACCTTCTCCCACATGTCCCGGTCCACGTAGACGGGCTCGCCCACGTCTGACGCGTCCACGGTGTACTGGAGCCCCGCCTTCTCCATCGCGGAGCGGAAGACGCTGGCCAGGTCCTCGGTGAACCGCGCGAGGTCCGTGGGGTGGAAGCTCGCCTTCACGCGGCCCGCCTCGATGCGGGAGAAGTCCAGCAGCGAGTTGACCAGCTTCAACAGGCGCAGCGCGTTGCGGTGGGTGAGCTCCTGGCGTGCGCGCTGCACGGGCGGAAGCGGCGAGGCCGTGTCCGCGAGTGACTCCTCCAGCGGGCCCAGGATGAGCGTGAGCGGCGTGCGGAACTCGTGCGACACATTGGAGAAGAACGCCGTCTTCGCCCGGTCGATGGCCGCCAGGGCCTCCGCGCGCTGCGCCTCCGCCTCGTAGGCGCGCACGTTCACCACCGCCGTGGTGAGCGTGGCCTGGAGCTGCTCGTAGAAGCTCCGGTACGCGTCATCCATCGCGCGCAGGGGGCTCACGCCGGCCACGAGGTAGCCGAAGGGCTCCGCCATGCCAGCCGGGTGGATGGGCAGCACGCGCGCGTGCAGGGGCGGCGCCTCGTACGGCCCTTGATACATGCCCGCGGCCAGCGGCACGCGCGGCACGTCCACGGTGTCCGTGCCCGCGGTGGCGAGGGGCCACGGCCCGTCCAGCCCCGCCTCCTCCGGACTCCACGCGCTGCCCGGGGACAGGCCCATGCCGGCCACCCAGCGCACGCGCGGGGCGGCTTCGTCGCGGCGGTAGAAGAGGAGGAAGGGCACGTCGAGCGCGGCGTCCGGCTGCAGCTGCGTCAGCGCGGCGCCGATGTCCTCCACCGTCTTCACCTTGCCCAGCAGGGTGGACAGCTCGCGCAGCGTCTGCGTGCGCCGCGCGCTGAGCATCTTCTCCGTCACCTCCGTGATGGGGTGGAAGAGGCCGCCCACGCTGCCGGACTCGTCCCGGATGGGGCTGAAGGAGAAGGTCATGAAGGCCTCCTCCAGGTAGCCGTACCGGTCCAGGAGCATGCGCTGGTTCTCGATGTACGAACCCGTGCCCGCGCCGGCCTTGTCGAACGCGCCGCCCACCACCGGCAGCGCCGTGGCCCAGCAGACGCGGAAGGGCTGGCCCATGGACTCCGGGTGCTTCGCGCCGCAGATGGGCCGGTAGCTGTCGTTGTAGAGCTGCACGCGCTCCGGGCCCCACGCGATGAGGATGGGGAAGGTGGAGGACAGGCACAGGCTGACGGTCGTGCGCAGGCTCTGCGGCCACGCCTCCACCGGACCGAGCGGCGTCTTCGACCAGTCCATGGAGCGGATCAACCGCCCCATCTCCCCACCGCCGGACAGCCAGTCCATCCCGCCTTCAGGGAATGACACGGCCGTGGAAACGGCCTGGGAAGTGCTGGGTTGCATCATGAGGCCTCGAGGGGGACCGGACTTCCGCGCCCGGAGGACGCGTGCTGGCGGCGCACCCAGATGTTCGTCCAGGGAGAACGTCTGGTTGATAGCGGATTCGCGGGCCGCCTGCCGCGACACCTGGGGGAAGTGTGTCCTTGCTTGCTTCCCGCCCGGGTGGAGCGGCGGCGACCGTCAGCCCTGGACTTCAGGTGGACGGGCGGGGCTGTCGCCGTTCACGGGCGTGCCGCACGGCGAGCGCGACGAGCAGCGCGGCCACGCCGGCCAGCGCGACGAAGTGCTCCACGCGGCCCACGCCCTTCGCCACGCGGTCCACGCTGGCGGACCCCACGTAGCCCAGCGTCACCACCAGCGGCGAGCTCACGCACAGCGCCAGCCCGTCCCAGAGGAGGAAGCGGCGCAGCGGCATCCCTTCCGCCGCGGCCATGGCGAACACCGGCACGCGCAGCACGGACAGGAACCGGCCGGCGAAGACGACCCGCGAGCCGTGCTTCGCGTACAAACCCTGGATGTGCTCGCGGCGCTCGGGAGGGAAGAGGCGGCGGGTGCGCCGGTGCGTGTACAGGGCCTGTCCCAGCCTGCGCGCCATGAGGAAGAGGACGGTGTCGCCGCACAGCACGCCCGCGAAGCACACCGCGATGGCGGCCGGCAGCGGCATGGCCCCCCGGTGGGACAGCACGCCCGCCGCCAGCTGCACCAGGTCCTCCGGGAACGGCAGCCCCAACCCCCCCGCCACGAGCACGGCGAAGACGAGCGGCCCGGAGCCGTGCGTCAGCAGGAGCTGGAGGGGCGATGGGGTCATCCGTCCTCGGCCCGTCAGGGTTCGGGGAGGACGGCCGTGCCGCGGCGCTCCTGCCGGAAGAGGAGGACCTCCCGGACGATGATCTGCACGGTGGCCGCCACGGGCACGGCCACCACCGCGCCCACGATGCCCGCCAGCTCCACACAGAAGAGCACGGCGAGCAGGGTGACGAGCGGGTTGACGTGCACGGTGCGCTTGAACACGAGCGGCGCCATCACGTTGCCCTCCAGCTGGCCGTAGAGCAGGAAGTAGATGAACACCGCCAGCGCCTTCCACATCCCCCCGGTGGCCAGCGTGAGCAGCGTGATGATGCCGCCCGCGATGATGGGGCCCGCGTAGGGCACCAGGCTGGAGAAGCCGCTGGCCACGCCCAGGGGCAGGTAGAAGGGCATGCCCAGCACGGCCAGCATGGTGGTGGTGAGCGTGGCGTTGATGGCGCAGATGAGCGTGATGCCAGACAGGTAGCCGCCCGTCGCGCTGTACACGTTGCGCAGCACGCGCACGTACCGCAGGCGGTGGTCGGGCCGGGCCAGCTCCAGCAGGCGCTTGAGCACGCCGCCGCCGAACACCAGCATGAACACCACCAGGAAGAAGACGGTGAGGATGCCGCCCAACAGGCCCACCACGCCGCCAATGGCGCTCATGATCAGCGCGGGCAGCGGCCCGGCGAGCGCGGGCGTGGCCTCCTCCAGCCGTTCGTTCCAGCCCAGGCTGTGCAGCCGCTGGTTGAGCGCGCGCAAGAGGCCGGTGCCGCGGATCTGCTTCCACAGCTGCGGCCACTGCGAGACGAGCGCGTCCACCTGCTCCACCAGGTCCGGAATCACCAGCAGGCCCAGCGCCGTGAGGGCGATGAACAGCCCGAGCAGCACCAGCGTGATGGCCAGCCACCGTTTGAGGCCGCGCTTCTCCAGCCGCGACACGCCGTGCTCCAGCGCCAGCGCGATGAGCGCCGCCATGCCGGTGAGCGTGAGCGCCACACGCGTCTTGACGACGAGCATCGCCAGGACGCCCACGCCCAGCACCGCGAAGCACACGGTGAACACCGTGCGGGGCGACACCTGGGACTTCGGCTGCAGTCGGACTTCGGGTTCGGACACCGGCAGGGCTCCCCGGGGCGGGCCACCGGCTTCGGGCCCCATGTCCTGCGGATGCGACATCCCGCGCCCGGCGGCAACCACCGTCGTCTTCCAAGTGCGCGTGCCGGGGCCGGGCCCCGCCCAAGCGTCCGGCGGGTGACACCCGGGCCCGTGTGAGCGCCATCACCGGACGCAATCACCCGCCGCGTGGTTCGTCACCCGGACAGCCGGAAATGCCGGCCTGGCCGCTGGCCCGTCCGTCCCCCCAAGGCCCCTCGCGCGTCCGGCATGCGACGGCGCCGCGCCGGGGCGTCCGGCACCTGACGCGCCGGGACGTCGTGGAAAAAGGGGACAGCACGGTTTGCCGGGCCCACGC
Source organism: Corallococcus aberystwythensis (assembly GCF_003612165.1). Taxonomy (GTDB): domain Bacteria; phylum Myxococcota; class Myxococcia; order Myxococcales; family Myxococcaceae; genus Corallococcus; species Corallococcus aberystwythensis. The sequence goes on along the minus strand of NZ_RAWK01000039.1, from coordinate 12,070 downwards.
GTCAGACGGGGATGGGAACCTTCGTGGGAAGGGGACTTTCGCGGGCCGGGAGAGGACACCATGAAAAAGATGGGTGAGCAGGAGCTGGACGGGGTGCGGCGGGAAGCCCTCGAGACGGAAGCCCGGTGGCGTGCGCTGGCGGCGAAGCTGGCGGAGCTGGGCGGGGAGGAGATGGACGCGCAGCTGCTGGTGACGTTCCGGGGCGCGCGGGACGCGGGGGCGGTGCCGCCGGACGCGGGCTTCTTCCTCGTCGCGCACATCCTGACGGCGATGGCGGACGAGGCCATCGCGGAGGATCCGCGCGTGCGGATGCGCGCCACCGAGCTGGACACGATGGAGCGCGAGTACGGCCTCACCGGCGAGGGCTGGCCGGAGGGAGAGCTTCCACCGGAGGACTGGGAGGCCCTGTGCGTGGAGTACGAGCGGGCGTGTGACGAAGCGCGCGCCGCGTTCTTCCGCGCGTACGGCGAGGAGGAGATGGCGCGGCTGTACCAGCATCAGCGCGTCACCTTCCACCACCGCTTCGAGAGCGGCCGGCGCTTCTTCCACGGCCTGCCCATGCTGCCTGCGCAGCTGCACTGAGCGGGAGGTCCGCTAGACTCCGCCTCCTGTGTCTTTCGGGAGGCGGCGGATGCGAGCGGGAAGCCTGGCGGTGGCGGTGGGCTGTTGCGTGTGGGGCGCGCTGGCGTTCGGGGCGGCGCCCCCGCCCGCGTCCACGCCCGCGCGGCTGGAGGCCAGCGCGACGTACGACGCGCTCCAGCGCGTGGTGCGCATCCGCGAGGTGACGCTGTCGCCGGACGGCACGCGCGTGGCCTGGGCGGAGTCGGTGCCGGGGACCGCGGAGGCCGCGCGGCTCCACGTGCGGGAGCTGGCGCATCCGGAGCGGGCGCCGGTGCGCGTCACCGCGTCGAAGGACGGCGCGCCGTGCGCGGAGGGCTCGCTGTCGTGGAGCCCGGACGGCCGGCAGCTCGCGTTCCTCTCCACGGCGGGCGAGGGCCGGGCGAAGCAGCTCTACGTGGCGGACGCGTCGGGAGCGGGTGGCCCCGCGCGAAGGCTCACCACGATGAAGGGCGTGCTGGCGGCGCCGAAGTGGTCTCCGGACGGGACGGCCGTGGGGCTGCTCGTCATTGAAGGTTCCGAGGACGCGCTGGGGCCTCGGGGCCCCGCGGCGCGCGAGACGGGCGTCGTGCAGACGTCCCCGCCGGTGAAGCGCTTCGCGGTGGTGACGGTGGAGGATGCGCGGCTGCGGCTCGTGTCGCCCGCGGGGCTGTTCATCCACGAGTACGCGTGGAGTCCGGAGGGTGCGCGCGTGGCGGTGACGGCCTCGCCGCCGCCGGGGGACGCGAACTGGTGGAATGCGCGGGTGTACGCGGTGGAGGCGGGGACGGGGGAGACGTCGCTCCTGCACGCGCCCCGGTGGCAGGTGGCGGAGCCCGCGTGGAGTCCGGATGGCCGGCAGCTCGCGTTCATCGAGGGCCTGATGAGCGACGAGGGCAACACGGGTGGGGACGTGCTCGTGGTGTCGGTGCCGGAGCGGCTGGCGGCGAAGGTGCGGTTCGGGGAGAAGGCGGTGCTGCCCCCGAAGGTGCCGCCCGCGCGCAACGTGACGGACGGGTTGAAGGCGACGGCCACGGACCTCTTCTGGCCCAAGGTGGAGCGGCTGGTGTTCGTGGCGCAGGCGCAGGGCGAGGCCGCGGTGATGGCGGTGGCGCCAGGCGGCGGAGAGGTGGCGACGCTGTGGAAGGGCCCGGAGCACGTGAAGGTGTCGCTGGGGAAGGATGGCGTGACGAGCGCGGTGGTGCGCGACTCCATCACCCAGGCGCCGGAGCTGTGGACGGGGAAGGTGGGGGCGTGGAGGCAGATGACGCGCCTCAACGCGGACGTGCGCGTGGCGGTGGGTGACGTGCGCAGCGTGACGTGGACGCGCGACGGGCAGGCCGTGCAGGGCTGGCTGGTGTTGCCGGTGCCGGGCGCGTCCGGACGCAAGGCGCCCATGGTGACGTCGGTGCACGGCGGTCCCGCGGCGGGCGTGCTGCCCGGGTTCAATCCGCAGACAACGCTGTTCGTGTCGCGGGGCTACGCGGTGTTCATGCCCAACCCGCGCGGGAGTTATGGGCAGGGTGAGGCGTTCGTGCAGGCGAACCGCCGCGACTTCGGCTTCGGGGACTTCGACGACGTGCTGGCGGGGTTGGATGCCGTATTGGCGTCAGCGCCGGTGGACCCCACGCGGCAGGGCATCACGGGGTGGAGCTACGGCGGCTTCCTGACGATGTGGGCGGTGACGCGGACGCAGCGCTTCCAGGCGGCGGTGGCGGGCGCGGGCATCGCGAACTGGCAGAGCTACTACGGCACGAACCACATCGACTCATGGATGCTGCCGTACTTCGGAGCGTCGGTGTACGACGAGCCGGAGGTCTACACGCGCTCCTCGCCCATCAACGGCGTGAAGCAGGTGCGGGCGCCCACGCTGGTGCTGCACGGCGAGCGGGACATGGAAGTGCCCGCGTCGCAGGGCTACGAGTTCCACAAGGCGCTGAAGACGTTGGGCGTGAAGACCCAGTTGGTCATCTACGCGGATGAAGGCCACAGCCTGCGCAAGCCCGAGCACCAGAAGGACCGGCTCCTGCGCACGCTGGACTGGTTCGACGCGAACCTGCCGGCGGAGCCGAAGCCGAAGGTGCGGGCACCCTCGCGCTGAGCCCTGATGGGCCGCCCCGGCGGCGGCGAGCCGCACGAACTGGTCCGACAGTCGGACCAGTTGGGACCGTGTCGGGCGGGAGGGGGCTGACCTGGAGGCCCGAGGGCGTGGTCAGGGCCCGCCGCGGATGCCGGGTTCGGGTGGGGCCACGAGCGAGGTGAGCACGTGGTCGCGCCACTTGCCGTTGATGAGGAGGAAGTCGCGGGCGTAGCCCTCGGGGATGAAGCCCAGGCGGCGGAGGACGGCGGCGCTGCGCAGGTTCTCCGGCAGGTGGTTGGCCTGGAGCCGGTGCAAACCCATGGCACCGAAGGCGAAGTCGCAGAAGGCGCGGAGGGCCTCGGTCATGAGCCCCTTGCCTTCGTGGCGGTGGTCCAGGCCATAGCCCAGGTCCGCGGCCTGGAGTGGCCCCCGGCGGATGTGGGCGAGCGTGGCGTTGCCAATGACGGGCGCGAGCGCGAGGGGCTGGCCCTTGGGGAGGATGAACACGCGCAGGGACACGTCGTAGCGGAAGTCCTCGCGGTCCTGGGCCAGGCGCGTGCGCCAGTAGGCATTGGAGAAGAAGGTCGCAGGGCGGGCCGGAGACACCGGGCCCAGGTGGTCCTTGTTGGCCACGTGGTACGCCAGCACGCGCTCCGCCGAGTCAGGCGGCAGCAGCATCAGGTGCAGGCGCTCGGTGGTGAGCAGGACGGGCGACTTGTCGGTCATGGCGGAGTTGGACTTCAAGGGTAACGCGCTCCCTTGGAACGTGCGCGCATGAAGAAAAAGGTCCTCACCCGCGCGGGTGAGGACCTTCGTGCTCTCGGGTCGAGAGCGTGCGTTACTGCCCGTGGTCCATGGGCTGCTGGGGCACCTGCTGCTCACCACTGCCACCGGTGCCCTGATCCGGCTGCGGGCTCTGGTGGTCGATGCCTGCTCCGTGCGGCTCGGGGTCCGTGCCGCTGCCACCCGTGCCTCCCGGCTGCGCGTTCTGGCCCTGGTCCTGGTCGCCCTGGGCCGGCTGCTGCGCGCCGCTGCCTCCCACGCCGCCGCTGCGCGACGGCTGGGCTCCGGCCACGTTGCGCTCCACCACGATCTCGACGCGGCGGTTGTTCGCGCGGCCCTCGGCGGTGCCGTTCGACGCCACCGGGCGCTCCTCACCCAGGCCTCGGATCTGGATGCGCTCCGCCGGCACGCCCTGGTTCACCAGGAAGTTCCGCACGCTCTCCGCCCGGCGCTCCGACAGCTGCTCGTTGTAGCTGTCCGCCCCGCGCGAGTCCGTGTGGCCTTCGATGAGCAACGGGTTCTTCGCCTCCTTCAACGCCGTCGCCACTTCCGACAGCCGGTCGCGCGCCGCCGGCAACAGCTCCGTCGCGTTCGTCGCGAAGAGCACGCTGCCCGACAACGTCACCACCGTGCCGCGCGCCTCTTCACGCACCTTCACGTTCTCATCCTGCAGCTTCGTCAGCGCCTGCGACGCGCGCTGCTCCGCCTGGAGCCGCGCCTGGCGCTCCTGCTCCAACTCCTGCGTGCGCTGCTGGAGTTGCTGGTTGAGCTCCGCCAGCCGCTGCGCCTCGGCCTGCTGCTGCTGCAGGCGCTGCTGCATCTCCGCTTCCATCTGCTGGCGCTGCTGCGCATCCGCCGTGCGCATGCGCTCGGCCTCCTGCGCGCGCTGGGCCTCGAGCTGCTGGCGCTGCTGATCGTACTGCTGACGCTGCTGATCGTAGAGCTGGCGCTGTTGTTCGTACCTCGCGCGCTCCTCCTCCTGCTGACGTGCCAGCGTCTGCGCGCGCGACTCCTGCTGCTGCCGCAGGGTGGCTTCCGCCTGGGCCCGCTGCTGCGCGGCCAGGTCCGCCTCACCGCGCGCGTCGGCGATCTCCGCCTTGCGCAGGGCCACGTACGCCAGCGAGCGCGTCTTCACCGACCCCTTGCTCTCCGCGTACTCGTTCTCCGCCTCCTGCAGGGCCGCCCGGGCCGCCGCCACGTCCGCGGGGCGCTCGCGGCCCTCGGGGCTCGTGGACACGTCGTGGTAGGCCTGACGCGCCGCGGTCAGTTCACTGGGCGGAGGACCGTGGGCACACCCCACCGAGAGCGCCGTGACGCCCGCGACCGCCAACCATCCAAATTTCCAACGCTGCATGACACGCTCCTCACAAGGCTAGGAAGGGTGGAGGACTCACTGACCGCGGATGGACTCGACCTGCTCGGAAGCCCGCCGCGCCTCGTTCTTCAGGGGCACCGCGCGCGCCAGCGCCGACGCGAGATCCGCGTCCGCGGCCGCTTGCCGGAACCGCAGCTCCGCGGCCTCCTGCTCACCCTCTTGAATCAGCCGCTCGCCATCCGCGATCTGCTGACGCGCGAACTCCAGGTGCCGCGCGGCCTCGGGCACGTTCGGCGCCTGCGAGTTCTCCGCCGAGCGGAGCGCCGCCTCCGCCTGGACGCGCTGCTGATGGGTGGACGTGGGAATCACCTGCGTGCTTGCACAGCCAAGGGCCGCGACAGAGAGCAGGGCGGCGGCGAACAGCTTCGGGCGCATGGATCACCTCATGCCGGTGGAATGCTGGGACGCTCCGGCGCGACCCAGAGGGAATCGGTCAGAAAATGGGCTGTGTGCCTCCGGTCGGCATCGGCGACCCTTCCGTGCCAGGGACGCTGGCCAAGGGGGTTGACAGGCGTCGTGTAGGGAACGAGGCGCAGATGCCGCGCAGGGCCGCTTCCCGCTGTCCCCGCGCACAGGCTGCTGGCCGTGCGGCGGGAGGGACGCTAGAGGGGGAACATGCGCCTGCACCTCGTGGACGGCACGTATGAGCTGTACCGGGCCCACTACTCGCCCCGGCCGGGCACCACCGCGCCGGATGGGCGCGACGTGAAGGCCACGGCGGGCGTGATGGATTCCCTGCTCGCCCTCTTGCACGACGAGCAGGAGGCCGTGACGCATGTGGCGGTGGCCTTCGACAATCCCATCCGCTCGTTCCGCAACGCGCTGTTCGCTGGTTACAAGGGAGACGAGGGCGTTCCGCCGGAGCTGCGCGCGCAGTTCGACCTGGTGGAGGAAGCGGTGGCGTCGCTGGGCGTGCGCGTCTGGTCCATGAAGGACCAGGAGGCGGACGACGCGCTGGCCACCGCGGCGGCGCGCTGGGCGGGCGAGGTGGAGCAGGTGCGGCTGCTCACGCCGGACAAGGACCTGGGCCAGTGCGTGCGCGGCCAGCACGTGGTGCAGGTGGACCGGCGGCAGCAGAAGGTGATGGACGCGGAAGCGGTGAAGGCGAAGCTGGGCGTGGCACCGGAGAGCATCCCGGACCTGCTGGCGCTGATGGGCGACGACGCGGACGGCATCCCCGGGCTGGCGGGCTTCGGGGCGAAGGGCGCGGCGGCGGTGCTCCAGGCGTATGGACACCTGGAAGCCATCCCGGACAGCGCGGCGGAGTGGACGGTGAAGGTGCGGGGCGCGGACAAGCTGGCTGCCACGTTGAAGGCACACCGTGAGGACGCGCGGCTGTACCGCACGCTGGCCACGCTGGTGGAGGACGCGCCCCTACCGGGCACCGCGTCGCTCGCCGACCTGGAGTGGAAGGGCGTGCCGGAAGCGCGCTTCAAGGCGTTCTGTGAAGGATTGGGATTGAAGAGCCTCCAGCGCCGGCCGAAGCGCTGGGCGGCATGAGGAAGCCATGAGCATGGAATTGAAGCCCCCACCGTCGGACGGCTGGGTCCCCACGCTGGACGACACCCCCTTCACCCGCATGGGCGGCGAGGCGCCCGTCCACGCGCTGGCGGAGGCCTTCTACGACGTGATGGACGCGGAGGAGCCCGCGCTCGCGGCCATCCACGAGCTGGACGCGGAAGGGAAGGTGAACCGGGGCACGCGCCAGCGCTTCGGCATGTTCCTGGTGGGCTGGCTGGGCGGGCCGCAGCACTACAGCGCGACGCACGGTCACCCCCGGCTGCGCATGCGCCACGGGCACCTGCCGGTGGACGTGGGAATGCGGGACGCGTGGCTGCGCTGCATGCAGAAGGCCATGGACAAACAGGGCATCACCGGAGGCCTGCGCAGCTTCCTGGATGACCGCTTCGCCCAGGTGGCGGACTTCCTTCGCAACACGGAAGGATGAGGCTCACGGAGTCCATCCGCATCACCTGTCCGCGCGAGCGCGTCTTCGCGTACACGCAGGACTACGGGCAGCGGCTCGTCTGGGACACGTTCCTGCGGCGGGCGGAGCTGATGGACGGCGCGACAGAAGCCGGGCCGGGTGTGAAGGCCTGGTGCGTGTCGTGGCATGGGCTGGGGATGGAGACGGAGTACGTGTCCTTCCAGCCGCCCGCCGTCACGGCGGTGAAGATGACGCGAGGCCCGCGCCTGTTCGAAAGCTTCGCGGGGTCGTGGCGGTTCGATGAGGACGGCCCCGGCGTCACGCGCGTCACCTTCACGTATGCGTTCACGCTGCGGCGCCCCTTCGGGGGGCTCACGCCGCTGCTGACGTGGATCCTGACGCGTGAGGTCCGGGGACGGCTGAAGGACCTGAGGCGGCGGCTGGATACGGGTGTCCCCGGCCCGGCATAGACTCGCGGTATGAGCACGCGGTTACAGCCGCCCCCCGTCACGCCCTCCCTCGATGAGCTGGTCCCCCTGTTCGAGGAGGCGGCGAGGGCCTCCGGCTCCTCACGGGCCCTGAAGGCGGGATACCTCAACGCCATCATCGCCCGGTGGGTCCAGACGGAGGACCCGGGGACGCTCGCGCCCGCGTTGCACGCGCTGCTGGCGAAGGAAGGCGTGAAGCAGCTGGTGGACGAACAGGGCACCCCCGTCAGCACCGCCGCGACCGAGGCGCTGCTGGCCATGTCCTATCCGCATCCGCTGGAGGTCTCTCCGGAGCACCTGGAGGCGCTGCGCCTGCAGCAGGAGCCCGCTGTTCCACCCGCGCCCAAGGGGTGGATGCTCACGGTGCTGGCCGCGGCGACCGGGGTCCAGGCCTTCTTCTTCGTCCTGGCGGACGACATGCGGCGCATGACCTTCGGGCTCACCGCCGACCAATTGGCGGGCGACCCCTCCTTGCCGCACCTGCCGGATCATGGCTTGTTGGAGGCGACCCTTCTCCGGCTGGAAAAGGACGTGTGGTGGTCCGTGCGGCCCCTGGTGCCCTGGGGGCAGGTCGCCATTGCCGCGGTCCTCTATTACTTCGCCACGGCCCTCGCGACGACGGCGCGGGAGCGCACCCTGTCCCGGCGCGGCTTCCTGGGGCTGGGCGCCGTGGGCTTCGTGCTGGGCCTGCTCCCCATGCAGTACCACGCGCACTGGGGAACGCTGACGGCCGCGGTGGGCGCGCTGCTCGTGGGGCTGATGCTCCGGGGCCCCAAGCCCGCGCCGTCCGTCCCCCCGGCCGCCTGAGTGGCTGCCCGCCCGGCGGTGGCCGGACGGGCGCCGCGCCCCCACCCTCCAGTTTTCACCACGCAGCTGGGGGTTGGACCCATGCGAACGAACAATGACCTGTGGACGGCGGCGGGCTTCGGCGTCCTCGCCGGGATGCGCAGCATGACGGCGCCCGCGCTCCTCACGCGCGAGTTCTCCCGCAAGCCGACGCGCGCCTTGAAGCGCTCACTGCCGGGCCTCACGTCGAAGAAGGTGGCGAAACGCCTGGGCGTCCTGGCGCTCGGCGAGCTCGTGGGGGACAAGGCGCCCACGACCCCGCCGCGCATCAAGTTCGCGCCACTGACCGGCCGCATCCTCGCGGGCGCCATCACCGGCGCCGCCGTGTCGCGCGACCGCAAGGGTCCGAGGGTTGGCTTCGCGCTCGTCGGCGCCGTGGCCGCCATCGCCTCCAGCTACGTCTTCTACGGCCTCCGCCGCTTCGTCACGCAGAGGCTGCGAGTGCCCGACCTGGCCGCGGGCCTCATCGAGGACGGCCTCACGCTGGCCCTGGGCTCGCGCCTCACGCGAGCGCTGCGGTAGGCGTCACGCGGGCTCACCCCGGCGCGGCCTTGCCGGCGGTGAGCCTCGCCTCCAGCCGCGCCAGCACCGCATGCTCCGCGCGCGCCCGCTCCGCCAGGGGCGCGAAGAGCAGCCGCGAGCGCAGGCCCATGCCTTCCGTCAGTTCGAACTGGCGCAGGTCCTCTGGCAGCGCGAGCAGCACCTCGCCCAGCGGCCGCACCCGGTGCAGTTGGTACGATCCCGCGGCCTCCAATGCGCGCACCACATCGGCTTCGGTCTCCGCGCGGGCCAGGGCCTTGCGCGCCTGGTCCTCGTACCGCAGACCCGCCTCCACCCGCTCCTCCAGGTCCGCGAGCACCGCCGCCGACGTGCGCTGCGCCTCCTTCACGAGCCGCAGCGGATCCAACGCCCGCTCCACGCGCCTGCGCACCGCCGGGGACAGCGCCTTGGCCCGTCCCTCCACGCGTGACAGCACCGCGCCGCGGTAGCTCGCCGCGAAGCAGACCGCGAACAGCGCCTCCTCCAGCGGTGCCCGCTCCCGCGCGGCCAGTCCTTCCGCCAGCGAGCACAGCCCTTCCCCCGTGAGCACGTACCGGCGCCCCCGGGGCAGTCCCTTCGCGGGTGCGCCGGTGCCCGCCTCCGCGTGGCCCGCGCGCACCAGCCGCTCCAGCGTCCGCCGCACCTGGGTCAGGTCGATGTCCTGCGACGGCCGGGTGACGTCGTGCTCCACCCAGTTGGTGAACAGGAGGAAGAAGAACCGCACGTCCGACACGCGGAAGCCGCCCGCGCGAGCCCCGGCCCCATGCGCCGCGAGCAGCGCCGCCTGCACGAACGTGGCCTGCGTGTCGATGTAGCCCAACCGCGCCGTCAGCGTGCTGTTCCGAGCCATGGCCGGGAGGATGCCAGCCCCCGCCCGCTCCGTCCCATTTCTCCGAGGTGACAGTGTCTGTCCGAACAAAAGACATCCATGGGGACTTCGTTCGTAGAAAGGAACAGCCTGGAGCCGAAGTCACTGAAAGGGTTTCCCATGCTGCCCTGGCTCGTCCTCATCGCCGGTGTCTGCTTTCTCATCGAACGGCTGTCGCTCGGCTGGAAGCTGCCCCGGGTGCGCGGCTGGCACCTGCGCGTGGTGCTCATCAACCTGGCGCAGGTGGGGGTGGTGGTGCTGGGCGGGTACACCTGGGACCGGTGGTTCTCCGCGTACTCGCTCTTCCACCTGTCCCGGCACGTGGGCCCCGTCGTGGGCGGGGTGCTGGCCTACCTCATCGCCACGTTCGTCTTCTATTGGTGGCACCGCGCCCGGCACGAGAGCGACGTGCTCTGGCGGCTGTTCCATCAAATCCATCACAGCCCGCAGCGGCTGGAGGTCATCACCAGCTTCTACAAGCACCCGCTGGAGATGGCGGCCAACAGCATCATTGGAGGGCTGCTCGTGTACACGGTGCTGGGGTTGAGTCCGGCGGCGGGCGCCATCTACACGGCCTGCTGCGCGCTGGGCGAATACTTCTACCACACCAACATCCGCACCCCGCGCTGGGTGGGCTGGTTCTTCCAGCGGCCGGAGATGCACCGCATTCATCACGAGTACGGCAAGCACAAGAACAACTACGGCGACCTTCCCCTCTGGGACATGCTGTTCGGCACCTACGAGAACCCCGCCACCTGGGACGCCACGTGTGGCTTCGACGACGCGAAGGAACAGCGGCTGGGGGACATGCTCGCCTTCCGCGACGTGCACCGTTCGTAGGCGGTGGCACACTGGCGCCCCCTTCGCTTCATCCGTGAGGTTCGCGCCATGAGCAGCTCGCGTCGGCAGTTCCTGACCCACACCGTGATTGGACTCGCGAGCACCGCCGTCTCCGCGGCGCCGGACGCGGGCACGTCCGCTCCGCCCGCCGGGGCGCCGCCCACCTTCGGCGCGGGCCCCACGGTGGGGCCGGAGGTCAGCCCCACCACCTTCGCGGAGGCCGAAAAGCTGATGCAGGTGCAGCTCACGCCCGCCGAGCGCACCCAGGCCGCGGGCAACTGGCGCGTGTCCCTGGCTCCGCTGCACGAGCGCCGCACCGGTCCGCGCAAGCTCGCGCTGGAGCCCGAGCTTGCGCCCGCCTCGCAGTGGAACCCGTCGCTGCCAGGGCTCAAGTCCAAGGCCCCCGCGAAGGACCGCTTCGTGCGCAGCCGTGGCGCGAAGGTGCCGCTGCCCACGAAGGAGGAGGACATCGCCTTCGCGCCGCTCACGCAGCTGTCGCGCTGGGTGGAGTCGCGCGCCATCACGTCCGAGCGCCTCACGCAGCTCTACCTGTCGCGGCTGAAGCGGCATGACCCGAAGCTCCAGTGCGTCATCACGCTGACGGAGGAGCTGGCGCTCCAGCAGGCCCGGCAGGCGGACCGGGACATCGCGGCGGGCCGCTACAAGGGGCCGCTGCACGGCATCCCCTGGGGAGCGAAGGACCTGGTGGACACCGCGGGCATCCGCACCACCTACGGCGCCGAGCCGTTCCGCGACCGCGTCCCCACCACCGACGCCGCCGCCGTGGCCCGGCTGCACCGCGCGGGCGCCGTGCTGGTGGCGAAGCTCAGCCTGGGGGCGCTCGCGCTCAACGACATCTGGTTCGGCGGCGAGACGAAGAACCCGTGGCTGCCGGAGGAGGGCTCGTCGGGCAGCAGCGCGGGGCCGGGCGCGGCGACGGCGGCGGGGCTGGTGGGCTTCTCCCTGGGCAGCGAGACGGGCGGCAGCATCATCTCGCCGTCCATGCGCTGTGGCATCACCGGCCTGCGCCCCACCTTCGGCCGCGTGCCGCGCACGGGCGCGATGACGCTGTGCTGGTCGCTGGACAAGCTGGGGCCCATGACGCGCGGGGTGGAGGACTCGCTGCTGGTGCTCGCCGCGCTCAACGGCCCGGACGCGGGCGACGTGGCGAGCGTGCCCGCGAAGCTGGACTTCGACGCGAACGCGCCCGTGAAGGGATTGCGCGTGGGCTACGTGCCCGCGTGGATGAAGGAGAACCCCGCCACGGACGTGGACCGCCAGGCGCTGGAGACGCTCAAGGGGCTGGGGATGACGCCGGTGGAGGTGCAGTTCCCAGACTGGCCGTACTCCGCCCTCAACGTCCTCCTCTTCGCGGAGGCCGCCGCCGCCTTCGAGGAGCTCACGCTCACCCACGGCGTGGACGCGCTGAAGATGCAGACGCCCGACGCGTGGCCCAACCTCTTCCGCCAGGCCCGCTTCCTGTCCGCGGTGGACTACGTCCAGGCGGACCGGCTGCGCCGCAAGGTGGCCCAGGAGATGGCGCGCATCATGGGCGGGGTGGACGTGCTGCTCGTGCCTTCGCTGCGCGACGAAGCCCTCACCATCACCAACCACACGGGCCACCCGTCCCTCACGCTGCGCACCGGCTTCGTGGAGGTGTCCAAGGCCCGCAGCGACTGGGCCCCGGCTGTCTCTTATACACATCTCCGAACCCACGAGACATGCG
>NZ_RAWK01000399.1 GCF_003612165.1 Corallococcus aberystwythensis | reverse complement strand
ACACGGGGGGGTTCGACATGAAGACCTTTACGCGATGGATGGTGCTGGGGGCGGTGGCGGGCGCGATGACCCTGACCGGGTGTCAGAGCAAGGACCGCTCGCAGGAGAGCATGGGCGGCGGAACGGGAGGCTCCGGAAGCACTCAGGGCACCCAGGGCTCCGACCCCAGCATGGGCGCGGGGCAGGAAGAGAGCACGACCCCGCCCCAGGACTCGTCGGGTTCGACCATGGAGGAGCCGAGCATGGGCGGCGCGGGCGACGCGGGCATGGGCGGCGCGGGTGACGCGGGCATGGGTGGCTCCGGCATGGAGGGCTCCGGCTCCGGCATGGAAGGCTCGGGTTCCGGCATGGAGGGCTCGGGTGGCTCGGGCAGCGACACCGGTGGCTCCATGACGCCGGGCTCCGGCAACGACATGGACACGTCCGGTGGCAACAACACCACCGGCAGCGGCACGGGTGGCGACATGGGCGGCTCGGGGAACGAGACCACCCGCTAGACCACGGGCCTCGGGGAGGCGCGGGCGGGCCGTGCTGGCGCGCCCGCGCCCCTGTCTCACCTGTTCCCTCTGGAGCTTCGCGCGAAGCGCAAGGGGGCTGGACACGCGTCCAACGTGCCGGGTTTCCACCGGTGAACGCCGCGTACGACCTGGGGGCACTCCCGATGTCCACCGGCGCATCACCCTTCGGGGCGGGAAAGTCGGGTAGGTGGCGGGACTCGGGTACGGTGCCCGCACGATGCGCTTCTCCTTCGTGCACGCCGCGGATCTCCATCTGGACACGCCGTTCCGGGGAGTGGCCACGCACGGCCCGCTCCTGGAGCGCTTCCAGCAGTCCACCTTCCACGCCCTCGCGCGCATCGTGGACGTGTGCCTGCGCGAACGGGTGACGTTCCTGCTGCTGGCCGGGGACCTGTTCGACGTGAAGGACCGCTCGGTGCGAGCGCGGCTGGCCCTGCGCACGGAGCTGGCGCGGCTGGACCACGCGGGCATCCAGACCTTCATCGTCCACGGCAACCATGATCCGCTGAGCGGGGACAGCGGCACGCTGGGGCTGCCCGCGTCGGTGAAGGTGTTCGGTCCGGAGTGGGAGGACGTGGAGGTGCGGCGCGAGGGCCGCGGGCTGTGCCACGTGCAGGGCGTGTCCTATCCGGACGTGGAGGTGCGCGAGAACCTGTCCGCGCGCTTCCGCCGCACCGGCGAGCACTTCAGCGTGGGCCTGTTGCACGCGAACCTGGGCGGCGACGCGGGCCACGCGAACTACGCGCCCTGCACGGCCGCGGACCTGGCGGCGGGCGGGCTGGACTACTGGGCCCTGGGCCACGTGCACACGCGCGCGGAGCACCTGCTGCCAGGAGGCGGCGTGGCGGTGTACCCGGGCAACCCGCAGGGCCGGCACGTGCACGAGACGGGCGAGCGAGGCTGCGTGGTGGTGGACGTGGAGGACGGCGTCGCGCGCAGGAGGTTCGTGCCGGTGGACCGCGTGCGCTGGCACCGGCTGGACGTGCCGCTCGCCGGGGTCACGTCGCTGGACATGCTCCAGGCGGTGGCCACGGAGGTGGTGGAGTCGCGCTGCGCGGAGGACTTCGACGGGCACGCGGTGCGCCTCACGCTGGCCGGGCGCGGTCCGCTGCACCGGGAGCTCACGCGGCCGGGAGCAAGGGCGCAGCTGGAGACGGACCTGCGCGAGCGGCTGGCGCGAGCCCATCCGCCGGTGCTGCTGGAGTCGCTGAAGGATGGCAGCCGGCCGGAGGTGGACCTGGAGGCGGTGCGCGCCGGGGGCGGCTTCCTGGGCACGCTGCTGGACGAAGCGCAGGCGCTGTCCCACGACGACGCGGCGCTCGCGTCGCTGTGGGACGACGAGGACCTGACGACGCTGGGGCAGCGGCTCAAGCGGCTGGGCGTGGATGCGCTGGAGGCGCCTCGGCCGGAGCTGGTGGCGCAGGCCGGGCAGCGCGGCGTGGAGCAGCTCCACGAGGAGGCGCCATGAAGCCGGGGCTGCGCATCAACCGCTTCCAGGTGGACGGCTTCGGGCACTTCCGGGGGTACTCGGGGACGCCGGGGCCGGGGCTCACGCTCCTGTACGGGCCCAACGAGGCGGGCAAGAGCACGCTGCTCGCGTTCCTGCGCGGCGTGCTGTTCGGCTTCGAGAAGCGCGGCCAGCCGGAGCGCTACGAACCGGAGGGCGCGCTCTTCGGCGGCGAGCTGTGGCTGGAGACAGCATCCGGCCCACTGGTGGTGCACCGTCACGGCGGGAAGCGCGCGTCGGAGGGCACGCTCACGGTGCGCGGTCCGGAGGGACAGCCGCTGCCGGAGACGCTGCTCGACCAGGCGCTGGCGGACGTGCCGCGCGAGCTGTTCTTCGAGGTGTTCGCCTTCCGCCTGGACGAGCTGTCCTCCTTCCAGCGGCTCGCGCAGCAGCGCGGCGTGTCGGAGGCGCTGTTCGCCGCGGGCATGCAGGGCGCGCGGCGTCTGCCCGAAGCAGTGGAGCGGCTGCGCAAGGACGCGGAAGGGCTGTACGCGCCGCGTGGACAGAAGCCCGAGCTGAACCGCGTGATGAAGGAGCTGGAGGACGTGCAGCAGGCGCTGCGCGAGGCGGGAGACCGGCCCGCGCTCTACTTCTCCACGCGCGACCGGCTGGCGGAGCGCATCGCGGAGGGCCACGCGCTGGAGGTGGCACGCAAGCACGTGGAGCGCGAGCTGGACCACGCTGCACGCCTGGAGTCCGCGCTGGGGGACCTGGCGGTGCTCGCGCGCGACCGGGCGGAGCTGGCCACGCTGCCGGTGCTGGACACCTTCCCGCCGGGCGCGGAGACGCGGCTGGAGGACGTGCTCCAGCGGCGCAAGACATACCGGGCCCAGCAGGCGCAGCTGCATGAGCGGCTGACGCCCATCGACGAAGCGCGCGAACGGCTGGCGGCCCCATGGCCCGTGCGCGAGCGCGCCGAATCCCTGCGCATGGCGCTGGCCACGTACTCCGGGCACTCGGAGCAGCTGCGCGCCCTGCCCGCGCGCAGGGCGGCGCTCACGTCACGGCGGCGGCAGCTGGAGCAGTCGCTGGAAGAGCTGGGGCTCGCGGTGGACGCGGGCGGGCTGCTCGCGCTGGACCTGGGCGCGCGGGCGCGTGGGGAGCTGGAATCGCTGGCGGGCCGGCTGGACGCGGCGAACGCGGCGCTCGCGCAGGCGGAGGCGGAGCAGACGCGCACGCGCGAGGAGCGGGCACGGCTGGAGACGGCGCTGGGGCGGGTACAGGCGGAGGTGGAGGCGCTGCCCGAGGAGCGGCCCGCGCAGGTGCGTCAGCGGCAGGCGGCGCTGGGGCGGATGCGCGCGGTGCGTGGAGACCTGGAGCGGCTGGCCGAGCAGCGCCTGGAGCAGCGCCGCCAGATGGACGGAGTGCGGGCGCCCACGGACGCGGTGCCGCTGCGCTCGCTGTTGCCGCTGTCGTGGGTGGTGGCGGCGGCGGGCGTGGCGATGGGCTTCGCGGTGCTCGCGGCGTGGGTCGCCAACGTGACGGTGGGCATGCTGTGCGCGGTGGGCGGGATGATGCTGGTGGGGTTGCTCCTGCTCGTGCGCCATCGCGTGGAGACGGCACGGCACGCCAGCCTGGAGGCGCAGGCGGCGCGGCACCGCTGGCGGCAGCAGGAGGAGGAGCGCTTCCGCTCGGTGCAGGCGGCGATGTGCGCGCGCGAGGAGCTGCTTCAGCGGGAGCTGCTGCACGCGTCCGGCGCGGCGGGGCTGTCCCCGGGCGCGTCGCTGGCGGACCTGGCCGCGCAGGAGTCCCTGCTCGCGGAGCTGCTGACGCAAGCGGAGCGGCGCGAGCTGCTCCTGCGTGAAGAGGACACCCTGCGCACGGCCTGGGACGTGGCGGTGCGCGAGGACCAGCGCGTGGAGGAGGCACGGCTGCGCGCGGATCAACGCGAGGATCTGCTGCGTGAAGAGTGGAGGGCGTTCCTCGTGGCACGCCGCTTCCCGGAGGCCCTCTCCGCGGCGTCGGCGCTGACCTTGTGGCGCGATGCCGCGGCGCTGCGGCAGCGGCTGCTGGACCTGCGCACGGACGAGGAGGAGTTCACCGTGGCGGAGGCCGCGTGCGACGCGGTGACAGCGCGGCTGCTTCAGGAGGCACGAGCGGCGGGCCTGCCCCCAGGGCCCGCGGAGACGGTGGCCGCTCGGGTGTCCGTGGCGCTGGAGGAGGTGCGCTCGCGGGCGGCGGACCAACGGCACCTGGACGGTCAGCGCGGGGAGCTGCTGGCGGAGAAGGCGCGGCTGGACCAACTGGTGCTGGACGAGGACCAGGCATGGGACGCGCTGCTCGCGGAAGGAGGCTGCCAGGACGAAGCCACCTTCCGCCGCCGCGCGGTGCAGGCGCGCCGGTACGCGGAGTTGACGGCGCGGGTGCGCGAGCACGGCCAGCGGGTGCAGGCGCTCACGGGCATGGGCGAGAACATGGCGCGCGAGGAGGTACACGCGGCGGGTGGCGACCCGGGGCTCAAGGAACAGCTCGCCACGCTGCGCGAGCGACACCAGACCGAAGGCGAGCGGCACAAGGCGGTGCTCACGGAGCAGGGCAGCCTGAAGACGCAGCTGTCGCAGTGGGAGAACGACGACCGCGTGTCACGGCTGCGCATCCAGGAGGAGACGCTGCGGGCGAAGGCCGCGGAGCTGGCCACGCGCTACGCGGCGGACCGGGTGACGCTGGCCCTGCTGGGACGCGCGCGCCGGAGGTTCGAGGAGGAGCAGCAGCCCCGCGTCATCCAGCTGGCGAGCGAGCTGTTCTCGGAGCTGACGGCGGGACGCTACCGCCGCGTCTTCATTCCGGCGGGCGACGCGAGAGAGCTGCGCGTGAGCGATGGCGCGAGGGACTGGAGCGCGGAGCAGCTGTCGCGGGGCACGCGGGAACAGCTGTTCCTCGCATTCCGGCTGGCCGTCATCCGCGACTTCGGAGAGACGCGAGGCGCGCTGCCGCTCATCACGGACGACGTGCTGGTGAACTTCGATCCGGAGCGGGCCCGGGGCGCGGTGCGGCTCTTCGCGAGGCTGGCGGAACACCACCAGGTCATCGCCTTCACCTGCCACCCGTGGCTGCGAGAGCACTTCGAGGCCGAAGGCGCCCACGTGCTGGAGCTGCCCGGCGCCGCGAAGCCCCCGCGCGAAGGCGCCCAACCCCTGCGGGTGGTCTCCAGCGGCTAGGGCAGCTCCGTCACGAGCAGGCAGCCCCAGCCGTCATACGTGCCCTCGTGTGACTCCAGGATGCCGAGGATCTCTTCGGACACCTCGTCCACCCGCGCCTCGTCCACGGTGTCCACCCGGTGGAAGTCCAGGCGCCACATCAGCATCCCGGACACGGCGACGGGCTGACGCTCGAAGCCTTCGAAGCCCTGGTCCCGCAGCCAGGCCTCCGCGACCTCCGCCTGCCGCTCCCATGGGAAGTGCGCGCGGTGAGCCACATCCCGGGGCACTTCGAGCAGGTCCCCCTCCGTCCGCAGGAGCGCGACCCGCTGGCGGTTCAGCCTCACCTGATACTGCAAGGGCGCCGGGAAGAGCGTCCGGAGATACGCCGTCCAGCGGGCGTCCCGCGTCCGCGCCACGCCCACGTCATAGGCCCCCTGATGGGCCTGCACGAGGGGCAGCACCTGCTCCACCGAGACGGACTTCGGGCCATACAGGTAGACGACCTGCGCGCCCTGCTCCACCAGGTGCCCGACCATCAGCAGCCCCAGGGGACGCAAACACGCCGCCAGCGCGTCCTGCACCGCGAACACCGCGTCCTTCTCATCGCTGTCCCGGAGCCCGTTCGACATCGGGTTCTTCAACGGGAGGGTCAGCCGCCAGAGCACCGGGTGGCTGGCCATCGGCGCGTGCGGGCTGGCGCCCAGGTCGATCCCCACGGTCTGCGGCCCCGTCGTGGACCACCGGAAGTAGTCCTCGAAGGCTTCATTCCAGGGCTTCGAGGAGGACGGAGCGCTCATGGCGGGCCAGTCTATCTAGGGCGTCGTGGCCCGGCCGACCTCGCGCCCCCGCGCGGATCCAGACCCTGGCGCACAAAAAAATACTGGGAGCGCGCCCCCTCGACGCGCTCCCAGTAACTCAACCCCTCCCCCGAGGGGTCCCCCTCATCCGGATGCGGCCCCCAAAGCTCCGCGTCCGTCCTGCTTTTCCTTCAAAACGTCGACTGCCAAAAACCTTGAGTCCCGGAAGATCGACCCCCGAAACCCTTTCCCCCTCTGCCCGGTCCGCTCTGCGTTCCGAGCCCTTGGATACCGGCGGCTCTGCCCCCAGCATCCCCACCTCGCCTTCAATACGTCGGCCGCGAAAAACCTTGGCTCGCCCCTGTTTTTTTTCGCCGCCCCCTCTGGAGTGCCAGGCCGGACGCCCCTCCCTGGGGGCCACGTCAGCCCTGCTGCTACAGTCGCCCACCCTGGAGGGGCGCCATGCGGAAGCCGTCGGCGGTGGTCATCGGAGGGGTCGTGCTCGCGCTCCTCATCGGAGCCGGGGTCTTCTGGTGGCTGCGCCCCACCGCATCC
>NZ_RAWK01000398.1 GCF_003612165.1 Corallococcus aberystwythensis | reverse complement strand
CCGCCGCGTCCCCCAGCCCCTCCGTCCACAAGAGCCCCAGGAGCTCCAGGTCGGTGAGGGCCTCCGCGCCCAGCCGGAAGAGGCGCTCGCGCGCGTCCCCCAATCCAGCGCCGCGCGCCCTCACCGACCTGCCACCCGTGGCTTCCCCTTCGCCCGACTCCGCCCACGCCTCTCCGCCCTGTTCCATCCCGCCTCCGTCCACGTGGCGGGGGCTTGAGCAAGGCGTGTGCCCCGCGGGGGCCACTCGTGAACGCCGGTGCCCGCCCGTCCAGCGGTGCGTGAAGCGGCTTCGTGGCGGGACGGACAGCGATGCTCCACTCGCACTCCTGGCGTGCGAGGAGCCAAGAAGCGCGTGGCGAGCGGCTAGAAGCGGGAGATGGCGAAGAAGCCTTTGAGCTGGTCGTTCGTCTCGCGAAGCCGCCCGCTCAGCGTGCGGACGAACGTCCCCGGGAGGACGGCAATCCGGGCGACCTTGGCGAGCTGGCCCTGGGTCAAGCCCCCGAAGAGCGCAACCTTCTTGAGGACAGCGGCATCCAAGGGGTCCAGGTTCGTATCATGGCCAGGACGGCGGCGTCTGTTACCGTCCGGCCCCGTAAACGTATGAGCGCAGGAGGCGCCGTGTCGCAGGACAAGATCCAGAAGGTCACCATCATCGGCTCGGGACCGGCGGGCTACACCGCCGCCATCTACGCGGCGCGCGCCAACCTGGAGCCGGTGGTGTTCGCCGGCGGCCCCACCATGGAGCACCCGCAGCGCGTTCCGGGCGGCCAGCTCATGGTCACCACCGACGTGGAGAACTACCCCGGCTTCCCGGAGGCCATCACCGGCCCGGAGCTGATGGAGCGCTTCCAGAAGCAGGCGGAGCGCTTCAACACCGTCATCCACATGGAGAACATCACCAAGGTGGACTTCTCCCAGCGGCCCTTCGTCCTGGAGAGCGAGAGCGGCATGAAGGTGCGCTCGGAGACGGTCATCATCTCCACGGGCGCCACGGCCAAGTGGCTGGGCGTCAAGGGCGAGGACACCTACAAGAACCGCGGCGTGTCCGCGTGCGCCACCTGTGACGGCGCCTTCTACAAGAAGCAGGACGTGCTGGTGGTGGGCGGCGGCGACACGGCCATGGAAGAGGCCACGTACCTGGCGAAGATCGTCAACCACGTCACGCTCATCCACCGCCGCGACTCGCTGCGCGCGTCCAAGGTGATGCAGGAGCGCGCGCTCAACAACCCGAAGATCTCCTTCATGTGGAACTCCGCCGTGGAAGAGGTGGTGGGCAACCCGAAGGGCATGACGGGCGCCGTCGTGCGCAACCTCAAGACGGGGGACAGCCAGCTGGTGAACGCCACGGGCCTGTTCGTCGCCATCGGGCACACGCCGAACACGGAGCTGTTCCAGGGCATCCTGGAGACGCACCAGGGCGGCTACCTGAAGACGATTCCGGGCAGCACGCGCACCAACATCGAGGGCGTCTTCGCCTGCGGCGACGTGCAGGACAGCTACTACCGCCAGGCCATCACCGCGGCGGGCACGGGCTGCATGGCCGCCATCGACGCGGAGCGCTGGCTCATCGAGCACGGCGAGTAATCCAGTCCTCCTCTTTCCGTCCTTTCCGCGAGACGACACGCGCATGAGCACGAAGCAGAAGACGGTGGCGGTGCACGCGGGCTCCCGGCTCACCGGGAGCAAGGCCGTGCCCGTCATGCCGCCCATCTTCCCGGCGGCGGTGAACTGGTTCGACAGCAGCGACGACCTGTCGGACGCGCTGGACGGAAAGGACTACGCCTACGCCCGCATCAGCGCGCCCAACGCCGCGCTGCTGGAGGAGGCCGTGGCGGCGCTGGAGGGCGCGGAGGCCTGCGTCGCCTACGCCAGCGGCATGGCCGCGCTGCGCTCGCTGTTCGACGCGCAGCCGTGGAAGGCCGGGGACGTGCTGGTGATGCCCACGGACGGCTACGGCGTCACCCGGGCGCTTTACAAGAACCTGTGCGCCCGCTGGGGCGTGGAGCTGCGTCCGCTGGACCAGACGTCCCCGGACGCCCCCGCGCGCATCCGCGAGTGGCGCCCCCGCCTGGTGCTGGCGGAGAGCATCTCCAACCCGCTGCTGCGCGTGCCGGACATCCGCGCGCTCGCGCAGGCGTGCCGGGACGCGGGGGCGGTGTTCGCGGTGGACGCGACGTTCCCGTCCCCCTTCGGCCAGCGCGCGCTGGAATTGGGCGCGGACTACGCGGTGCAGTCCACCAGCAAGTGGCTCAACGGCCACAGCGACGCGCTGGGCGGCACGGTGAGCGGTTCCAAGGCGCGCATCGACCCGCTGCGCTCCGCGCGCATCCTGTCCGGCGACGTGCTGGGGCCTTTTGAAGCGTGGCTCACGCTGCGCGGCCTGCGCACGCTGCCCGTCCGCATGAAGGCCCACAACGAGCACGCCGCCCACGTGGCGAAGCGGCTGTCGGATTCGCCGCTGCTGGAGCGGGTCATCTACCCGGGCCTCTCGTCCCACCCGGACCACGCGGTGGCGGCGCGGGTGCTGGAGGGCGGCTTCGGGCCCATGGTGGCGTTCGAAATCAAGGGCGCGGGGCAGAAGGAAGGCGACCGGTTCCTGGAGGCGCTTCGCGTGGCGAAGCCCGGCCCGTCGCTGGGAGACGTGGGCACGCTGGTGATGCATGCGGCCAGTGCCAGCGCCCGCCGGATGACGCCCGAGGAGCGCGCCCAGGCGGGCATCCGCGACAGCCTCATCCGCGTGTCCGTGGGGCTGGAGGATCCGGACGACGTGGCGGACGACCTGCTCGCCGCGGTGGAGAAGGGAGTCGGCCGGTGAAGATGGTGGACGTCGGCGACAAGCCGAAGACGGAGCGCGTGGCGGTGGCCACCGCGCGCCTCAGGATGCTGCCCGCGACGCGCGAGCGCATCCTCGCGGGACAGGTGGAGAAGGGGGACGTGCTCGCGGCGGCGCGCATCGCCGGCATCATGGCCGCCAAGCGCACCCCGGACTTCGTGCCCCTGTGCCACCCCATCGCGCTGGCGGGCGTGGACGTGACGCTCACGCCCGTGGACGAAGGGCTGGAGGTCCGCGTGCGCGTGAAGACGGTGGACCGCACGGGCGTGGAGATGGAGGCGCTCACGGCCGCGTGCGCGGCGGCGCTCACCGTCTATGACATGTGCAAGAGCGTGGACCGGGGCATGGTCATCGAAGCGGTGCAGCTGGACCACAAGTCCGGTGGCCGCTCCGGCACCTGGGAGCGCGAGCCGGGCTAGCGCTTCGCTTCCGCGCGCAGCCGCTCCAGGAAGAAGGCCACCACCACCAGCGAGTGCGTGATGTGGCCCTCCAGGATGAGCCGGGGCACGTCCGCGCGCGGGTACAGCTCCACGGCGATGTCCTCGCCGTCATCCTGATTCCCGTCGCTCACGCGCTCACAGTCGAGCGCGAGGTAGCTGAAGCAGCGGTTGCCCTGGAAGGCCGGGTTGGGGTGCACGCCGCCCAGGGGCTCCAGGCGTCCGGCGCGGTAGCCCGTCTCCTCCTCCAACTCGCGCACGGCGGCCGTGGCCGGGTCCTCTCCCGGGTCGATGACGCCGCCCGGTACCTCCAGCGTCGCCGCGTCGATGCCGAAGCGGAACTGGCGCACCATCACCAGCTCGTCCTGCTTCGTCACCGCGATGACGTTCACCCAGTCCGCGCACTCCATCCGCACGCGCCCGTGCTCCAGGTTCGTGCGCGGATCCGCGACCACGTCCTCGCGCACCTTCACCACGGAGAAGTCGTGCTCCAGCCCCCGGCGCAGGCGGGGCCAGGGCTTGACTTGCGACTTGGGCGACTCGGGCGCGGATGCCATGCGGGTGCTTCCTCTTTAGTTGAGCAGCTCGGCCCGCTCGCGCAGCTCCCGCGCGGACAGCTCCAGGCGCTCGCGGTCCGGCGCGTCCGGGGACAGCTCCAGGCAGCGCTCCACGTCCTTCAGCGCCGCGCGGAAGGCGCCCAGCGTGGTCAGCAGCGACGCGCGCGTGCGCAGTTCACCCGGGTGGTCCGGGGCCAGCAGGAGCAGCAGGTCCACCACCGCCAGCCCCTGCTGGCTGTCGTCGCGCCCCAGGTACACGCGGCGCAGGTTGGACAGCATGCGGTACGCGATGAGCTCCACCGGGGCGGGCGCGAGCATGGCCCGGTCGAACTTGAGCTGCGGCGCCACGCGCTTGAGCAGCTCCTCGCAGCCGTGCTCCGTGAGGATGTCGCCGTGGTGGAAGGGGTCCATCACCAGCTTGTGGTCGCCCGCGTCGCACGCCACCAGGAAGTGCCCGGGGAAGGGGACGCCGTACAGCGGGATGCCCGCGCGGCGCGCCACCTCCAGGTAGAGCACCGACAGCGTGATGGGCAGCCCCACCTTCCGCTCCAGCACCCGGTCCAGGAAGCTGTTGTCCGGGGAGTGGTAGTCGTCCTCGTTGCCCCGGAAGCCCTCGATGTCCGCCAGCACGTGGCGCAGGGCTCGCAAGGGGGCCAGGGCCTCGCCCTTCTCGCGAAGCCGCTCCGCCTCCACCTGCACCCGCGCGGCGAGCGCGTCCAGCGTGTGCAGACACGCCGGGGCGTCCAGGTCCTCACGGCCCAAGGTCGCGATGGCCAGGGCCGCCAGGTCCAGCCGGGGCGGGTCCGCGGCCAGGGAAGACACCAGCCGCTCGCGCGCCAGGGGCGGGCCGAATCCAGAGGGAAAACTCACGGTGCGCACCTGTAACCCACGGAAGCTCCTTACAGCAAAGGCAGGCAGCCGAGCGTCAGGCGCCCGGCGGTGACGCGGGCAGCCGGCTCTTGATTTCGGCCCGGATGGCCATGTGCGCGGAAATCAGCCCCGCCAGGATGCCGTCCTCGAACTCGAAGGAGGGGTGCTCCTTCAGCTGGGGGAAGTCGTGCGGGTTGCGCATCTCCTCCGGCCCGATGTTGGGCACCGCCTCGCGCGCCAGCCGCAGCACCTTCGCCTGCTGCTGGGCAATCATCCGCTCGTAGAGGGGGGAGGCCAGGGCCAGGAACTCGTTCGCCGTCTCTTCCGTCATGGTGTGTGTGCCTCTTGCCTCACTCTTGGGCGATGTCCCACTTCATGCGTCGGTAGGTGTAACGGAAGACCTCGGCGTTCGCTTCGATGGCGTCTCCCTGGGCCTCCCGCCCGTCTAGGAAGGCGACGAAGTCGAACTGCCGGTCCGGCTTGCCGTACTCGGCGTCGAACACGCGCACGATTTCGTTCGCCGGCAGCGTCCTGCGCCCCGCCACGCTCACCAGGGGGATGTCCAGGCCCTTCAGGTCCTTGGAGGGGGCGTAGGACTTCCACACCAGCTCCGTGCAGACCAACGACTGGTCGGAGAAGAAGTCGAAGTTGAAGTCGTACGGCCGGCCCTGGAAGGTGAAGGCGCGCAGGATGGCGCGGGCCTTGTCCACGGCGGACAGCCGGGGCCGCAGCACGCCCAGGTAGTCCACGTGCATGCCGTGCTCCACGCCGGTGAAGCTCACGCCCTCGCTGATGGATTCGATGATGCGCAAGGGGTCCCCGTGGGAGTCCTTGCCGGTGTACTCGGCCCACTTGGCGGGGAACGCCTTCGCCAGGTGGCCCGTGAACGTCGCCGGGTGGCCGGGCAGGGTGGCCACCCAGGCCTTCACGCCGGGGTCCTCGTCGAAGGCCAGGGACAGCTCCTGCGCGGTGCCCACGTACAGCTCCGCGTGCGGCCAGAAGCCCGGCAGGCCGATGTTGGACAAGAACCAGTTCTGCCGCGCGACCATCACGTCGCCCGGGGCCATGCGCGGCAGGAGCGCCAGCGTCTGCTCCCGGGAGATGAGCGGCCTGCCCGAGCGGTGCACCCGGGTGTCGCCCATCCACTCGGCCACCGTCTTCTGCACCGGGAACACCGCGCGGGCGGTGGTGTCCTGGGTGAGGTCCGCGACGGCCTTGGCGAAGAGCACCGGGCCGCGCTTCATGAGGCGTGAGCGGGCCGCGCTGCTGTCCTGCTTCATGGCCTGGAGGAGCGCCGGGACGCCGGGCTCGTTCAGCACGCCGGCCCTGGCCAGCACCGGGTGCAGCGTGGCGCGGTAGCCGTCGCCCGTGAAGAGCTGCGTGCTGGTGCCCACGTGGACGACCTTCTCCTTGAAGCGGCTGAAGGCGCGCGCGGGCAGGCCGTACTCGGGGCCGGGCTCATCCAGCAGCACCTCCAGCTGCGCCTGTCCCCCGGCGAGGTCCGCGAAGGCCATCCCCTGCGCCAGCTCCGAGGCGAGCGCGGCGTGAGTGAGGAGGAAGCCCCAGGCGTGCTTCCTGGACTGGGTGAGGGCGGGCACCTTGAGGAAGTCCCAGTAGCGCTGGCGCACCACCTCCGTGGAGACGAAGCAGTCGAAGAAGGCGGCCCAGGTGGACACCAGGAGCTGCTTTTCATCCGGGGAGTACGGCGCGTCCTTGCCACGCCGGTACAGCGCCTTGGAGCGGAAGGTCTCCTCCTTGAGCCGGCGCAGGCCTTCGGTCCCCTGGCGCAAGGCCTCCAGGTCGCGGCGGGCCTGGGCGACGAAGTCCGCGTCGTCCAGCGCGTAGACGTCGCGCGGGGTGGGGGCCGCGGGTGG
>NZ_RAWK01000397.1 GCF_003612165.1 Corallococcus aberystwythensis | reverse complement strand
CCCTACGGCCCCCCCTGCCGCCGCTGCCCCGGCCGCTCCCACCGCCGGCTCCGGTGGATTGCCGAAGGCCCCCATGGCCGCCGGCGGGCGCAAGCCGCGCATCCTCATCGTGGATGACAGCGAGATGACCGCGCGGATCATCGAAGCGGACCTCGTGTCCAAGGGCTTCGAGGTCCACGTCGCGGACACCGCGGACAAGGCCACGAAGATCATCTTGAAGAAGCAGACGCGCCCGGACCTGGTGTTGCTGGACGTGCGCATGCCCAACGTGAACGGCGAACAGTTCTGCCGCTTCATCAAGAGCAACAGCCTCTTCAAGGGCATCAAGGTGCTGCTGTGCTCCGGGGAGAACGTCGAGGAGCTCCAGCGCATCTGCCGCGAGGCCGGCGCCGACGGCTACATCCCGAAGGACGCCGTGATGGGCAGCCTCGTCGCCAAGGAGCTGATGCCCCCTGGCGCCGAGTAGTCGCGCGCCTCAGGGTGTCTTGGCCGCCTCGGGCGGCACGGACGCATCGGGCGTCGCGCTCTCCGCCGCCGGGCAGCTCGTCTTGGCGGCCCGCTCCTGCAGCTGCTCCTGGACCTCGGCGGACTTCGCCTCGGAGGGCTTCGCCTTCTCCACGAAGCGCTGGTACGCGGCCAGGGCCTCGCAGGGCTTGCCCAGCGCGTCGTAGGACTTCACCAGCGCATTGAGGATGGGACGCTGGCCGGGCTGCAGGTCGAAGGCCTTCTGCAACTCCGCCGCGGTCTCCTCGGTACGCCCCAGGGCCTCTAGAGAGAGGCCCCGCCACACGTGGTAGCTCGCGTTGTCCGGCTGCGCGGCCACCAGCCCGGTGGCGGCCTTCAGCGCCAGCTCCTTCTCCCCCGCGCGCGCGTTGGCCGTGTACGACAGCTGGAGCAGGACGAGGTTGGGGCCGCACTTCTCACCGAACGTGTCCGCCACCCGGGTGAGGCCCTTGGTGTCGCCCGAGTCCAGCAGCAGCTGCCCCAGCTGCTGGGCCTTCGCCTTGTCGCACGGCGTCTCCGCCAGCTCCTCGCGCAGCTTGCGCACGAGCGGCTTCTTCAAGCCGTGGTCGAACTCCGGCTCCTCGGGCGCCTTGCTGCTGCAAGCGCCCAGGACGGCACCGGAGGAGAGACAGAGGACGGCGAAACGGAACGCGGAAGGGAAGGAGGCGGCCATGCCCGGCTCTGTAGCCGTCCCCTCCCGGACGGTCAAACCTCCGGCGTGCCCGCGGCGTTCTCCCGCTCGTCCAGGCCGCGCGCGAAGTTGCCGATGATGAGCCCCGGCCGCGCCGCCTTGAGCCGGTTCAAGAGGGTGCGGATGCCCACCGGCTCGCCGCCCGCGCCCACGCCCCGGGCGACCTCCAGGTACTGGAGCGGGTCGATGCACAACGAGCGGGTCTGCACCTGATCCACGCGGTACTTGCGCACCAGGTTCTCCAGCGCTTCCACCTCGCCCTCGCGGTCGGTGACGCCGGGGAACAGCAGCAGGTTGAGCGCCAGGTACGCGCCCCGCTCGCGAGCCAGCGCGATGGACGCCTCCACGTCCTCCCAGCCGTACTTCACCGGCTTGTAGTAGGCCTCGTAGAGCCCCTTGGACGCGGAGTTGAGCGACACGCGCACGGCGTCCAGCCCCGCGTCCAGCAGGGCCCGGAGCCCGTGCGTGAGGCTGGCGTTGGTGTTGATGTTGATGGAGCCCCTGTCCGTCTTCGCGCGCATCAGGCGGATGGACTCCGCGATGAACTTCCAGCGCGTGAGCGGCTCGCCCTCGCAGCCCTGGCCAAAGCTCACCATGGTGCGGCCCGGCGCGTGCTCCAGGTGGTACAGGCCGATGGCCGCCATCTCCTCCGCGGAGGGGCCGTCATCCATGCGCTCGTGCGAGGCCGGGGGCCCGTCCGCGGGCTGATCCGAGATGCAGCCCACGCAGCGCGCGTTGCACATCACCGACGCGGGGATGGCGCCCTCGTCGCGAGCATAGAAGATGTTCTGCGACGTGAAGCACCGGTACAGGAGCGCGCACGTCTTCAATTGCTTGAGCACGCGGCTGTCCGGGAAGCGCTCCATGTGCGCCGTGACGAGCCCCTTCAGCTCCGGCGTGGAGTACGACTCCGGCTCCCAGTGCGAACGCCGGTCGGTGTGGATGGCCCACGCGAGCGGGCCCTTCTCCCCCCACGCCGCCGCCGTGTACGCCCACTGCGGCAGGATGGGCCCACTGCCCTTCACCTCGCCGGGAAGGAACGTGCGCGTGTAGCCGGGGGGCAGGAGCGCGCCCACGGCATTGGGCACGAACGTCTTGCCGCCCATCTTCATCTCGCGGACGAGCTCCAGCTCACCGGAGTCCGGGTTGAGTCCCACGGGCAGCCGGCCGGGCAGGTGCACCAGGCGCCCGGCCGCCGGCAGGGCGATGGGCTTGTCCTGCGGGGGCACGAGTTCCTCGCCGCTGCGCAGCGTGGCGATGAGATAGGGATGCTCCATGACCCGGCCCTTGGGGTCCGCGAAGAGCAGTTTCGGCGCGTGCGTCATGCGCTGTTAACTAACACGGGTGGGCCGGCCTGCGTCCAACGCCTCGCGTCATGTGGATGGATGAATGAGGCCCATCACAGCGGGTCCCCTGCCTCGCCCGTGCGCGCCTTGAAAGCGCTCATGCCCTGGTCTATGGGTCCGCCACGTTTTCCAGGCAGTCCCCCATTCGTCGGAGGCAGTCGTGATCGTCGGAGTCCCCAAGGAGATCAAAACCCGCGAGTACCGTGTCGGCATGGTGCCTGCGGGCGTGCGCGCGCTCACCAGCGCGGGCCACACGGTGCTGGTCGAGACGAACGCTGGCGTCGGCTCCGGCATCCCGGATTCGGAGTACCAGCGCGTCGGCGCGCAGATCATCTCCAGCGCGGATGAAGTGTGGAAGCGCGCGGAGATGATCTGCAAGGTGAAGGAGCCCATCGCGCCCGAGTACGAGCGCATGCAGCAAGGGCAGATCGTCTACACGTACTTCCACCTGGCCGGCGTGGATCCGGAGCTCACCAAGACGCTCCTGAAGAAGAAGGTCACCGCGGTCGCCTACGAGACGCTGCAGCTGGACGACGGCAGCCTCCCCCTGCTCAAGCCCATGTCCGAAGTGGCCGGCAAGATGGCCATCCAGGTGGGCGCCGCGTGCCTGGAGAAGGCCCACGGTGGCAAGGGCATCCTGCTGGGCGGCGTGCCCGGCGTGCGCCGCGGCCGCGTGGCCGTCATCGGCGGTGGCGTGGTGGGCCTGTGCGCCGCCAAGGTCGCCGTCGGCATGGGCGCGGAAGTGACCATCCTGGACGTGAACCTGGAGCGCCTCACCTACCTGGACGACGTGTTCCTCGGCCGCGCGCAGACGCTGGCGTCGGACACGGAGTCCATCGCGCGCACCGTGCGCGAGTCGGACCTCGTCATCGGCGGCGTGCTCATCCCCGGCGGCAAGGCGCCCAAGCTGGTGTCGCGTGAGCTGATTGGCGAGATGGAGCCCGGCTCCGTCGTCGTCGACGTCGCGGTGGACCAGGGCGGCTGCATCGAGACCTGCAAGCCCACCACGCACGACAACCCCACCTTCACGGTGAGCGACGTCGTCCACTACTGCGTGGCGAACATGCCCGGCGCGGTGCCGCAGACGTCCACGTTCGCGCTCACCAACACCACCCGTCCCTACTCCCGGAAGATCGCGGACCTGGGCCTGGTGGAGGCCCTCAAGTCCGACCGCGCCCTCCAGCGCGCCATCAACACCTACAACGGCCACATCACCTACGAGGCCGTCGCCAAGGACATGGGGTACGACTATGTACCCCTGATGGACGCGCTCAGCGGCAAGAAGTGACGTAGCGGCAGCACGCTCCACAGCCGGCCAGCCCTGTGCTGGCCGGTTGCCTGGAGGGGACCTTTGTACGGGTGCCCCATCCGGTTCCCACCGTGGGGAATAAATGATCCCGCCGGGCGTCTCCGCACTCCAGAAGCGGGCATGCGGGCGGCGTGGCAGGGGAAAGCGTTGTTGACCCGTCTGTTCCGGTGCATAGATTGACCGTTAGGCAGGCGACGCATTCCCCAATCATTTCGGGCCCCTGGAAGGCGGGAGCATGATGCTGGACTTCAGGCAACCCAACCGGACGAAGCAGGAATTCGAAGAGCTGGCGCTGGCGCACCTGGATCCGCTGTATTCGGCGGCGCTCCGGTTGACCAAGAACGAGCGTGACGCCGAGGACCTGGTGCAGGACACCTGCATGCGGGCCTACCGCTTCTTCGACAAGTTCGAGCGCGGGACCAACATCAAGGCCTGGCTCTTCAAGATCCTCACGAACACCTTCATCAACCGCTACCGCCGCAAGGTGAAGGAGCGCACGGTGGTGGAGGGCGTGGAGCGCGAGGCGGTGCATGAGCGCTTCGTGAGCCGGGACGCGACGGACTTCGCGGCCAACCCGGAGCAGTACTTCTTCGACCGGCTCTTGTCGGACGACGTGCTGCGCTCCATCGACTCGCTGCCCATCGATTTCCGGCTGGTGGTCATCCTCGCGGACCTCCAGGAGTTCTCCTACAAGGAGATCGCGGAGATCCTCGAGTGCCCCGTGGGCACGGTGATGAGCCGTCTGTTCCGCGGCCGCAAGCTGCTCCAGAAGACGCTGCGCGAGTACGCCGAGGGCCAGGGTGTCTTCCGTCATGACGGAGACCCCGTGCCGGCGCCGGCGGACCTGGAAGAGTTCCGTCGCCGGAAGAAGGCAGGCTAGAAAGAGGTTGGAGGGGCGTCGTCCTTCCCCCTCCGCCCACCTCATCGAGCGCCCATGACCTGCCAGGAACTCGAGCGGTTGCTGTATCCGTACCTCGACGGCGAATTCCAGCCCGAGGAACGCCATGATGTGGAGTCGCATCTCGAAGGCTGCGAGGCGTGTGTCGCGCGCGTGGACGAGGAGATGCAGCTCCGCCAGACGCTGCGACGGGCGGCGAAGCACTCCATCTCCGCGCAGGGCACCCGCGCGCCGGCGTCACTGCGCGCGGGCATCCAGTCCGGCCTGCACCGCGAGCACCGCCGCGCGCAGGTGAGCCAGTGGCTGCGCGCCGGGGCCATGGCCCTGGTGGTGGTCACGGTGAGCGGCGGCTGGATGATGTACCAGTCCGGCAAGGCGCAGAAGGCCACCATCCTGGAGGCCGTGCAGCGCCACACGCGCCAGCGGCCTTTGGAGTTCGTCGCGGGCACGCCGGAGCAGATTGAAGCGTGGTTCAACGACAAGGTGGAGCACCGCATCACCCTGCCCCGCCTGCAGCAGGCCCGGCCCGTGGGCGCGCGCTTCTCCACGCTCAATGGCCAGGAAGTCGTCTACGTCAGCTACGAGACGCAGCCCCGCGTCACCAACGAGCCCAAGCGCAACATCGGCGTGTTCGTGTACCCGGCGACGGGTCAGCGGGTGATCAAGGACGAGGGCCCCACGGTGGAGAACGTCGCCGTGGACTCCAGCCAGGCGTACAACGTCGTCACGTGGCGTGATCAGGACGTCACCTACGAGCTGGTGACGGACCTGGACGACGCGGCCATCCTGCAGATGCTGCGGGACCAGGAGCACCGCTCGAACGGGCTCGTGCGCCCCTCGCAGGTGAAGCCCGCGGTCAGCGTGCAGCCTGTCTCGCTACAGCCCTGAAGCCCTCGCGCAGCGGGGGCTTGCGTGGTCGCCTGCTCAACTGAATGCCGGGCGTTGCGCCCGGTGTGAAGATTGACGGTCCCAGGCATGGCCGATAGCCTCGACGGCGTCTTCACTCTCGCGCGCCGCCGCTGCTGTTCCTCGCGGCGTCACACCGCGCGCCGCACCCCCAGGATGGCCGTCCCTTCATGTCCAAGCGAATCCTGATCGTCGAAAGCGACGCCACCCTCGCCACCACCCTGCAGCAGTCCTTGGAGGCGCGGGGCTTCTCCGCGCAGACGACGGGCGACGGCAAGGGCAGCGTGGAGCTGATCCGCCGTGAGCGTCCGGACCTCGTGGTGCTCGCGGTGGACCTGTCCGCGGGGCAGAACGGGTACCTCATCTGCGGCAAGCTGAAGAAGGACGACGAGCTGAAGACGGTGCCCATCGTCATCATCGGCAACCCGGACGGCTTCGCGGCGCACGGCAAGCTGAAGGCGCGCGCGGACGAGTACGTGGCGAAGCCGGTGGATGCCAACGTCCTCATCGAGCGCGTGGGCGGCGTCATCGGCTTCCCGGAGCTCCCCGCCAGCAACGAGGTGGTGGACGAGAGCCTCACGCTGGACTCGCTGGGCGAGGAGCCCGCGACGGACTTCGGTGAGGAGATCGCCGTCGACACGGGCGAGGAGCCCGCGGTGCCCGGGGAAGACCTGGACATGCTCGACGACGCGTTCAGCGACATGTCCGAGCCCGTGACGGGCACGCCGGAAGAGGCCGTGGTGGCGCCTCCGGAGGAGACGGAGTCCCCGTCCGGCCTGGAGGAGATCTCCGCGCTCGACTCGCTGGGCCCGGACAGCGACGACACGCTCGACGTGCTGGGCGGGCTGGACGACGAGCCGGAGGAGAAGACCGTTGTCGGCTTCATGCCGCCGGCGGATCCGGAGCCCGTCGCCGCCCCCACC
>NZ_RAWK01000396.1 GCF_003612165.1 Corallococcus aberystwythensis | reverse complement strand
AACACACCCGGCGCTGACGCACCCGGGCCCCCCAGCCCGGCGGGCCCGGGTGCGTCAGCGCCGGGTGTGTTATCCCAGGTCCCGTCATGCCGGACGCCACCGTCAACCTCTACGACCTGCCCCGCCCCGCGCTGGACGCGCGGCTCGCCAGCTGGGGCTTCAGCCCCCAGTACCGCGAGCGCGTGTGGACGGGCCTGTACCGCGACGGGGTGACGGCGCCGGGCGACGTGACGGGGCTGCGGCCGGACCTCCAGGCCGTGATCCAGGAGCGCGCGCACCTGGGCGTGCTCGCCACGCACCACGAGAGCTTCAGCAGCGACGGGCTCACCCACAAGCTGCTGTTGCGCCTGCACGACGGGCAGACCATCGAAACGGTGCTGATGCGTTTCAAGGGCCGCGCCACCGTGTGCGTGAGCACGCAGGCCGGGTGCGCCATGGGCTGCGTCTTCTGCGCCACCGGCCAGATGGGCCTGTCGCGCCACCTGACGCCGGGCGAAATCGTGGGCCAGGTGCTCCACGTCACGCGCGTGCTGCGCGCGCAGGGTGAGAGCCTGCGCAACATCGTGCTCATGGGCATGGGCGAGCCCCTGCACAACTACGAGCACACGATGGCCGCGGTGGACATCCTCGTGGACCCCAAGGGCCTGGCGCTGGCGCCGCGCTTCATCACCCTGTCCACCGTGGGCGTGGTGCCCGGCATCCTCCGGCTCGCGGACGAGGCGCGTCCGGTGCAGCTCGCGGTGAGCCTCCACGGCGCGACGGACGCGGAGCGCGCCGCGCTGGTGCCCGCGGGCCGCCGCTGGCCGCTCAACGAGCTGATGGACGCGTGCCGCTACTACGTGGCGAAGCGCAAGCGCCGCATCTTCTTCGAGTGGACGCTCATCTCCGGCCGCAACGACACCGCGGAGCACGCGCACACGCTGGGACAGCTGCTGCACGGGATGGACGCGCACGTGAACGTCATCCCGCTCAACCCCACGGTGGGCTACGACGGCGGGCCCAGCGTCCCCGACGCGGTGCGTGCGTTCCAGGACGTGCTCACGTCGCACGGCGTGCCCAGCACGGTGCGCCAGCGTCGCGGCATCGACATCGACGCGGGCTGCGGCCAGCTCAAGGCCGCCGTGGAGCGCAAGCCCCGCCGCTCCCTTCCCGTCGCGTCCTGAGCAACGTGCGGGGTCGCGCGGCACACCACCCGACCCGCGGTGTCACCCTGCCGCGCTAGCATGCGCCCCCGCTCACATGTGCGTCACGGATGTGGGCAGCAGCCGGATGTTCATGGGCCCTTGCGTGGGGTGGGCTCGTGGGCACATTCTTCAAGACGGCTTCCACGCAACCCCAACGGCTTCTCTGGCGGAGGTGGGCAATGCTTTCCATCCAGGAGCACGGCACGGTGGAAGAGGCGAGCAGCAACCTGCTCGACTTCATCCTGATCCCCGACAACTGGCTCGAGCAGGCCCCTCCGCAGCCCGAGGGCTCCGCCGCGTGGCCTGCATCGGACACGCAGTACCAGCGGCGCGTGGGTCCCCTGCGCATCTGTGCATCGGTGGACGTGGCGCCGTCGCTGGACGTGACGCTCCACATCGCGTTCCGCGCGCCGGGGCTCACGCCCATCAAGGCGGCGGACCACCTGGAGAGCTTCCTCAAGCAGCGCCTGCCGCTGACGCCCAACAGCGAGTGGCAGGTGGAGGTGGACGACCGCCGGTGGATCCACTTCTCGCGCCGCTACGCGGGCACGCACCTGCTGGCCTGACACGCGCTCGGCCCGGCCGGGCTCCGAGCCCGGGTCGCGCTACGGCGACAGCCGGTAGTGGCGCAGCGGCTGGGCCACGTTCTTCACCGGCGTCTCCGTGAGGGGGCCGAACTGGAGCTTGCGCACGAAGGGCTCCTGCGACTGCTTCAGCGCTTCGTGCACGCTCTCCATCACCAGCGTCTCGCGGAAGGCCGCCAGCGACTGCAGGCGCGCGGCCTGGTTCATGCCGCTGGAGAACGCGGTGTAGTTGCGGTTGGGCCCGAAGAGGCCGCAGTTCGCGGTGGCCAGGTTCACGCCCACCGCCACGCCCAGCCCCGGCAGCTTCACCTTCCGGCACAGCGCGGCCACCTCTTCGCGCGCGCTCAACTCCGCGGTGAAGGCCTGGATGTCCTGCGCGGCGCGCACGGCGGCCTCCGCGCGGCGCACGCGGTCCGTCTGGAAGAAGGGCGGACCGAAGAGGCCGATGACGCAGTCACCCACCATCTTGTCGAAGACGCCGCCGTGCGCCCAGATGCAGTCCACGGCGCGCGCGCTCCACTCGTCCACGAAGCGGCCGATGCTGCGCGGGCTGTCGAAGCCCTGCTCGCAGATGCGGGTGAAGCCGTTGATGTCCGCGAACAGGATGCCCACCTCCTGCTCCTGCGCGCGCAGGTGCCGCGCGTAGTCCGGGTCCTCCAGGAGCGCGTCGATGGCGCCCGTGGGGAAGAACTGCGACAGGTGGATGCGCTCGCGGTTGTAGTCCAGCAGGCGCTGGCTCAGCGTGGACGCCAGCACGCGGATGAGGTCCATCGCGTACGCGGAGAAGCCCTCGTTGCTCCAGACGACGATCTTGCCCAGGGGCTCGCTGCGAGTGGCCGCGGAGATGAGCACCGCCTCCGTGGTGCGCCCGTCGAACAGGCGCTTGAGCACGCCCGCGTCCCCGTGCAGGAGCCGCGTCCCGTGCTGGCTGAGCAGCGTCTCCAGCGGGGCGCTGGGCTGCTCTCCGCTCTCGTACTCCAGCTGTCCGTGGCGGTACGTGCGGTAGTGCAGCACGTGCGGCTGCACGGCGTCGCGGTACAGCAACAGGAAGCCCGGCAGCCGCACCCGCTGCGCCAGCGTGCGCACCGCGTGGTCCATGCCCGCCTCGAAGACGGGGTTGGCCAGGTGCTCGTTGCACTGGAGGATGAGCTGGTGCTTCTCCGACGCGGTGTGGACGAGCATCAGCACCGTGTCCAGCTCCTCCGCCACCACGTCCAGCGCGCGCAGGCGCCGGGCGGTGACTCCCGCGTCGCCCGGCGGCCCCGCGAAGAGCACGCCCAGCGTGCCCACGGGTGAGCCCGCCACGTCCAGCGTCTGCGTGAGCAGCGTCCCCGTGTCGTGGACGCTCAGTCCCACGGGCCCCGCCATGAGGCCCCCGGCGAAGACGCCGCCCCAGTCGCCCTCGCTCCAGGTCTGCTCCACCAGCTCCTCGTCGCGCGTGGTGACCGCGATGCCGCGCGCGCCCAGCTGTTTCAGCAGCGTGGGGAAGCAGCGCCGGAAGCACTGGGTGAGCGTCTCGCGCTCCCGGAGGCTCTCCTCCAGCAGGTCGTCCGTGACGCGCCCCAGCTGGCGCAGGAAGCGGTACTCGTCCAGGGACAACTCAGTGGGTGGGGACGTAGGCGCCGGGGTCATGTGCGCCCCTTGTACCGCCGCCGGACGGAACTGTCACAGCACCGGCACGTGCTTCGTTCCGCCCACCACGACGCCGTCCTGGACCTCGATGAGCCAGTACCCCTCCTTCCCCGCCTGGGTGGAGGAGCCCGCGCCAAAAAGGTGCGGCCGGTCCGCGGTGGCCGGGTGGTGGTAGCGCTGGTGGATGTGGCCGTGGAGCACCGCGAAGCGCGGGCCCGGCAGGAGCTTCAGGAGCGCGTCCGCGTCATGCAGCCCGTGGTGCCAGCCGTCCGCGTGGTTCGCGGAGCTCCGAGGCGCGTGATGCACCACGACGAGGATGGCGCGGCCGTCCAGCCGGGCGTCCTTCAGCAGGGCCGCCAGGCCTTCGAGCTGCGCTTCCCCCACGCTTCCGTAGGACAGGCCGGGCGTGGGCAGCGGGCGCGCGGAGCACAGGCCCACCACCGCGGCGCCCTCCCCCACCAGCCGCACGAAGGGGAACGCGCCCTCGCGGCGGTATTCGGGCAGGTCGCTTCCGAGCAGGTCCCCGAAGTGCTGGGCGAAGCGGCCGCTGCGCGCGGCGCCAGGGGTGAAGACGTCGTGGTTGCCGGGGATGACGGTGCAGCGCGCGGGCGTCGGGGCCAGGGGGCTGAGCGCGGCGCGAGCGGCGCGGAACTCGCCCTCCAGGGCGTAGGCGGTGAGGTCGCCGGACAGGATGAAGTGGTCCACGCCGTGCGTGCCCGCCTCGCGGGCGATGGCGGAGAGCGTGGCCTGCGCGTTGCGGTAGGCCTTCGCCCGGCCACCCGCCGTCAACTCGACGAGCGCCACCCAGCGGCGCCAGCCCAGCTTGCGCAGCGGCAGGGCGAAGTAGTCCTCGGTGATGTGGACGTCGGAGCAGTGCAGGAAGCGCATGGACGGAGTCACATCCCTGGGAACGGAAGGAAGCGGCGGGGCATTCTCTCCCAGCACACAGGCGGGGCGGGGAAGTTATGGTGCCGCCCACGATGCGAGGACGCTTCGCCCCCAGCCCCACCGGCCGCATGCACCTGGGCAACGTGAGAAGCGCGCTCCTGGGCTGGCTCCAGGCCCGGGCCGCGGGCGGCGCGTTCCTCCTGCGCATCGAGGACCTGGACCGCGCGCGCTGCCGCCCCGTGTTCCTCCAGGACCTCTACGAGGACCTGCGCTGGCTGGGCCTGGACTGGGACGAACCGCCGCTCGTGCAGAGCGAGCGCGACAGCCTCTACCGCGAGGCCCAGGACCGGCTGGAGCGCGAGGGGCTCATCTACCCGTGCTTCTGCACGCGCGCGGAGATCGCCCGCGCGGCCAGCGCCCCCCACGGCCTGTCCGACGAAGGCCCGCGCTACCCCGGCACCTGCGCGCACCTCACCGCCGGGCAGATCTCCGAGCGCTCCCGCACGCGCGCCCCCGCGTACCGCTTCCGCGCACGCGCGGGCGAGGTGCGCTTCGTGGACGAGCTGATGGGCCCCCAAGCCCAGGACGTGCAGGCGCTGGTGGGGGACTTCGTCGTGCGCCGCAATGACGGCGTGGCCAGCTATCAGCTCGCGGTGGTGGTGGACGACGCGGCCAGCGGCATCACCCACGTGCTGCGTGGGGATGACCTGCTGCCCTCCACGCCCCGGCAGCTCCAGCTCTACTCCGCGCTGGGCCTGAGCGCCCCTGCGTTCCTCCACGTGCCGCTGGTGATGGGCGAGGACGGCAAGCGGCTGGCGAAGCGCGACGGGGCGTTCGCGCTCGCGGAGCTGCGGGCGCGCGGCCGGCCTCCCGAGCATGTCCTGGGGCTGCTCGCCGCCTGGAGCGGCCTGGGCGACGGCAGCCCGGTGGCCCTGCCCGCGCTCGTCGCGCGCTACCGCACGGACGTGCTTCCTCGCGAGCCGGTGGTGGCGCGCGAGGCACTGCTCCTCGACGCGCTCGGCCTGCGCTGAGGCCACCCGGCCGTCCACCCCACCCTTCCGGGCGGGGCGGCCGTGGGGCGGTGAAATGAAGTGGCTTCCCCGGTGCACACCTTCACCCAGACACGTACGTCCTGGCCGTGCCCCAACACACGCGGCCCGGGCGACACACGGAAAGCGAGGGTGGAGTCCCATGGCAGCCATTGTCGAGAGCGAACGCGCCGGCATGATTCCAGCGGTGCCGGGCAGTGCGTACAAGCTGAGCTGGGGGGCCATCTTCGGTGGCACCTTCGTCGCGCTGGGCGTCTGGATATTGCTCTACACGCTGGGATTGGCGCTGGGTCTGTCGTCGGTGGATCCGGCCAACGCGGGGAGCGCGAAGTCCGCGGGTATCTTCACCGGCATCTGGAGCGTCATCGTCCCGTTGGTCGCGCTCTTCGTGGGCGGCATGGTGGCCGCGCGCAGCGCGGGCATCGTGGACAAGGCGGGAGGCGCGCTGCACGGCGCGGTGCTCTGGGGGCTGACGACGCTCGTGGGTGTCTTCCTGGTGGGCATGCTGCTGTCGAACGTGCTGGGCGCGGTGTTCAACGTGGGCAAGACGGCGGTGAGCGCGGGCGGATCCGCCGCGGTGGGCGCCGTGTCGGAAGGCGGCGGCGCGGCGAAGGCGTTCGGTCTGGATGCCAATGACGCGCTCGGGCCCGTGAACCAGCGCCTGCAAGCGGAGGGCAAGCCCGCCATCACCGCGAACCAGCTGGAGGCGGCGACCAAGGACATCGTCACCGAGGGCGTGCGCCAGGGCCGCGTGGACCGCGAGCTGCTGGTGAGCAACATCGCGCAGAACACCAAGCTGTCGCGCCAGGACGCGGAGGGCGTGGCCACCCGAGTGGAGCAGCAGATCGACCAGGCCAAGGGCAAGGCCGGTCAGGTGGGCGAGCAGGTGCAGCAGGGCGCTCTGAAGGTGGCGGACCGCTCCGGCCGCGTCTTCTGGGGCATCTTCGCGGGGCTCCTGCTGGGGCTTGTCTCGGCGGTGCTCGGCGCCACGCTGGGCGTCAGCCGCAAGCAGCGCATCCGCGCGGAAGGGGCGGTGGTGCCGCCTCCGACGACCACGACGACCACGTCCCGTCGCGAGGTGTATCCGTAGCCTCGGGCGCTCGCGTGCATCCCCGCTTCACGGCCTCCCGTGAGGCGGGTATGACACGCGGGCTCCCGGCCCATGTCCTCGCACCGCACCCTCGTCCGCTGGTTCCTCATCCCCGGCCTGAGCCTGGGGCTGTTCCTGCTGTTCGCGCTGGGGGCCGCGTGGGTGACGCGCTTCATCGACACACCGGCGCCGTCCGAACCCGTCGTGCCACCGCCGGCCCTCCCACGCCGCGAGCCCCCTGCCGAGCGCGAACCCTCCCGGG
>NZ_RAWK01000395.1 GCF_003612165.1 Corallococcus aberystwythensis | reverse complement strand
CCCCCCGGCGCCCGCCCCACCAGCGTCGCCGTCAGCACGCCCGTGGCTACAGGCCGGTAGGACAGCCGGACCGGGACCTCGCCCGGCGCCATCCGCGTGGGCAGCCCGTCCGCGGAGAACGGGGCCGCCAGCGACGTCCAGTCCACGTCCAGCGTCGTCCGCCCCGCGTTCACCACGCGGATCTCCACCTGGCGCTCCACCCCGGGGTAGCCGGGCGGGAACGCCACGGACTCCTGGGAGACCCGCAGGAGGCTCCGGGCGCCCGTCAGCGGGGGTTCGTCCCGGCAGGCGCTCCCGAAGGCCAGGAGGGCCGCCAGGGCCATTGCCAGGGCCGCCGTCTGGCCCCCACTGCCCACCGTCCGCGTGCGCGCCATCCGAGCCTCCTGTCCGTGCCTATAGCACCGCTCTCCATCCCCCTGTCGCATGGCACCCCACCCCCCGGGGTTTCAGGATTGGGCACTCCCGTGCCTGAGTTTTTTTCAGCCCCAAGGGTCCTGAGTCCCTCCAACCCCCCGGAACGACAGGCATGTCGCAGGGTACGGTTCTGGCAACGGGCCCAGGGATGACCCTGGCCGGCCACTTACACGTTTCTCCAGGATTGCAGGCGTTCACGGTGCTCATCGCCCGGGGCGTGCAGTCCACCGTGGACGGGCTGTCGGCGGAAGTAAGACAGGCGGTGCTGGCCGAGCTGTTCCGCATGGGCACCGAGGCCTCCGAGAATCACTCGGGGCACACGCCCTGTCCTCCCTATACCCTGCGCCTGGACGTGGCGGACTGCCGGATGCACGTGGAGCTGGACCCGATGCGCACCCGGCTCTCCCTGACGGGCCTCACCCGGCCCAGGCCGCACTAGAGGGCGCGTGAACGAGCGGTGGACGTATGGCCAGATGCTGCCCCGGCGCGCGGGCTACGAGGAGAGCTGGGAGCTCACCTACCGCGTGGAGCAGCTCCGGGAGCTGGTGGGCCAGGAGCTCCG
The DNA here is from genome assembly GCF_003612165.1 of Corallococcus aberystwythensis. GTDB lineage: Bacteria > Myxococcota > Myxococcia > Myxococcales > Myxococcaceae > Corallococcus > Corallococcus aberystwythensis. Next base: position 5,730 of record NZ_RAWK01000395.1, on the reverse strand, counting down.
CCTGGACGCCGAGCTCGCCGAGGAGCTGGACGACACCCTGGCCCGCCTGGTGATGCGCAACCAGCGCCTGCGCGGCCTGCATCGCATGATGTCCGCGGACCGGGAACCCGAGGACCTGGTCATGCACCGCGCCGCACTGGAGGACCTGGACCGGCAGCTGCTCCAGGATCTGCCCAGTCTGCTGGAGCGGCTGCGCGCCACGCTCCTGTAGCAGCGTGTCCCTCACGGGAAGCCCTGCGCTCTTCCGACTTGTGCACGGGCCCTACTGCTTTTCACCAGTCTAATTGGAGTATTGATCAACTGGTGGAAGCAGTAGGGGCAGCCGAGTTGGGGACAAGTCAGCAAGCTTCCGGATTCATTCACGAATCGGCGATCTGCTACATGTGGGTAAACTGCCGGTTATCCCCGGGCATCCACAGCGGGGCTTCCAGGCCCCCGGTTGTCCACAGGCCCGTCCACACCCTCCACAGGTGATCCACAGGGACCTCGGGGGGCCTGGAGCGGGCATGCGCCGCCAAGGAACGACCCCGGATGCAACAGCCCTGTTATGGTCCGGCCCGGCTTCTTCACGACGCGGGCGCCCTTTTCCAAAGGCGCTGGAGGATGAGCTCATCGACTTCCATCGGGGCGAGCGCATCGGGAAGTACGAGGTGCTCACGCAGCTGACCGTGGGCGGCATGGCGGAGCTGTTCCTGGGCTACACGTCGGGCCCGGGCGGCTTCCGCAAGTACGTGGTCATCAAGCGCATCCTCCCGGACGCGCGCTCCAATGATCAGTTCGTCCGCATGTTCCTGGATGAGGCGCGCATCACCGCGGCCTTCAACCACCCGAACATCGCGCAGGTGTTCGACCTGGGAGAGGAGGACGACGGGCTCTACCTGGCCATGGAGTTCATCGGCGGGCAGAACCTCAACCAGGTCACCAGCGCGTGCCTGAAGAAGCGCCAGCCGGTGCCGCTGGCCTTCACCCTGTCCGTGGCCCGCGACGTGTGCCTGGCGCTGCACTACGCGCACACCTTCACGTCCCCCGGCGGTGAAGCGAGCCCCGTCATCCACCGCGACGTGGCGCAGAAGAACATCATGGTGACCTACGACGGCACCGTGAAGCTGCTCGACTTCGGCATCGCCAAGGCGAAGAACAGCCTGGAGCGCACCAGCGTGGGCACGGTGAAGGGCACCACCGGCTACATGTCCCCGGAGCAGGTGCGCGGCGATCCGCTGGATGGCAGGAGCGACCTGTTCTCCGTGGGCGTGGTGATGCACGAGCTCATCACCGGCGAGCGGCTCTTCGCGGGCAAGACCGAGCGCGACGAGATGGTGAAGATCCTCGAGGACGCCATCCCGTGGCCCTCCGTGCTGCTGCCGCACATCTCCGAGGACATCTCCCGCGTGGTGATGCGCGCGCTGGAGCGCAACGTGGACCGCCGCTACCCGTCCGGGCGGGACATGGCGCGCGCCATCGAGAAGGCGTCCGGCGGCAAGCTGATGGACGCCGAGCAGCGCGCCGCCCTGATGAAGGGCCTGTTCGCGGAGCGCATGGCCGCCACGCGCTCGCTCCTGGAGAGCGCGGACGTCACGACGAGCAGCCAGGTGCTGGCGTCGGCGAAGCGGGCGCTCCAGAAGGATGACGGCCCCTACCTGCCGGAGCGCAAGGCCAACGCGCTCAGCGTCGTGGAGGCGCGCAAGAAGGCGGAGATCGCGAAGTTGCGCGCGGAGGAGTCCGGCAGCGACGAGACCGCCCCTCCGGTGAAGCGCTCGAAGCTGGGCGCCGTGTGGGCGCTCCTGTCGCTGTCGCTGTTCCTGGGCCTGGCCTACGGCGCGTTCCGGCTCACGAAGCTGCTGGAGGCCGAGGAGTCGGCGCCTCCACCCACCCCCGCGAACCTGGGCGCGATGGTCCCCCTCCGGCCGCGCGAGGCCCCCGTGCCCGACACGGACGTGGCCACCGCGGAAGTGGACAAGGACAAGGACAAGGACCGGGCCGCCACGAAGGACCGGGGCGTGAAGGACCGGGACCCCGACCGGGACGACTCCAACCGGGGCAGCCGCGGCCGCAAGAACAAGGGCGAGGTGACGCTCTTCCTGGACGAGCCCGCGGAGATCTTCCTCAACAACAAGTCCCTGGGCCGCGCGCCGCTGGTGAAGCGCTCCCTGCCGGTGGGCCAGGCGGAGCTGATTCTCGTGGGCGAGGACAAGAAGCGCCGCGTGCTCGCGGTGCCGGTGGAGGCAGGCAAGCCCGTGCGCCTCAACCTCAAGCTGAGGGAGCTGCCCGGCCGCTGAGTTCCAGGCTGGACGGATGCACGCGCGAAGGAGCGGCACGGGCGGAGGGGGTCCGCTATCTTCCGCCCCCTCATGGCCTTCTCCCTTGGCTTCCTGATGGACCCGCTCGAGAGCGTGCGGGTGGACCACGACACGACGTTCTCGCTGATGCTGGAGGCCCAGCGGCGGGGGCACGACGTCTACTACTTCGAACAGGGGTGGCTGCGCTTCAACGGCCGGTGCTCGGAGGCGCGCATGCGCCGGGTGAAGGTGCGGCGTGAACCCGGCCGCCACTTCGACGTGCTGAGCGAGGACGTGCGTCCCCTGTCGAAGCTGGACGTGCTCTTCCTTCGCAAGGACCCGCCGGTGGACGCGGACTATCTGCACGCCACGCAGCTGGTGGAGCTGTGTCCGGACCGCTCTCCCATCTTCATCAACAACCCGTCCGGCATCCGCGACGCGAACGAGAAGCTCTTCACGCTGAACTACCCGGACCTGATGCCGGAGACGCGCGTCACGCGCGAGCTGTCCGTGGTGCTGGAGTTCGCGGCGAAGAACGCCCAGGGCACCATCCTGAAGCCCATCGACGGGTTCGGGGGCAAGGGCATCCTCTTCCTCGCGCCGGGGGACCGCAACGCGCGCTCCATGGTGGAGCTGCTCACGCAGGGCGGGAAGGAACCCATCCTCGCGCAGGCGTACGTGCCGGAGAGCCGCCTGGGCGACAAGCGCATCATCCTGGTGGACGGAGACCCCGTGGGCGCGGTGCTGCGCGTGCCGTCGGACGCGGACCACCGGGGCAACATGGCCGCGGGTGGCACGCCGATGAAGGCGGAGATCACCGCGCGCGACCTCCTCATCTGCCAGCGCCTCAAGCCCGCGCTCCAGGAGAAGGGGCTGACGCTGGTGGGCATCGACGTGCTGGGCGACTACCTGACGGAGGTGAACGTCACCAGCCCCACGGGCCTGGTGGAGGCCAGCCACCTGGACGGCGTCTCCTGCGAGGCGCGCGTGCTGGACGTCGCCGAGCGGATGCACGGCGCGCGCTGAACGTGCTGGAGGACGGCGAGACGCTGGACTCCATTGGCACCGCGGACGTGCGCGTGTTCCAGCGCCGGACGGGCTACCGCTTCACGCTGGACGCGGTGCTGCTGGCGCACTTCGCGGCCACGGAAGGCGGCGACCTGCCCGGGCCGGTGCTGGAGCTGGGCGCGGGCAGCGGCGTGGTGTCGCTGCTCCTGGTGAAGCAGTTCGGCATCGCGGGGCCGGTGGACGCGCTGGAGCTCCAGCCCGCGGTGCACGGACGGCTGACGCGCGCGGTGGCGCTCAACGGCTGCGAGGGCCGGGTGCGGCCAATGCTCGGGGACCTGCGGCAGGCGCGGACGCTGTTCCCGTCCGGGGCCTACGGGCAGGTGGTGTCCAACCCGCCGTTCCGCCGGGCCCGGGCGGGTGTGGTGAGCCCCGACGCGGAGCGGGCCGTGTCCAAGTCGGAGGTGGCGTGCGACGCGGCGTCGGTGGTCGCGGCGGCGCGGCATGCGCTGCGGCCGGGCGGAGGCGTGAGCCTGGTGTATCCGGCGGCGCGGCTGGCGGAGGTGCTGGGGGTGCTCGCGGGCGCGCGGTTGTTCCCCCGGGTGCTTCGGTCCGTGCACGCGCGGGTGGATGCACCCGCGACCCGCTTCCTGGTGCAGGCGCTGCGGGACCAGGACCGGGGCTTGTCGGTGCGTGCGCCGCTCATCGTTCATGGAGAGGGCGCCGGTGGGTACAGCAGCGAGGTGGCGGCGCTGATGGACGTGCCACTGGCGGAGCGGGACGGGGGCTGAGTGCCCGGCCGCAGGGCGTGGGGGCCTGCGAGCGTCGGAGCCGGAGGGGCGGATGCGTCACAACGTATGGGGCACTTCACCCACGGGACGCGTGTGTCCTGACGAGGAGAGCTCCATGAACGTGACGATGCTCAACGAACAACCGTCGTTGCTGAAGTCGGCCGCGCTGCTGCCGCCGCGCCTGTCGCTGGGCGCGACGATGATCCACCACGGCCTGGCGAAGCTGAAGAAGGAGAGCATCGAGCAGAACGCGGGCATGTTCGAGCAGCTGGGCATCAAGCCCGGCAAGCCGTGGGTGCTGGCCACGGGCATCACGGAGCTGGTGGCCGGGGTGAGCTCCATCCTGGGCATCGCGACGCGGTTCACGGCGGTGTCGGTCATCGTCACGCAGGCGATGGCCATCGCGAAGGTGCACAAGAAGAACGGCTTCGACGTCACCAAGGGCGGCTACGAGTTCAACGTGGCGCTCATCGCCATCGCGCTGGGCACGCTGATGCGCGGGCCGGGGCGGGTGTCGCTGCACAGCGCGCTGGAGCAGCGGGTGAAGCGCAAGGAGCTGAGGCACTTCCGGCTGCTGCCGCGTCAGCGCCGGGGCTCGGTGCTGCTCGACGTGCTCGGGTAGCAGGGGCCAGGGCCTTCAGGGGGTGTAGGGGTGTCGCCTGCCCGGCTGGTACCGAGCCGGGCCCGCCGGTGCCACCCCTGCCCCCGCCGCATCCCGTAAGATGCGCGGGCCATGGCCCCCCCGTCCGTCCTGCTGATGCTGGCGCTCGCCGCGCCCGTCCCCAACTTCTCCACAGCCTCCAGCACCGAGCGCCTCGCCGAAGCGGGCACGGCCTCCGTGCGCTCCGTCATCCGGAACGTGGGAGCCGGACAGCTCGAAGCCGCGGGCCTCGCGTCCGTGCGGAGCGCACTGGGGGATTCGGGCAGCACGAGGCAGCTGGATGCGGCGGGCCTCGCGTCCGTGCGATTCGCGATGGCGGATTCGCGGGTCGGCACGCGGCAGCTGGATGCGGCGGGCCTCGCGTCCGTGACGGCCGCCACGAAGAACCGCTCCGCTGCCGCGAGCTTCGCGCCGCGGGATGCGTCCGCCGGTGTGACCTTCGCGAAGGGGACGGCCTCCAGCGACTCCGCCACGCCCGTGTCGATGCGGATGCCCGCGGGTCTCGCCCAGGCCGCGTCACCCTCCCCTGCCACTCCCGCGACGGACACCGTGCCCGCCACGGGCGCCGCGCAAAGCCAGACAGAATCCCTCTCTGAAGCAGGCCGCATCGCCGTGGAGGCCAGCGTCGGAGCCCTGCGCGCCGCCGCCATCGCGATGCACGGCAAGGCCGCCGCGCCGGGCCTCGCCACCGTGGGCAACCCGGACGAGCACTACGCCCGGGGCGTGGCCGCCCTCCAGTCGAAGGACTCGCGCACCGCCATCGCGGAGCTGTCCGCGTGCGTGCAGGCCGCGCCGTCCCGCACCGACTGCCGCTGGGAGCTCGGCTGGGCCTACTCCGTCGAGGGCCGCTGGGCGGACTCCCTCACGCAGTGGACGCAGGTGCGCGCGCTCAATCCCAACCAGCCGGACCTGGAGGGCGCGCTCACGCAGGCCCGCAACCAGGCCGCGCTCCAGGCGAAGCTCGCGCAGCCCGTGGACAGCACCCCCCGCCCTCCCC
>NZ_RAWK01000394.1 GCF_003612165.1 Corallococcus aberystwythensis | reverse complement strand
GCTCGGGAGTGCTCACCTCGCCGGCCGGGGTCGTCGGGTCACCTTCGGGGCTCGCGCCGCAGCCAAAGGCATGGAGCGCCAGCAGCAGCGCGCTGGACGTGAAGACAAATCGGTTCCGCATCGGGCAGGGGGTTTCCGTGCTCGGGGGCCATGAGACGGGCAGTGGCCGCGACGCCTTCGCCGGCGGCCCTCATCACCCACGCCCCCAGCCTCCGGGCTCACGTGCCACGGGAGGTTCAGGCGCTCGGCTGGTCTCAATGGCCCGGTGGAAAGCGTTCTCAGCCGGGGCCATTGCAAACCGCGACGGAAGTGAACACTTCCCACCGCGACAAGGGCAGCCAGAGCCCCTGTCCGTCCGGTTCCCTTCGTCCGGCCCCCGCCTGCACTCGTTGATACTTCCGTTTTCCCGAAGTGTCGCGTCCGGATTCTCTATTTGCCGAAGATAGCCGGGGCTCCTATTTGAGAGGGGTTGGCTCCCCGTGCCTTCCCCTGGTGACCGCTTTGGAATCCATTCACACCATTGGCAGCCCCCTCATGTGGGGCGCCTTCATCGCTTTTGTCTTCGCGATGCTCGCGTTGGACCTCGGTGTGTTCCACCGCAAGGCCCACACGGTGAGCTTCAAGGAGGCCGGGGCGTGGAGCGCCGTGTGGGTGAGCCTGTCGCTGGCCTTCAACGCCTTCCTGTGGTGGCGCTTCGGTGCCGGGCCGGGCATGGAGTTCCTCACCGGCTACCTCATCGAGAAGTCGCTCTCCGTCGACAACATCTTCGTCTTCGTCGTCATCTTCTCCGCGATGAAGGTCCCGGCGATCTATCAGCACCGGGTGCTCTTCTGGGGCATCCTGAGCGCGCTGGTGCTGCGCGCGGTGATGATCTTCGCGGGCGTGGCGATGCTGGAGCGCTTCCACTGGCTCATCTACGTCTTCGGCGCCTTCCTCATCCTCACGGGCGTGAAGCTCTTCATCCAGCGCAACCATGAGGAGCACCCGGAGGACGGCTGGCTGATGCGCACCGCCCGCCGCGTGATTCCCTCCACGCCGCACTTCCACGGGCAGCACTTCCTCACGGTGGAGAACGGCCGCCGGCTGGCCACGCCGCTGCTCATGGCGCTGCTGCTGGTGGAGGCGTCCGACGTGCTCTTCGCGCTGGACTCCATCCCCGCCATCTTCGCGGTGACGCGCGACCCGTTCATCGTCTTCACGTCGAACATCTTCGCCATCCTGGGCCTGCGCTCGCTCTTCTTCCTGATGGCCGGGGCGATGGAGAAGTTCAGCTACCTGAAGGTCGGCCTGTCCGGCGTGCTGGTGTTCGTGGGCGCGAAGATGGCGCTGGTGGACGTGGTGCACCTGTCCCCGGCCATCTCCCTGGGCGTCATCGCGCTGGTGCTGGGCGCCAGCATCGTGGCCTCGCTGGTGAAGGCGAAGAACACGCCGCCGCACGCGCCCAACGGAGACACCGCGCCGAACACCGCGGCCCCCGCGAAGAGCTGACGCTCCCGCGGATCAAACCTTCCTGGCTGTGGGTCCCATGGGGTGTGGGGCTCCGGGCCCGGGCCCCCGAAGCGCATGGGGGCTCGGGCCTCTTTTTTTCAGTGGGCCCGGGACAGCTCCATGAACTCCAGCCAGGAGCGGATGGCGTCCTCGAACTCCTCCAGGGGCAGGTCCTGGGAGCGGCCGGGGATGGCCACCTCGCTGTGGATGGAGGCCCGGGCCCGGTTGAGCTCCAGGCTCCAGGTGTCGCCGGTGACGTCCCACCGGTCGCGCCTCCCCTGCCGCAGGGCCGCCAGCACTCGCAGCATCCCCTGCGCCCGGTTCACGTCCGGGCGCAGCTCCTGGGCGAGGTAGTCCGCCAGCACGTCGTCGGGCGGCTGGCCACTCACGACCGCCCGTCCCTGCTGATCCCACGTGTATCGCAATGTCCTGGGCACGGCCGTGACGGTCGCACAGTCGGTGGATCGCCGGCCACGACCCGCCCCCGCCGTTTGCGCCGGAACCCGACACTGCGGCCCGGCCGCGTGCGGCACCGAACGGGCGTCTCCGCCTGGAGAACAGCGCCGTGTCAGGAGGTGGAAAAGCAAAAGGCCGTGAGCCCTGGAGGACTCACGGCCTTTCTTTGAAGTGGGCGCGGCAGGTTTCGAACCTGCGACCCCTGCCGTGTGAAGGCAGTGCTCTACCGCTGAGCTACGCGCCCTTCTGCGTGCTGCCCGCCGCCAGCGCTGCGCAACGAACGCGGCGGTAAATGCCATCCGCCCGCGCAGGTGTCAACGCCTTTTCGAGGAGGACTCTTCCGACAGCGACTCCAGCTTTTCATCCAGCTCGCGCAGGCGGCGCTTGAGGCCCGCGAGCTGCTTCCCCACGGCCTTGAAGTCCCCCTTCGGCGCGAAGTGCAGGGCCTTCATGACCTCTTCCTGTCCCCGGTCCAGGGCCTGCTTGCCGCGCTGGACCCGGCCAATGGCCTGGGCCACGGCCAGGGCGCGCTTCTCGTCGGCCATGAGCTTCTCCATGGCCATGCTGGACAGCCCCAGCGCCTGCTTCTTCAAGTCGTCCCGGATGCCCATGGTGGCGGTCCTCTGGCCTCAGGGGCCGTCGGGGAACTCGGTCTTCAGCGCGGCGAAGACGCGGTCCGCGATGCCCTTGTAGCGCATGCGTTCGATGAGGGGCTGCAGGTCGCCCCGCATGGAGATGCGGCGCTTGAGCACGGCCTCCACGGGGTCCAGCGTGCCCAGCAGGAGCTGCTTCCAGACGGAATAGGGCGCGCGGGCCAGGTACACCGGCTCCAGTTCCTCCAGGTCGTCCGGATCCGACAGCACCCGGGCGCGCTTGATGTCGCACTCGCCGGGCTCCACGTGGACGACGAAGGTCTTGTCCAGCTTGCCCTTCTCCGCCTCGATGATGGCCCCGAAGTCGCCCTTCCATCCCTTGCCGGCGATGGCGCACTCCGGGTCTGCATTGGTGAGCCGGACCGCTTCGTCCAGCCATTCCTTCGACGGAAACTTCGGCATCGCGCCTCCCTACCCCCTGCGGAAGATGCTCTTGATGCTGGAGAAGAGCCCCCGGTCGTCGTTGCTCGCCCCGCTGCTGTTCGACGGGGCGGCCTGCGCGTTGCGCGAGGCGACTTCCTGAAGGGCCTTCTTCAACTGCTCGGGCGTGTCACGGGTGGCCAGATCCACCTTGCGGGACATGCCGCTCGCGTCCTCCACCTGCACCTGGAGGAGACACTCCTCGGTGAGGCGGAAGTCGATCTTCCGGCCCGCCGCGGCGGCCGGCACGCGGACGGTGCCCAGGTACTCGTTGTCCACCATCAGGTCGCTGTCGCCCTGGTAGATGTCCAGCTCGATGAAGGGCGACCCCGGCTGCAGCGGCGGCGGCAGGCGGAAGCTCTTCACCATCGGGATGAGCGAGTTCTTCTCGATGATGCGCTTCACGCGGCCGTTGGGCATCGCGTAGCCAATGGGCATGGACAGCGCGTCCAGCAGCGTCACCGCGTCGATGCTGCCCAGCGAGTCGCCCAGCAGCGCCGCGCCCAGGGCCACGCACTCGTCCGGGTGCACGCCCTTGCGCGGGGCCTTGCCGAAGTGGGCCTGGATCTTCTGCTGCACCAGCGGCATGCGGCTCTGGCCGCCCACCAGGATGATCTCGTCGATCTCCGAGCGGCTGATGCCCTTCTCCGCGAGCACGCGGTCGCAGATGTCGAAGGTGCGGTCCACCAGGTCGCCGGTGAGGTTGTTGAGGTAGTCGCGGGTCAGCGGGATGCGCAGGTCCATCGGCTTGCCCTTGCGCTCCTCGATGTACGGCAGGTCGATGACGACGTTGGGGATGAGCGTCAGGTCGATCTTCGCGGCCTCGGCGGCGTTCTTGATGCGCTGGAGGGCGATGGGGCTCTCGGTCAGGTCGACCTTGGTCTCGTCGCGGAAGCGCTCCAGCACGTACTCCATGATGCGGTTGTCGAAGTCCGCGCCGCCCAGGAACGAGTCGCCGCCCGTGGCCAGCACCTCGAAGACGTTGCCCGCCAGGTGCAGCACGCTGACGTCGAAGGTGCCGCCGCCCAGGTCATAGACGAGGACCTTCTGGTCCAGGCCCCGGTTGAAGCCGTAGGCCAGCGCCGCGGCGGTGGGCTCGTTGACGATGCGCTTGACGTCGAAGCCGGCCAGCCGCCCCGCTTCCTTCACGGCATTGCGCTGGTTGTCGTTGTAGTAGGCGGGGACGGAGATGACGGCCGCGTCGATGGGGCCGCCCAGGAACTGCTCCGCGATGGTCTTCAGCTGCGACAGCACGAAGCTGGAGATCTGCGGCAGCGTGTAGAGCTTGCCGCCCAACGTCACCGCCGCGTCCCCGTTGGGGTCCTCGACGATGTCGTAGGGGAAGTACCCCTTGAGGTCCTCGACCGCCTTCGAATGGTACTTGCGGCCGATCAGCCGCTTGGTGCCCCAGAGCGTGTTCTTGGGGTTCGTGACCATCTGATCCTTGGCCACGCCGCCGACCAGCAGGTCGTTCTTGGAGGACAGCGCGACCACGGAGGGCAGGATGAGGTTGCCGCGGTCCGTGGGGACGATCTTCGGGATGCGGTTGCGCACGGACGCCACCAGGGTGTTGGTGGTGCCCAGGTCAATCCCGACGATGCGAGGTCTGTCCGCCATGAAGGTCAACGTGCGCAGCTCAGGGGGAGGCCGCGCCCGTCCTCACTCTCTAGCACGTCGTGCCGTCGCGTGCGCGTTTCTAGGCGGACGCTTCCTCCCTGACTGTAGTTCTGGCCAGCCCGCCCTCCAGGGGGGCTGATTCCAGCAGGCCTACAGCTCCCGGTCTGGATCCGGCCCCAGGTCGCGCAGGCGGATGGGCCCGTCGGGTTCCGGGGGCGGGAGGGTTTCGCACACCGCGTCAGGGCCCGCCGGCAGCTCGGCTAGGAAGCGCGACGGGGTGAGCAGCAGCCGTCCGTCCTCCCGGGGCAGCGAGGTGTGGGGGTACAGGAGCCACAGCGCCTCCCGGGCCCGGGTGACGGCGACGTAGAAGAGGCGGCGCTCCTCCTCCTCGGCCTCCGGGTCGCGCGTGGCCTGCGACAGGGGGAAGCGCCCGTCCACGAGCCCCAGCACGAAGACGGTCCGCCACTCCAGCCCCTTGGCCTGGTGGACCGTGGTGAGGGTGAGCACGTCGTCGGGGGGCTCGCCGTCGCCAACCAAGGCGGCCTTCGCGGAGAACTCGGCCACCAGGGCGATGGCGGACAGGAAGCGAGGCACGTCCTCGAAGCGGCCGGCGAACTCCTGGAGCTGGCGCAGGTCCTCCGCGCGGGCGTCCGGCGTGGCCGGGGGCTCGCGCGCCGCCAGCACGTCCGCGAGCAGCGCTCCCGGGCTCCGGGCCCCTCCGCTGGACAGGGCCGTCATCAGGGCCTGGAAGCGCTGGAAGCCCGCCCGTGCCTTGCTCGGGACATGGGCCTGGACGTCCGGGTGGGCCAGCGCGTCCGGGAGGGACAGCTCCGGGGGCAGCGCGGCCAGGGCGGTCCACAGGTGCTCGGTGCTGGCGATGCCCACGCCCGGGAGCTTCCGCGCGAGCCGCTTGAAGGCCAGCTCGTCGTGGCGGTGGTGCGCCCATCTCAGGTAGGCGAGCGCGTCCTTGACGTGGGGCTGCTCGAAGAAGCGCACCCCGGAGCGCACGCGGAATGGCAGGCCATGGCGCGCCAGCTCCAGTTGCAGCTCCAGCGAGTGCAGGTGGGCGCGGTACAGCACCGCCATGGACTCCAGGCGCTGCCCCTGCGCGCGCAGCTCCAGGACGCGCTCGGCGACGAAGGCGGCCTGGGCCTTCACGTCGCGGGTGGGAACGACCTGGGGCACGGGGCCGGGCGCGCCGTCGGACACGAGCGCCTTGGGGAACTGGCGCGTGTTGTGCGCGATGACGGCGTTCGCCAGCCGGAGCACCTGCGGCGTGGAGCGGTAGTTGCGCGTGAGCGGGTAGATGCCGCAGCCGGGGTAGCGCTGGGGGAAGTCGATGATGTTGGTGAACTCCGCGCCCCGGAAGCTGTAGATGGACTGGCAGTCGTCGCCCACGACGGTGAGGTTCTTCCGCTCGCCCACGAGCAGGTCCACGAGGTCGCCCTGGAGGCGATTGGTGTCCTGGTACTCGTCCACGAGCACGCCCTGGAAGCGCCCGGTGAGCTCCGCGCGGACGGGCGGGTGGTCCTCCAGGAGCCGCTTCAGGTGCGCGAGCAGGTCGTCGTAGTCCATCAGGTGCAGCTGTGCCTTGCGCTGCTGGAAGCGGCGCGCGGTGGCGAAGACCTCGGGGGCCACGGGGAGCATCTCCCTGCGCCGGTCCACCAGCACCTGGGACACGGGCTGCTGGAGGTTGGTGGCCAGGGAGACCAGGTCCAGCAGCGCGTCCGGACGCGGGAAGCGCTTGTCGCTGCGCAGCTTCCGCTCCGCCAGGCACGCGCCCATCAGGTCGCGAGCGTCCTCGCGGTCCAGCACCGTGAAGCCGGTGGAGAAGCCCAGCGCGCCCGCGTGCTGGCGCAGGAGCACGTGCGCCGCGTGGTGGAAGGTGCCGCCCAGGAGGCTGGCCACGTCCGCGAAGCCGCCGGCCAGTTCCTCCACGCGGCGGATCATCTCGCGCGCGGCCTTGTTGGTGAACGTGAGCAGGAGCAGCGAGGACGGCGGGACGCCCCGCTCCAGCATGCGCGCCACGCGGTACGTGAGCGTGCGCGTCTTGCCGGAGCCCGCCCCGGCAATCACGAGCACGGGCCCCCCC
>NZ_RAWK01000393.1 GCF_003612165.1 Corallococcus aberystwythensis | reverse complement strand
GCCCGCCCCGCCGGCACCGCACGGACCGGGTCAACGCCCACCACCGCACAGATCGTTTCAGCGGACGTGCATGCGCGGGCCCGCCCGTCCGCCAGCAGGGCATTGCAGCCCGCCGCGGCCGGCTGCCAGACGTCCCCGGGCAGGGCGAACACCGGCCGGCCCTGCGCCAGCGCCGCGTCGGCCGTGTAGAGGGCCCCGGAGTCCGCTCCCGCCCGCATCACCAGCACCGCGTCCGACGCGCCAGCGATGAGCCGGTTGCGCCGGGGAAAGGTCGTCGTGCTCGCCCGCACTCCGGGCGGCAGCTCGCTGAAGAACACCCCACCCCGCTCCAGGAAGTGGGGCAGCAGCCGGGCCTGCGCGGGGTCCAACGCGTCCAGCGCGGAGCCCAGGAAGGCCCACGTCTCCCCGCCCACGTCCAGGGCGCCCCAGTGGCACGCCCGGTCCACGCCCTCCGCCGCGCCCGACACCACCCCCACCCCGGCCTCCGACACCTTCCGGGCGAAGGTGCGCGCGAACGGAAGGAAGCCCTGGTCCGGGTGGCGGCTGCCCACCATGGCCAGCCGGCGCCGGGGAGGCCCCGGGTCCCCCAGGTGGAACAGGAGCGGCGGCGCGTCCTCCAGGCCCACCAGCAGGGCTGGAAAGGCCGGAGTGCCCGCGAAGGCCACCTGGAGCCCTGCCCGTGCACAGGCCTCTTCCGTCCGGGACGCCAGGGTGTCCAGCGATGCGACGGCGGCCAGCCGCTGGCGGACGGGGGCAGGCACCGGCACGTCGGACACCCAGTCCCGCACGGGCGTGGAGGCGAGCCGGGACAGCGCCCCGCCCGCGAACGCGCGCACGGCGGCCAACGTCCGGGGCCCCAGGCCTGCAATGGCCCAGAGCGCCAGGGTGGCGCGCTGCTCGTCCCAGTGTGGGTTGATGTCCGTGTTTGTGTCCGCCATGCCGTCCCCCGCCTGTCTCCCACCTATATAGAGGTGGTCTCGGGAGGGGCGTGACACATAACACCCGAACTTCGGGGGTCAAGCGACCCGCCCTTCCCGGGCGGGCCGGAATGCAGCTTTCCTGCCGTTCGACGCCCGCGGCCTTAGCGGCTGGCGGTGGGCGTTCCGTCCTTGCGCATGGTGGCGCGGTCGCCGGCGGAGATCTCCGTCAGGGAGCGGGTCAGCAGGCAGTTGGAGGTGCGCTCACGCACTTCGGTGACCATGCACTGGGCCACGGCCTCCCAGGGGTAGGCCTTCTGGCCCTTGCCCGCGTCGCCCATCTTGTAGTCGCTGCGGCCGAGCACATCCAGGCTGGGGTCGCCCCGGCGCTCGATGGTGAAGGTGTTGCCCACCTGCACGCCGTCCGCGGTGCCGCGGTCCACGACGACGAAGTTGTGCTCGCCCAGCAGCGTCTGGCCCGGCGTCATCGGCGTGAGCACGTAGCCGGGGATCTCCTTGCTGTTCGGCTTGGGGGCGACGCGCTCGGACAGCTTCTCGCTGGAGGGTCCCACCAGGTCGCCGCGGGCGATGGGGTCCCACGTCTCCATGATGCGGGCGGTCACCACGTCGTTGGTGATGGAGACGACCTGCACCGTGCCCAGGAGCTCCGTGAGGTAGCCCGTGCGCGCGTTCGTCACCGGGTGCTTCACCTCTTCCACGGTGTGGAAGATGACGTAGCGGTCGCCCACCTTGGCGGCGCCGCGCTTCTTGAAGCGCAGGTAGACCTTCTCCGGGGCGGAGAGCATCAGCGCCTCGGACGTCGAGCCCTCGATGCGGCCCGCCTCGTCCAACTCGCGCGTCGTCACGAAGCCCTTGGTCGTCACCGGGCTCGCGTTGGACGGGTCGTAGCCGATCTTGCCGACCACGGACACCAGGCTGCCGCCGCTCACGTCCGTGGGCGCGGACATGTCGTCGGAGGGCAGGTCACCGGCCTCCACGCGCGAGGGGACCTCCTCGCCGCCGGGGAAGAACTTCACGTTGTTGCCCGGGTAGATCCAATGCGGGTTGGCGATCTGCGGGTTGTAGGACCAGACCTTGGGCCAGTACCAGGGGCTGCCCAGGTAGCGCTGGGACAGGTCCCACAGCGTGTCGCCGGTCTCCACGGTGTGCACCTGGCCGGGCGCGGTCTCACGGCCCTGCGGCGCGCCGGGCGGGAGCGTGACGGAGGTGGGGCGCTGCTCCACGTCGTCGGAGATGTCCTGCCCTTCCGTCTCGGTGGAGGCCGGCTGGGGCTCCTCCTCCTGCGCGTCCTGGGCGAAAGCCGTCCATGCCGGCGCGACGGTGAGGGGCACGAGCAGGGTGGCGAGGATCCGGGAGCGCATCGGAGGACGTCCTTTCACAAAAAGGGCTTACGGCGAGAGCGCGGCGAGCCGCTGCTCCGCCTGCGTGGCGGCGGCCGTCCCCGGGAACTGGGTGACGACGCGGGTATAGAGGGCACGGGCATCCACGGCCTGGTTCAGCCGCACCCGGCACTCCGCGAGCCGGAGCATGCCGTCCTGGACGGCGTCCCCGGCGGGGTAGTTCTTGATGAGCTTTTCGAACGTCTTCGCCGCGCCGGCCGCGTCCTTGAGGCCCATCTGGCCCAGGCCGCTGAAGTACAGGGCGTTGTCGGCGCGGGGGTGGCGCGGGTTCTCCGACGCGAAGCGCGTGAGCGTCTCCACGCCGCCCTCCACGTTGCCGGTGCGCAGCATGGCCACCGCGCGCTCGTACTCGGCGTCGAGGATGTCCGGATCCTTCTCCGGCGGCTCCATGCTCATGCGGGCCGGCGTCCCCGAGCCCGTCATGGAGCCCGTCACCGAGCCCGTTCCCGACGAGCCCTCCGCCGGGGAGATGAACATCTCCATCTGATCCGTGTCCGGCTCCACCACCGCCACCGCCGTGTTGATGCGCGGAGCGGGTTCCTTCTTCGGCTTGAGCCGCACCACCGTCAGCTCCGCCGGGGCCATGCCCAGCGCCTCGCCTTTTTCAGGCGAAGCGGCGTCCGGCTTCGCGCTCGCGGCGGCCGACGGGGATGCGGCGGGGGCCGGGGCCACGGCCCGGGCGCGGGAGACGGCGTCGCGGCTCTCCAGCCGCTCCAGTCGCTCCATCAGCGAGGCCTGAGAGGCGCGCAGCGTGCGCACCTCCGCCTCCAGCCGGCCCACTTCCGTCTGGGAAGCAGCGGTGGTGGCGCAGGCGGTCGGCGCGGACAGCGCGACAGCGGCAAACAGGCGGAAGAGGAAGGGACGCACCGGCACGAGCCTGGACGGAGGGGATTCCAGGTCGAGGATAGGAAGGCCGGTCGGAAACCGTCAAGAAAACGACCCGGGCGGGCCTCCGCTAGAAGCGGTGCAGCACGTAGTTGAGGTGACGCCCGGTGCGTCCTGCGTCCCGCCGGTGGGAGAAGAACCGGTCGCGATCACACGCCGTACAGGCCTGTAGCACGTCCACCTGGGCGGGCCGGAGCCCCGCCTTGAGGAGGGATGACTTCACTGCGTGTGGCAGGTCCAGGTGCGGTTTGCCGCCCTCGCGGACGGTGTCCGGGCCGAAGCGCGCGCGGAAACGGTCCCCCAACTCAGGGGACACCTCGTAGCAGCACGCCTGGATGCAGGGGCCCACCGCCGCCAGCAGGTCCTCCGGCCGGCTGCCTCGCGCCACCAGGGCCTCCACGGTGCGGGCGCTGATCTCCAGGTCCGTGCCCTTCCATCCGGAGTGCACCGCCGCCACGCGCCTGCCTCGCGGATCCACGATCAGCACCGGCACGCAGTCCGCGGTGCCCACCGCCACCCAGCTCCCCTCCCCTTGCGTCCACAGGGCATCCGCTTCGCCCAGCGTCGGGCGCAGCACCTCGTCCGCTTCGCCGCGCGCCTCCAGCACCGTGTCGCCGTGCACCTGAGACACCCGGCAGAGCGCGCCCAGCCCGGCGCCCGCGGCCCGGGCCAGCCGGCGGTGGTTCTCCTCCACGCGCGGACGCTCGTCGCCCACGGAGAAGCCCAGGTTCAGCGACGCGTAGGGCCCTTCGGACACCCCTCCCGCGCGCGTGGCGAAGCCGTGCGGCACCGGCAGCAGCGCGGACGTGAGGAACTCAGGCGTGGACATGGGCGGACTCCAATCTCCGGGCGCGGCCTTCAGGAATGCGTCCACCGTGCCATGGGCGCAGCCCCTGAAAACAGGAACATGCTGGGAAAAAACACTCCTGGTTCAATATTTCGACGTCGGTACGTTTGACAGGGCGTGTCATGCCCCTGAGAATTTTGAACACTCCGGCACTCGCGGACAGACCGCGAGGGCGCGGAGCACACTGCGCCCCGCACATGGCCCTCGGTTCCGAGACGATTGGCAGGAAGCTCTTGTGGAGCATCGCCCTGCCCGGTTTGGTGGTGGCGCTCCTGGGCGTGGGGCACTTCTCCCGCGAAGCGCGGCAGGCGGTGCGTGAGGGCACGCACCTGGAAGCGCTCGCGCTGGCGGAGGCCGTCGCCTCCACCTTCACGCTGCCGCAGGCACCGGGCGCGGCTCCGCATGGCGCGGTGGCGGACGTGATGTCGGCGGACACGCGGCTGTTCCGCTCCGTGGAGGACCTGCGGGTGCTGACGCCGAACGGGCGCATCCGCTGGAGTCGGCGGCCGGCCGAGCAGGGCCATCCGCATCCGGAGGCCGAGCGGCTGTCCGCGACAGGGCCGGAGACGGCGCGCTCCAGCGACCGCGGCACGGAGGTGGTGCGGCCCCTGGGCGGTCCGGAGTGCTCCGGCTGCCACACTGGCGAGGCCGCGCAGCGCATGGGGGTGCTCCAGGTGCGCCTGGGCAAGCCCGCGCTGCACCGCCAGCTCCAGACGGTGTTGCAGGACGCGCTGGGCGCGATGGTGTTCTTCGTGGGCATCCTGGCGCTCGTCACCTGGCTGTCCCTGCGCTTCGTGCTCACCGCGCCGCTCAAGCGGCTGAGCGAGGCCATGGGGCGCGCCGCGGACGGGGACCTGCTGGTGCGCGCCGAGGCGAAGGGCACGGACGAGATTTCGCGCCTGGGCGCGGCCTTCAACGCGATGCTCGCGCGGCTCACCTCCATGAAGGTGGAGGAGATCGACACGCACCGCGACCTCCAGCTGGTGAAGGAGAAGCTGGCGCTGAAGGACGAGCTGGAGGGGCGCCTGCGGGAGCTGTCGCTGCTGTTCGACGTGGCGCGCTCGCTCAACACCACGCTGGAGCTGGACGAGCTCCTGTCGCGCATCACCCACCTGGTGGTGGAGCGGCTGCACATCCCCGACTTCTCCATCATGCTCCTCAACGAGGAGGGGCTGCTGGAGGTGAAGCACGCATGGCCGCAGGGCCGGGGCCTGGAGGGCCACACCTTCGCCATGGGCGAGGGCGCGTGCGGACGGGCCGCCCAGACGCGCAAGGCGGTGTACCTACCGGACCTGACGGACAGCACCAGCATCTTCGCGCGGCGCGGGCTGCGCGGCGGCTCCGAGCGGGGCTCGCTGCTGGCGGTGCCCGTGGTGCACGCGGAGACGCTGCTGGGCGTCATCAACTTCCAGCGGCCGGAGACGGCGAGCATCTCCGCGGAGGAGATCGAGCTCTTCACCGCGGTGGCGGATCAGGCCGCGACGGCGGTGACGAACGCGCGCCTGCACGCGGAGACCGTGAAGCTCACGCTGACGGACACGCTCACGGGCGTGCCCAACCGCCGTCACCTCTTCCAGCGGCTGGACCTGGAGCTGGCGCGGGCCCAGCGCTTCGGCGTGCCGCTGGCGCTGCTGATGGTGGACGTGGACCACTTCAAGCGGCTCAACGACCTGGCCGGACACCGCGCCGGGGATGAGACGCTGCGCCGCGTGTCCGACGTGCTGCGCACCCGCGCGCGCAAGGTGGACACGCTGGGACGCTACGGTGGCGAGGAGTTCGTGCTGCTCCTGCCGCAGGTGTCCAAGGCCACGGCGGTGGAGGTCGCGGAGACGCTGCGCCGCGCGGTGGCGGAGTCCGTCACGCTCAGCCGTCCGGGGCTGCCCGGAGGACATGTCACGGTGTCCATTGGCGTCTCGCACTTCCCCACGGACGCGACGTCGCAGGACGCGCTGGTGGACTGCGCGGACTCGGCGCTCTATTGCAGCAAGCGCACGGGGCGCAACCGCGTGACGGCGTTCGAGCCCGGCATGGAGGTGCACCCGGGCCGCGAGCGCAGCATCACCGCGCCCCCCACGGACGCGCCCTCCACGCCTCCCGCGCCCTCGGGCATCGCGAAGGCGTAGGAGCGCAGGGCGGAAGGAAGCGCCCTGCCCTGCCGCCGGGCCGGGTCCTACCGCTGCACGAGCGTGCGGACCACGGGGAGCATCAGGTCCGCCCACTCGTCGTAGCCCGCCGCGGACGGGTGGAAGCCATCCGAGCAGAAGAAGTCCGGACGCCGGGGGATCATCTCCCGGCTGGATTCGTAGAGGTCCACCAGGTGGAGCCCGTGGGCGCGGGCCACCGAGGCGATGGCTGTGTTGAACGGCTCGATGCGCCCTTCGTACAGCGCGCTGGGCACCATCTTCGCGATGGGCGCGAGCGCCATGTCCGCGATGTTCACCACCACCATGGACGCGCCGGTCTGCTTCAGCCGCCGGGCGATGCGGTCCAGGTCGTCCTGGAACTCCGCCACCTCGGTGCCGCGCCAGATGTCGTTGGTGCCCACGCCCAATGTGATCAGCGTGGGCTGCAACGCGATGACGCGCTTGAGGGCGTTGTTGACGACGTCGCGCACGCGCGCGCCGCTCTGCCCCAGGTTGGTATGGCCCACGGGGAGGCCGCCCTGCCGGAGGCGGGAGGCGAGCCGGTCGGGATAGCCCCCGCCCTGCGAC
>NZ_RAWK01000392.1 GCF_003612165.1 Corallococcus aberystwythensis | reverse complement strand
GGGGTGGGGGCAGGCGCGAAACCGGAGGGCCATCACGGCCGCTGGGCGCCGCTTTGCGAGGAGCCGCCCATGTCCCCGTCCCCGCGTCTTCGTTCCATGGCCCGGCTCACCGCCGTGGCGTTCACCACCCTGGGCTTCAACGCGTTCGCGCAGACCTACGCCTTCCCCGGCAGCAGCGCGGACCTCCCGGAGGGCAGCCACTGGTGGATCTCCAGCGACCATGGCGGCACGCACAACCGGGACCTGAGCGCCGTGCGCTTCGACGACGACGCGCAGCAGTTCACCCGCTTGAAGGTCCCCTTCGCCGACTACGCAGCGGACCCGCGCAACTCCGACTGGGTCGTCTACGGGCTGCCCGTCTCCGCCATCGCGGATGGCGAGGTGCTGACCTGCTGGCGCAACGCCCCGGAGGGCCTGAAGCCGGCGGTGTACGGCGGTGATGACGTGCCCCACCCGGGCCGTACCACGAACCCGCTGCGCATCCCGCGCTCGGGCAACCACCTGAACATCCGCACGGACGACGGGAAGATCATCCTCTACGCGCACCTTCAGCCCGGGAGCGTCCCGGAGGAGCTGTGCCCCTTCAACGACCCCTACGTGGCGGACGCGGAGGACCGCGTGGGGGACCTGCCCCGGGAAGTCATCGTCCCCGCGGCGCAGCGGGTGCGCGTGAAGCGCGGGCGGTTCCTGGGCCGCGTGGGCAGCTCCGGCGCCTCGTCGAATCCCCACCTGCACGTGCACCTGAAGCCCATGACGGGTGAGACGACGATGGGGACCTCCCTGCCGCTGCCCTATTCGCAGGCGTGGCAGAGGAACGGCGCGGTGACCGAGGACCCCATGTTCGGCTTCTTCCCCCTCAACAACGAGGCGCTGAACCAGTTCCCCTCCGCCATCCACCCGGATCCGCTCTGGCGCCGGGGCGACATCACCGGCGCCCCGGCGCTGGAGGTGGCCACGGCATCCTCGGGGAACATGGTGGTGACGGCCACGCGGGATGTGTCGGGGCAGCTGGCGCTGAGCTCGTGGAAGCTGGCGTCGAACGGCACCCTCACCCATCTGCAAGACGCCTCCGCGGGCGCGGCGAGCGGCGTGGCCCTGGCCCACCCCCACCCGGGCAGCACCCGCGACGTGGTGACGGGGCTGCGTGACGGCGACGGGAAGCTCAAGCTCATCACCTGGCAGGTCGCGACGAATGGCACCCTCACGCGCAAGGGCGATGCCGGCGGCGACGCGGACGCGACGGAGATCAACCTGGCCCCCTTCCCGCTAGGAGGGCTGGGCGTGGTGAGCGCCTTCCGCGACGCCACGGGCCACCTGAAGGTCAGCACCTGGGAGGCGTCCTCGACGCTGGACACGCTGACCCGCCGGAGCAACGGCTTCGGCGAGGCGGTGACGAAGGTGGCCATGACGCCCGTCCTCAGCGGCCAGGTGGCCGGGGAGACGGGCCGCTTCAGCGGCGTCGTCACGGCGGTGCGCACGTCCACGGGCAACCTGAGCCTGACGGCGTGGGAAATCACCCCGGACAAGCTCGTCATCGAGCGGGGCTCCTACCTGGCGGGCGCGGTGACGGACGTGGCCATCAGCACCGTGTGGGCGGGCAACACCTCGCACGAGATGGTGGTGGCCAGCGTGCGCCTGAACAACGGCGTGCTGCGCAACATCTCCTTCGACGTCACCGCGGCCGGGCAGTTCGTGCGCCGCGACCAGGAGGACGGCGAGGAAATCCTGGAGCTGAGCGCGACGCGCGTGGGGGGACCGCACCTGGTCACCCCGGTGCGGGACACCACGGGCAACCTGCGCGTGTACACCTGGGACGTGGACGCGGAGGGCAAGGTGCACCGCACCGGCAAGGAGCGCGCGGGCGCCATCGTGCCGGGCCTGTCCGTCACCGCCACCACCGTGGGCGTCCGCTTCGTCGTCACCGCCGTGCGCCTGACCACGGGCACGGGGGGCGGGGACCTGCGGCTGATTGCCTGGGACGCGAACCTCCGGTAGCCCGCTGGCGAGTGTCCTCCCCGGAGCCCTTGGGCCCCGGGGGGACTCTCCTGGATTGCCCGGCTTCTGCTTGCCGCCGATGATGCGTTCGAACGACGCACGGCACCCGTTTTCGCGAGGGGAGGCAGCTTGGAGTTGCGACACGGCCCATGGGCGGGTGCATCCCCGGACGCCGGGCTGGAGACGCTGCGGCGGGACCTGGGACGGGCGCTCGCGAGCGTCTGCCCCGCGTCGCTCGCGGACCGGCGGGACGACCTGTTGCAGGTCGCGATGATGAAGGTGGTGGAGCTGCGCGGGCGCGACCCGGGCCGCGCGGAGCTGACGCCCGCGTACCTGTACCGGGTGGCGTACACGACGCTCGTCGACGAGCTTCGCCGGCTGGGGGCTCGCAAGGAGGTGGCGTTGGAGGAGGTGGCGCAGGGGCCCGCCCAGCCAGTGGCGCCAGGAGACCCGGAGCGCGCGGCGGGCGCGGCGCAGATTGCCCGGGCCGTGCGCGACTGTCTCCAGGGGCTGGTGCAGGACCGCCGCCTCGCCGTGACGCTGCACCTGCAGGGGCACACCGTTCCGGAGGCCGCGGAGTTGCTGGGTTGGGAGGCCAAGCGCACGGAGAACCTCATCTACCGGGGGCTGAGCGCGCTGCGTGCCTGTCTCTCCACGAAGGGAATCGAGCCGTGAGCGAACGCCGTCCCGAGGATGACACGCTGGAGGCCGCGGGCGTGGAGCGGCTGCGCACGGCGCTGCGCGACGACGACGCGCCAGGGGAGCCGGTGGACGCGGAGCGCGTCTGGCTCGCGGTGACGCAGGCGCTTCCGGCCGAGGAGCGCCGGGCGGTCATCGAGAAGGTCGCGGCGGATCCCGCGTGGGCACAGGCCTGGCGGCTGGCGAAGGCGATGTCGCAGGCGGCGGCGGAGGCACAGAAGGCTTCGACGGTGGCGGAGGCGGAGGCCCCCGCGAAGGTGGTTCCCCTGGCCGCGCGGCGCGAGCCGGCACGGCGCGTCTGGCAGGGACGGCCCGCCTGGGCCGCGATGGCGGCGACGCTGGTGGTCCTGGTGGGCACGGTCGTGGTTCTGCGGCAGCAGCAGGCGGGGGAGGACCCGGAGCGGATCCGCGGTGGCGCGACGGAGGCCATTGCCTCGGGGGTGCCGGAAGCCACCGCGCTTCCTCGCGAGCAGTTCGTGCTCCGCTGGAGCGGAGTGCCCCAGGCGGTGTCCTGGAGCGTGCAGGTGTCGTCGGAGGACCTGAAGTTGTTCCATCGCGCGGAGCGGCTGGAGGCGCGCGAGTACACGGTGCCGGCGGACGTGCTCGGGGCGCTGCCCGCCGGAGCGCGCATCCTGTGGCAGGTGGAAGCCCGGCTGCCGGATGGAAGCCTCCAGCGGAGCAGCACGTTCGTGAACCGGTTGCGCTGAGCAGGCCGCGAGTTGTTGAGACCTTCGCGGTGAACGCGTGCGAAGCCGCGCGCGTTGAGGAGCAGTCCACGCAATGAATGACATGCAGAGGGGGAAGGCGATGAAGACAATCCATGCAGGCAGGGACTGGATGCGCGCGCTGGTGATGATGGCGCTGGTGTGGGGCGTCACGGCCGCGGCGCAGACCGCGCCCGCGCCGTACACGATGGTCGTGACCACGCAACCGCTGGCGGGCGCCGCGTATGACACGGTGATGGCCTCCGTGGTGGAAGCGGGCACCCTGCGCGCGCCGTCCACGGTGCCCATGACCCTGCGCATCCTGGACGACTCCGGTGCCGTGCTCGCGACCGTCACGGGAACCGTGAGCGCGGGAGCGCCCCTGCGGGTGAGCGCCCGGGCTCCCTCCTCGGGCGGGGTCCGCGCGCAGCTCATCCTTCCGCCGGGCGCCGAACAGATGTCCGCGGGTGTCCTGACCCTCGAGCGGCAGGGGCGCGAGGATCCGCCGGCTCCCAAGAGCACCTTCTGCGAGATTACCGTCTACGCCAAGGACCCCATCACGGGCATGCCGGAGCCTGTCACCATCCTGGGCGCATGTACGGTGGAGCCCGCGGAGGGCTGAGGTGACCGCAAGGCGGCGACAGCGCAGGGGACGGTGGGGCGGCTTCACCCTGGCGGTGGGGCTGGCCCTGGGCATCCCCGCGCACGCCGCCGCGCCCCCGGAGCCCTCCGCGCTCGCGCGGTGCGAGGAGGCCTTCGACGCGCATCCGGAGGACTCCGACGCGGCGATGTGCTTCTTCCGGAACGCCCAGGGGCTCCAGGGGCGCGACGAGGCACGGCGCAGGCTCCAGGGGCTCATCGCGAGGCACCCGGACCGCCCCTGGCTCACGCTGGTGCTCGGCCACACGGAGCTGCTGTCCGAGCCCGCGCTGGCGGAGGCGTCCTACCGCCGCGCGGCCCTCGCCTTCCGGAGCCAGGGGGACGCGGAGGGCGAGGTGCTGGCCGGCATCAACCTGCGCAGCGTGCTGGGGATGCGCGGCCAGACGGAGGAGGCGCACCAGTGGGTCCTGCGGGTGGGCGAGGTGGCGCGCGCCTCCGGGGACGCGAAGCTGGAGGTGCGCGCGCTCATCCTGGAGGCGGCCGAGCTCTCCGATCTGGGCCAGGACCTGGGGCGCGCCTACCGGCTGCTCAAGCGCGCGGAGGCCCTGGCCTTCCCGGGCGGCACGGATGGCATGAAGAAGCAGCTCCTCAGCCCCCTGGCCACGGTGAGCGTGAACCTGGGCCGCTTCGACGAAGCGCTGGACATCTACGCGCGGCTCGCGGAGCTGGCGGAGCGCACGAAGGACGCGGGCACGGAGGCGCGCGTCCGCTTCGCGCTCGCGAACCTCGCGTTCCAGAGGCAGGAGGAGCGGCCCGAACCAGGAGGCCGGTCGGGGCTGCTGCGGCTCGCGAGGGAGGCGCTCGCGGCGTCCGGGCGCGCGGGCAGCAAGGTCTTCGAAGCGATGTCGCTGCGCCTCGTGGCGGAGCTGCTGGGGGACGGGCCCGGGGAGCGGCGTGAAGCGGAGGAGGCGCTGGGCCGCTGCATCGACATCGCAAGGGAGACGGGGCTGCCCGAGCGACGCATCTCCTGTCTGTGGACGCGCGCCGAACGCCGCGCGGCGGTGGATGCGGCCGCCGCGTGGCGCGACGTGGACGAGGCCCTGTCCCTGGCCGCCGGGCACGACAACCCGCTCTACCTCGCCTCCGCGTGGCGGGCGCGGTCGATGGTGGCCTTCCGCACGCGCCCGTTGCCGGAGGCGCTGGGGGAGGCGGAGCGCGCGCTCGACGCGGTGGAGGTGTTGCGCCAGTGGCAGCGGGACGCGACCAGCCAGGCGGAGCTCTTCTCCGGCTGGGCCAGTGACTACCACCGGCTCGCGGGCCGCACCCTGGAGGCCGGAGAAGCCTCCGCCGTGCCGCCGCGCCAGGCGCTGGAGCGAGCCTTCGCGGTGAGTGAGCGCCTGAGGGCGAGGACGTTGTTCGAGGCACTGGTGGCCTCCCGCGCGCTCCCAGCGCAAGAGGAGGCACCGGAGCACCGGGAAGCGCGGACCCGCGTGCTGCGCGCCCTGTCCGGCACCCAGCGGAGGCTGTTGGAACCAGCGCTGTCCGCATCCGAGCGCGCACGGCTGCTGGGCGAACTCCAGGAACTGGAGCGCCGCGAGCGAGAGCTGCGACCCGCGGCCCGCCGCATGGAGCTCCCATTCGCATCGCCCGCCGAGACCGGGCAGCCTCGGGCGCTGGAGCAGCGTCCGACGGCCCGGCACGCGGAGCTTCCGTTCGCATCACTCGCCGCGACCGAGCAGCGCCTGGGCGAGGAGGAGGCCCTGCTCGTCTTCCTCGCGGGCACGGACCATGACCTCCAGGGCGAGCGCGCGGGCGGCGCGTGGGTGCTGGCGGTGACGCGCGAGGGCACGCGCGCGTACCGCATCCCCGAGCGCGCTCGGCTGCGCCCCGCGGTGGCGCTCCTGTCGGGCCTCATCGAGCGCCGCGATGGTTCAGAGGCAGGGACCGCCGCGGCGCTGTACGCGCAGCTGCTCGCCCCCGCGCTGCGAGGCCTTCCACCGAAGGTGTCGCGCCTGTTGCTCGTGCCGGATGGCCCGTTGCACGACCTGCCCTTCGCCGCGCTGCGGGAGCGCGCGGACGGACCGCCGCTGGTGGCCCGGTACGAACTGGCGCGGGTGCCCTCCGCGAGCCTGCTCCACCACTGGCGCGAGCAGCCCGAACACCCCCCCGGAGGCGAGGCCCTGGTCCTGGCGGATCCCGACCGGGGAGACACCGCGCCGGGCGCGGCGAAAGTGGCCAGCGCGAGGGGCGGCGTGTTCCTGGAGACCGCGAGCCTGGGCGCGCTCCCGGAGGCGCGGCGCGAGGGCCGCACGGTGAGCGAGGCCCTGGAGGACACGGCCGTGAAGCCCCGGCTGCTCATGGGGGCGGACGCGTCCGAGCATGCCCTCAAGGCCTCCCGCTGGGACGCGGTGCGCATCCTCCACGTGGCCGCGCACGCGGTCGTGGACGTGGAGTCCCCCGAGCGCTCCGCCCTGGTGCTGGCCCCGGGCGCGGCGGGGGAGGACGGCCTGCTCCAGCCCCGGGAGATCACGGAGCTGCGGCTCAAGGACGCGCTGGTGGTGCTCTCCAGTTGCCGGGGGGCCTCCGGCGCGCTGCTCGCGGGCGAGGGCGTGTTGAGCCTGGCGCGGGCCTTCTTCGAATCCGGTGCGCGCGCGGTGGTGGCCAGCCTGTGGCCCATGCGCGACGCCGAGGCCGCGGCGCTGCTGGAGCGCTACTACCGGCACCTGGCGGCGGGGCAGGGCGCGGCGTCGGCGCTGCGCGAAGCCCAGCGCGAGGCCTGGGAGGATGGCGAGCCCGCGGCCATGTGGGCGGGGCTGGGGGT
>NZ_RAWK01000391.1 GCF_003612165.1 Corallococcus aberystwythensis | reverse complement strand
TCGTGGGGGCGGGCGCGGGAGGCGGCGTCTTCTCCTCGCGCACCTGGACCAGCTCCTGGACCACGTCGTAGTAGCCGCACTCCTGGCGCTGGGCCGCGAGCGACGGCGTCACGCCGCGCAGGATGTCCACCACCGCGAAGGGCCCCAGGGGGGACGACTCGGGTTCACCGTCCGTGAGGGCGCGGACCCGGAAGTCCTCCTCCTCGGTGAGGAGCGCGAGCGCCTCTCGGACCTGCTGTGCGGGGGCCGGAGCCTTCGCGCGTCGGCAGAAGTCCGACACCGCCACCGCCACCGGGGTGGGTACGTCATCGGGCTGCCGTCTTCTCTGCCAGGGACTGATCATGGAAAGGTTCGGAAAATTGCTCGTTTACGAGGGCGGATGCCTCTATCTTCGCGGCCAGACAGGTGTCAATGAGCCAGTCCGGGCTCAATGTAAACAGCCCACGCGCGGCGCAAGCCGAAGTCCGTGCTAGTCAGCAGGAAAGCTGGCGCCTGCTGAGGCCGGTTGGCGAAATTGTCTTGCGGGAGCAGGCATTCCCACCTCAACACCTGGGGTGCTTCAGAGATTGCAGATGACGACCCATCACCACAGCCACTCCCATTCGCACTCGGCCAAGGACAAGGACGAGGTGCTGGCCCGCTACATGGCCCAGCACGGCCTGAAGAGCACGCGCCAGCGCAGCCTCATCATCGACACGTTCTTCGAGGTGGGCGGCCACCTGTCCGTGGAGGAGCTGTGGAACAAGGTGCGCGAACAGGACACCAAGGTGTCCGTGGCCACCGTGTACCGGACCATGAAGCTGCTCAACGAGTGCGGCCTCGCCCATGCGCGCAACTTCGGCGACGGGCAGACGCGCTACGAGGCGGCGGCGGGCCGTGAGCACCACGACCACCTCATCTGCACGAGCTGCGGCACCATCGTGGAGTTCGAGAACGACCGCATCGAGACGCTCCAGGACGCGGTGGCGCGCAAGCACGGCTTCACGGTGACGTCGCACAAGATGGAGCTGTACGGCCTGTGCCGCGAGTGTCAGCTCCGGGGTGGCCCTCCGGGGCCGGAGTCGGAGGCCTGACCCGCGTGGGCCCGGTGCGGCGACGCGCCCTGGCGTGCGCGGTGGCGCTGGGCGTGCTCGGTCTGGCGGGCCTGGGGGCCGGCTGTCACCGCAACGGCCCGGTGGACGCCGGGCCCGCGTTCTACCGGGCGCTGTGGCTGCCGTCGGTGGGGCCCACGCGCTACGACCCCCGGCAGCTCCCGGGCAAGGTGGTGCTGGTGTCCTTCACGGCCACCTGGTGTTTCCCGTGCTTGGCGGACCAGCCCACGCTGACGCAGCTCCAGCAGACATACGGGCCCCAGGGCTTCCAGGTCGTCGCGGTGGGGATGGACATCGACGAGGGCCGGGTGCTGGGGCCGTTCGCGGACCACTACGCCTTTCCCTACCCGGTGCTCCTGTCGGACGAGCGGATGCGCGCCGGTGAGAGCGCCTTCGGCCGCATCCGGGCGCTGCCCAGCACGGTGCTCCTGGACAGGCACGGCCGCGCGGTGGCCGCGTGGCAGGGGATTGAGGGCCAGTCGGACGTGGCGAAGGCCATCGAGAAGCTGCTGAAAGCGGACTGATTCCGGGCCCCGCTTGGGGTGCTACAGGGCTGGAGCGGATTACTTGCGGGCAGGGGGGCCGCTGGTACCTTCGCCGGCGCTCATGACGGACCGGCGAAAGCTCCTGATGGTGGCGGCGGTGGTGGCGGTGGCCTTGAGCCTCGCTTCGGTGGCGGACGCCAAGGGCTTCCGGCGCTACCTGCGTTTGCGGCAGGACGTGGAGGCGCTCGACGGGCGCAACCGCGCGCTGGCCGCGCAGAACGACGCGCTTCGCAAGGAGATCGCGGCGCTGCGCAAGGACCCGGCGACGCTGGAGCAGTCCGTGCGTGAGGAGCTCGGCTACGTGAAGCCGGGCGAAATCGTCTTCCACCTGGAGTCGCCATGACCTCGCTGTCCGTGGTGCCCTCTCCCGCGAAGCTCGTGCGCGCGTTCTTCCGCGCCATCCCCGCGGCGGTGGCGCTGGCCACCTTCGTGCACCTGGCGCAGGGCGGATTCCGGGGGCTGCACACGCTGGGGTGGACGGAAGCGGCGCTGGTGATGGGGCTGCTCATCGGCATCGGCATGGCGGCGTGGCGCCGGGCGATGCGCTCGTCGGTGGGCGCGGTCATCGACCTGCGCGACGACCTGGAGCTGGGCGGCGGGCTCATCTCCGCGGCCTTCATCGTGGTGGCCATCGGCGGCGGGGAGTTGTTCCCCATCGTCTACCTGCTCATGGCGTTCCTGGTGGCGTTCCTGCCGCGCAACGCGGGCATGACGCTCTTGGGCGTGGCGCTGGTGTACGACGGGCTGGTGACGCTGGGCGGGACGGTGGTGAACGTCACCGGGTTCCTGACCCACACGTTGTTCCTGGCGCTGTTCGCGGGGCTGTACCACCTGGTGCTGTCCGCGCGGATGGCGGTGGCGAAGCGGGCGGAGTCGGACGCGGTGCAGAAGCGCATCCGCGAGGTGGAGGAGCGCGCGCGCACCTTCCGGCTGGTGTCCTCCGGGACGCAGGACAGCTTCAGCGGGATGAACTCCGACGAGAAGTGGCTGGTCGCGTCGGTGAAGGAGATTGAAGGCGCGGTGCACGCGGCGCTGGAGATCGCGGAGACGGGCCTGCGCACGGACACCTGCGCGGCGTTCCTGCTCACGTCGGACGACCGGAGCCTGAAGCTGTACGACTGCCGCTCCGCGTCGGAGCGGGTGCAGCGGGAGAAGTTCAACGCGGGCGAGGGCATCATCGGCGGCGTGCTGAAGCGCCGCGCGCCGGTGCGGATGAACTCGCCGCAGGGGCTCAAGGGCGTCACGTACTACGAGGGCGGCGGCCCCACGGTGCAGGCGCTCCTGGCGGTGCCCATCCTGGAGGGCAGCGGCCTGGTGCGCGGCGTGCTGGTGGCGGACAAGCTCAAGAACGAGCCGTTCACGGACCAGGACGAGAAGATGCTCACCACCATCGCCGGAGAGGTACTGCGCTCCATCGAGGTGGAGCGGGTGATGAGCTACATCCGCAAGACGCGCGACGAGAAGGACCGGTTCTTCCGCGCCATTGAAGAGCTGAACCGCGCGGGCAGCCCGGACCAGGTGTTCGTGGCGGTGCTGGAGTCGACGCGGCAGCTGGCGGGGCTGGACTTCTGCGCGGTGACGCTGGTGTCGGAGCAGGAGGGCAAGCGGGTGCACCGCGTGGTGCGGATGACGGGCGTCACGGCGCAGGGCAAGGCGCTGGAGGGCCGCACGTTCCAGGACAACAACGGCCTGGTGGCGAACGTGGTGCGCTACGGGGCGCCGCTGCCGGGGCGGGACATCAAGGCGATGGACCGCCAGGTCATCTTCGATGAGGAGACGCAGGTGCGCGGTCTGGGCGCGCTGAAGATCTTCCCGCTGGTGGCGGGGGACCGCATCCTGGGCACGCTGGTGGCGGGGTCGCGCAAGAAGACGGCGTTCGAGCAGGACGTGCTGCGGATGATTGAGGTCATCGCCATCCAGGCGGCGCAGGCGGTGTTGCGCGCGCAGCTCTACGAGCAGATGGAGCGGATGGCGACGACGGACGGCCTCACGGGGCTGCTCAACCACCGCACGTTCCAGTCGCGCGCGGACGACATCCTGGCGCAGGCGCGGCGGTACAACCGCAAGTGCTCCATCATGTTGACGGACGTGGACCACTTCAAGAGCGTGAACGACACGTACGGGCATCCGACGGGCGACCAGGTGCTCAAGGGCGTGGCGCGCATCATCAAGACGATGGCGCGGGACACGGACGTCGTCGCTCGCTACGGCGGCGAGGAGTTCGTGATGGTGATGCCGGAGACGGACGTGCAGGGCGCGAAGATCATCGCGGAGCGCATCCGCGAGGCGGTGATGGCGGAGGTGTTCCAGACGGAGATGGGCCCGCTGCGCATCACGATGTCGCTGGGCATCGCGACGTTCCCGGACAACGCCATGGAGAAGCAGCAGATGATCGACCTGGCGGACCAGTGCCTGTACCACTCCAAGCGCAACGGCCGGAACCAGTCCGTGACGGTGGCCCAGATGCAGGGCGGCCGGAAGCTGGCGGCGGTCGCGGAGTAGGGCGGCGGTATCGATGCCGCCCGTTCCCCTCGCCGTCACCACCAGCACGAAGACGGATGTGGCCACGGTGCGCGAGGCGCGGGCCGTGGCGCAGCGGTGGAGCCTGCCGTTCCTTCCTCGCCGGTCCAGTGAGGGCATCGCGCCCTGGCTGGGCACGAAGGTGGAGGCGCTGCTCGTCGTGGGCGGCGATGGCGTGACGCTGTGGGAACCGCAGGGGTCGTTCGGCTTCCACGCGGGCATGGCGCACCTGCGGCGCATGCGCCTCCGGCAGGGACAGCGTGATGATGCGTTCCTCAAGGTCGCGGAGCTCGTCCCGGGGGATGCCGTGCTCGACTGCACCCTGGGCCTGGGACAGGACGCTCTGGTGGCGTCGCTTGCCGTGGGACCCGGAGGCCGGGTGGTAGGCCTGGAGAAGAGCCTGCCCCTATGCATCGTCGCCGCGGAGGGGCTCCAGCGCTACGACCGGGGCGCGGACTCCTGCGCCATCGAAGTGCTCCACGCGGACGCGCACGCGTACCTGAAGACGCTGCCCGCGAAGTCGTTCGACGTCGTGTTCTTCGACCCGATGTTCGCGAAGCCCAAGAAGGCCCAGCCCGCCTTCGACGTCCTGCGCCGCTTCGCGGAGCACGCCCCCCTCACGCCGGAAGCGGTGGAGGAGGGGAGGCGCGTCGCCCGCCGGTGGGTCGTCGTGAAGGGCGCCCGCCACACCGAAGACTTGAGCAAGCTGGGCATCCAGCCGGCACCCACGTCGCGCTTCAGCGAGGTCATCTGGGGCCGGCTGCCCGCGACGCCCTGAGCTACTCCTTCTCCGACGACCCCTTCGGCGGGCCTTCGCTGCCCATCGGGGACAGCTTGCTCGACAGCGCGCCGGCCTGCTCGTGCGCCATCAGGTCGCGCGGCGAGCGGTAGTACTGCATCGGCGAGTGGTGCAGGAAGTTCGACACGCGGCTCGTGTAGAGACACGCGTACTGCTCCACCTGGTAGCCGAAGCGGCTGTTCTCGTTGCCCTCCTTGAACAGCAGGCCCCAGTACGGGTTGAAGCCCTCCTCGACGTCGCGCTCCAGCGTGTCCGCGATGCCGTTGGTCTCCTTCAACGAACGGCGCAGCTTCTCCAGCTCCGCCTTCGTCTTCTTGCGCAGCTCCTCCACCTCCTGCCGCTCCGCCGCCGGAAGCTCCTCGCGCTCCAGCCTGCGCTCCAGGCTGTTCAGCACCGTCTTGCGGTGGTTCACCTCGTCGTCCAGTCGCGCGCGCGTCAGCTCCACCTCGGACAGCGTGACGATCTCCTCGCGGCGCGCGTCCGTGTACGTAATCTCGTCTTCAATCTCCTGGACGATCATGCACGTGCGCCACAGCGACGACTTCTTCGACTTCAGGATGTCGCCGTAGATGTGGTCGCCCACGTAGAGGATGTGCTCGCCCCGGTAGCCCGTGAACTCCTCGAACTGGGCCAGGTTGCCTCCGGAGTACACCGTGCCGCGCTCCAGCGACTTCGCCTCGCCCACCACCTTGCCGGCCTCCGTGGACGAATCCAGCTCCAGGAACGGCCGGGCCTCCGTGAAGAAGGCCGGCTTGCCCGCCGCCGTCACCGTGAAGTCGAAGTAGTTGCGCCAGCTGGGGTACTCCGGCAGCTGCCCGTCCAGCAGGTAGCGCATCACCGCGTTCGTGTAGTCCCACGCGGAGTTCGTCAGCAGGAACAGCCGCTTCCCACCCGAGCGCAGCTTGTGCAACGCCGGCCCCAGCTCCGGGTCCAGGAACACGTAGCGCGCCAGGTCCTTGCGGATCTCCCGCTTGAGCGAGTTGTCCCGGTGCACCGTGTCGATGGCTTCCCGGATGTCATCGTAGAGCTTGCCGTAGTTCACGGTGTGCCCCAGCGACTCCATCAGCTCGATGATGCCCGAATACAGGCACGTCTCCGGCAGCGCGAAGAGCGTGTCGTTCCACGCGAACTGCGGGTTGCGCAGCCGCACGCGCTTGTTGCGGTACAGCTCCTTCCACGCGTCGCGCTTCAGCGGCCGCAGGCCGTGGTACGCGCGCCCCACGTGACCGAAGCGGTCCATCTTCAGGACGTTGCCGTTGACCCGGTCCACCGCCAGCCCGCGCATCACGAAGTGGTGGTCGTAGAGCAGGCCGCCCACGAACGGCGGGTAGCCGTACTCGCTGATCAGCTTCGCGAGCGTCATGTCGAACGACAGCTGCTCCAGCCGGCGCATGTGGTAGATGGCCAGCGTGTAGTCCATGTCGAACCCGATGAGCTCGACGTGGTCCATGCGCAGGTTGCGGTTGACGAACACGTCCCGTGAATGCGGCACCTGGGCCGTGGCTTCACGCGGCGTGGTGAGCAACCGGCCGAGCACGTCGTCGGTGAGCAGGTCCCTCGCCCGGCGGGCCGCGTCGTCGGCGTGCTCGCGGCGGATGGAGGAACGGAAGCTCCCGTGCAGCGGATCCACGGAGGGTCCGCCCGGGATGGGCTGGGCAGGGGAGAGTAGAGGCACGGGACCTCCAAACATAACACGCGCCGCTCGCCCTTCGCCCGCGTCCTTGCGGGCTTCGCACGGGGCTGGCACGCTCTGTCCAACGATGCGCACCCCACGCCCATCCCCGGCCTCCGCCGAGGACCTCCACGCGCGCCTGTCCGCTCGCATCAGCGCGCTGGAGGACCGGGTGCCGCTGCCGGTCCTCAGCGACACCCGGTCCTCCAGCGCGCGGAAGCC
>NZ_RAWK01000390.1 GCF_003612165.1 Corallococcus aberystwythensis | reverse complement strand
CGTCAACAGGGGCGACGGGGCGGGCGGGAGGAACACGGCCACAGCCGCGCGGAGCTGCTCGACGGTGACGCTCACGCGCGCCTTCCCGCGGACGTCGAGCACGATGACGTGCCCTTGCGTCTGGGCGTCGTCGGCTTCATCGCGTAGCTCCAGGGCTGCGCGGGCCCAGTCCACCAGCGGGCGCACCGCTTCGACCTGCGCCCGGAGCTCCAGCAGCTCGCGCTCTAAGGTGTCCACGGCGGTGGACGCGGTCGCACTCGCCGCCTTGCGGCGGCCACGCCTGGCCCCACCTGCAATGAGCCCCAGCGACTGCCGGATGACAGCGGTCAGCGCCGCGCTCACGGGACCCCTCCGTTGTCACGGAACACCTGCACCTGGACGTCGAGGGTCCTCAACAACTGGCCGGGGACGGCCTTGTGCTCTCCGAAGGTGTCAGCCAGGGCGCGCACCAGCGCGTGGACATCTTCGATCTGCTGCCGGAGGCGCGCGGCCTTGTCCACTGCGGCTGGGAGCGCGTGCTGCCAGCAGGCCATCGCGGGCTGCCCACCCATAGTGCTGGCACTGCACACCGCGCAGCCCGGCATCATCGGGAGCGAGCGCCGGAACGCCGTCACTGCATCAGTGTCCGCTCCCAGCGGCGTGAGGGGCCCGGCCTGCCGGGCAAACTCGACCGCGTTGAGGACGGCCTGGCACTCCGACGGCTCCAAGCTGACCCCGAGGCCTTCCGCGCCGGTAGACAGGTACGCGCGGAGGATTTCGGCCAGTGGCTTTGGCGAGGCGTCCGCGGTGCTGGACGGTTCAGCAGGACGCTGGACGGTCCGGACTCGGGAGCGAGACGTAACTGGCATGGTTCGGCTCTCCATCGCGCGTGGAAGCGCGCGTTCAGCGGGTGGCGGGGCCTGTTCGCGCCCCGTGCGACGAGGGCAGGGCGTTACGAACGGAGGCGCTCCGACAGGAGCCGCACGGCGGCTTCCAGCGCGTGTTGGAGGCAGGCTTGGGTAGCGGCGCAGTCCGAGCACCCCGCGACGACAGGGACACGAGCGCGGAAACTGTCGGCCTGGGCCCGTGTGCTCGCTGCGTGCTCGCCAGCCGTCACGAGGAGGCGTGAGGAAGCACCTGCATCAAGTCCGCTGTCGCGCGAAGTCCTCGGAAACTCTGAGGAATCAACACGATTCAACAGCGTGATGGGGGGCTGGGTTCTTTCTCTTCCAGAACGGCATCGACGGGCGCATGGTGCGCTTCGACGTCATCTCCGTCGTGGGCCAGGGCGAGCACGCCCGGGTGGAGCACCTGCCCGCCGCCTTCGACGCTGGCATGTAAAGGAATCCCTCCCTTGGCTGGAACGCTCTACCTCGTGGCCACGCCCATCGGGAACCTGGGGGACGTCACCGCCCGGGCCCTGGAGACGCTGCGCACCGCGGGCTTCCTCGCGTGCGAGGACACCCGGCACTCGCGCATCCTGTTGGACCACTTCGGCATCACGGGGAAGGACCTGGTGAGCCTGCCTGCCTTCGCGGAGGGGCAGCGCGCCGGGCGCATCCTGGACCGCCTGGAGGCGGGGGAGGACTGCGCGCTCATCACCGACGCGGGCAGCCCCGGCATCAGCGACCCGGGGGAGAAGCTGGTGGCGGAGGCGCTGGAGCGCGGCCTGAAGGTGGAGCCGGTGCCCGGGGCCACGGCGCTGGTGGCGGCCCTGAGCGCGTCAGGGCTGCCCACCGGGCGCTTCCACTTCCTGGGCTTCCTGCCGCGCAAGGGGCCGGAGCGCCGGGCCATGCTGGACGAGGTGGCCCCCCTGTCCGCCACCTGCGTCCTGTACGAATCCCCGCGCCGTCTGGCGGAGACGCTGGTCGACCTCCAGGAGGCCTGGGGGGACCGGCGTGCGTGCGTGGCGCGCGAGCTGACGAAGCTGCACGAGGAGTTCGTCCGGGGGACGCTGTCCGCCCTCGTCGCGCGCTACGCGGGCGAGGAGACCCGGGGCGAGGTGGTGGTGCTGGTGGAGGGCCGCACCGGCGAGCAGCGCTGGAGCGAGGACGAGCTGCTCCGGGCGCTGGAATCGGGCCTGGCTCGCGGCGAGAAGCTCAAGCCGCTGAGCACGGAGCTGGCCCGCCGCGCGGGGTGGCCCGGCCAGGAGGTGTACCGGCTGGGCCTGGGGTTGAAGCAGCGGTAGGGCAGGCCCACCGCTGCCTTCCGGCGCGGGACTTCAGAAGCTGAAGGTCGCGCCCAGGTCGAAGCGGAACGTGGTGCTCTGGATGGCCCGGAAGCGGCGGGACACCAGGTCATAGCGCCAGTCGAACGTGGGGTTCAGGTCCGGCGAGCCTGGGGCGGTGTCCACGGTGCCGTCGCCGTTCACGTCCTGGCCAATGGACTCGGACGTGAGCAGGTGGTCCGTGTTGTAGAGGAACTTGCCGGAGGCGTGGATGGTGAAGGCCTGGGCGGCGGCGGCGGTGACGGCGAACTGACCACCCACCTGGAGGTAGTCGTCGGAGGTGAGCAGCTTGCGCAGCGCGGAGCTCAGCTCGTTGTAGTACCGGCCGCGGCCCACGTAGTTGCCCAACAGCCGCAGGTCCAGGGTGAACTTCTGGTTCTTGGCCGCGTTCTCGAAGGGCACCAGCTCCATGCCGAAGGTCAGCGCCGTCTGCGAGGGGGCCTTGATGCCCGTCTCGTGGCGGGTCCACGGCTCCTTGTAGCAGTTGCCCGGGGCACCCAGGTTGGGCGGGTTTGCGCCGGACTGGTCGCAGTTGGAGTAGGCGCCGGGGCCGCGCACCGGAATGGTGTGGGACGCCTTGAAGTACGGCTCCGCCACGCCCATGCGCCGCGAGAAGGCCGTGTAGAGCTGGTACTTGTGGACGCGGTCGCCCACGTTGCCGCGGTCGCCATCCGGGTCCGTGTTGTCCAGGCTCGGGTCGCGCTGCTTGGCGGTGGGCGCCTCGTAGTCGATGCCGAGGATCCACGTGGGCTTGGTGTCGTCCTTCTCCTGGTTGAAGAAGGCGTACGCCAGCCCGAAGTGCACGTTGCCCAGGCCGCCCCGGTAGCTCTCCTGGGGCACCTGGAACAGCCGGCCCACGCAGCCCTCGGCGGAGTAGGGCGAGCCGTCCGCGTTGAAGCAGCTGTTGGTGATGGTGGAGTTGCCCTGGTTCGTGCCGGACACGAAGTTCCAGGTCTCGTTCTGCTGGAAGACGATGGGCAGCTTGAAGCTGAACTCCAGGTCCTTCCAGAGCCCGAAGGCCACGGCCAGATTCAGCCGCGCGTCCACGCCCTTGTACCAGAGCTCGTTGACCTCCCGGACGTCGGTGGCGCCTGCGCCACCGAGCTGCTCACGGACGATCTTCGCGCGCGTCTGCGTGCGCTCGAAGCCTACGTCCAAGAAGAGGTCGAACGGATCGTCGTCCTCGAACGAGGAAGCAATCCGGGTGATATCCGCCGCGCTGGCGGCAAAAGGCACGCCCAGCGTCAGCGCGGCGATGACGGCGCGAAACCTGTGCATCCACTACCTCCGACGACCACGGCCCAGGCCTGCCAGCTAGCCGTGCCGTCGGAGGAGTGTCAAGAAATGGGTGGGCCTTACTTGCCCGCCACGGGCGTCCCGAGCAGTCCATCCAGCCGCTGGACCTCGGTGTCGAAGGCGCCCTTGTGGGCGGCCGCCAGGGAGGCCCGGTAGGTCTTGTGCTGGTCGAAGGGGTCCAGGACCCGGTTTTCGCCCAGCATGAGCTGGTAGTGCAGGTGGGGTGCGAAGGAGTGGCCCGTGTTGCCGCTCTGGGCCAGCACCTGGCCCGCGGACACGCGCATCCCGGGCTGGACGGACTTGGGCAGCTCCGCCAGGTGCAGGAAGAGGGCGCGGCGGCCCTTGCCCCCGGACTCCACCAGCTCGATGCAGTTGCCGTTGCTGCCGAAGTTCCAGTTCTTGCGCTTGACGACGCCCGCGAAGGGCGCCCGGACCGTCGTGCCCACCGGCGCGCGGAAGTCCACGCCCTTGTGGCCGCGGCCGTCGCGCAGCAGCGAGGTGATCTGCTCGTAGCTGTCGATGGGGGACTTCTCCATCCGCAGCTCCAGCTCGTCGCCGCCAGGCAGGTAGTAGTGGGCGTTCGGCTCACCCGCGGGCGTGAAGCGGTAGGCGCGGTGCGTCTGGCCCGTCTTGCCGCTCACGAAGCGCACCGCGTACACCAGCGGCTCCTCGTTGGGGCGGCGCTGGAAGAGCACGTCCAGCGTGTCCCCCCGGAGGATTTCACCGGGTACGCGCACCCACCACACCAGCGTGCGAGTCACCACCTGCGCCAGGGCGGGGCCCACGGTGGAGTCGGAGGCCTGGACGAGCGCCGTCTCCAGCGGGCCCTCGATGCGGATGGACACGCGCTCCAGGCCGGCGGCCTTCACGGGGTCGGCGGGCACGGCCGGGGCCACGGGGGCCTGGGCCAGGGTGCCGGCGTCCAGCGCGGTCACGGTCTGCGAGGCGACGTCCATGGGGACATCCGCCATGCGCTGTTTCCACCACCACACGCCACCCGCGGCCGCGCCGAGGATGACGGAGACGGCAACCACCGGTCCGAAGGGATTGCGCTTCGGTGGTCCACCGAGGGTGGGAAGATTCGGCCGCATTCAGGCTCCCTGAGGGTAAGAAGGTACGCGGGGGCCGAAACCGCTGGCGAGAGAGCGTTATTTCGGCACCCCGGAGCTACTCGTCCGGGCCGTCTTCCTGACCGTCCGGGGTGGTGTCGCGCAGGCCGAACTCCTTCATCTTCGTCTGGAGCGACTTGCGGCTGATCTGCAGGAGGCGCGCGGCGCGCGTGACGTTGCCGCCCGTCTCCTCCAGCTTCTTGACGATGAGGTCCCGCTCCAGCTCCGCGGCCTTCATGCGCACGATGTCCTTGAGGCCCACCTCGCCCACCGGGACGTCCAGCGTGCCCAGCGAGGCGGCGACCGGTGCCCCCGCCTGCACGCCCGCTCCCCCGCGCACCGGCTCCGGCAGGTCCTTGGCGGTGATGAGGGGGCCGTCCGCGAAGAGCAGCACGCGCTCGATGAGGTTCTCCAGCTCGCGGATGTTGCCCGGCCACGCGTACGCCTGGAGCAGCGCGAGCGCGTCGTCGGCGATGCCTTCGATCTTCTTGTTGAGGCGCCGGTTGTACTTGTCCACGAAGTGCTGGGCGAGCATCGGGATGTCACTGCGGCGCTCGCGCAGCGCGGGCAGCACGATGGGCACCACGGCCAGCCGGTAGTACAGGTCCTTGCGGAAGCGGCCCGCTTCAATCTCCGCCTGGAGGTCGCGGTTGGTGGCGGCCACCAGGCGCACGTTCACGCGCGTCGTCTTGATGCCGCCCACGCGCTCGAACTCGCCCTCCTGGAGCGCGCGCAGCAGCTTCACCTGCATCTCGACGGGGATTTCACCAATCTCGTCGAGGAAGAGGGTGCCCTCGTCGGCCAGCTCGAAGCGGCCGGGCTTGGACGTGACGGCGCCGGTGAAGGCGCCCTTCTCGTAGCCGAACAGCTCGCTCTCCAGGAGCGTGGCGGGGATGGCGGCGCAGTTGATCTTGATGAACGGCTTGTCGCGGCGGCTGGACGCGCCGTGCAGCGCGGTGGCGATGAGCTCCTTGCCCGTGCCGCTCTCCCCGGTGATCAGCACCGTGGAGGGCGTGTCCGCGACCTTGTCGATGATCTTGTAGACGTCCTGAATCTGCGGCGACTCGCCGATGATGGCGGACCGGGCCTTGTGGTCCGCGCGCACGGAGCGCTTGGCGCTCTCGTTCGTCTTGGCGGCCTTGGCCACGACGGAGGACAGCTCCGCCTGATCAAAGGGCTTGGTGATGTAGTCGAACGCGCCCGCCTTGATGGCCTCCACGGCGGAGTCCACGGTGCCGTGCGCGGTGATGATGATCACCGGCACGTCCGGGTTCGCGGCGCGCACGGCGGCAAGGACCTCCATGCCGCCCAGCTTGGGCATCACCAGGTCGGTGACGATGATGTCCGCGCCGTTCTTGTGGAACTCGGCCAGGCCCTGCTCGCCGTTCTCCGCGACGGTGACGTCGAACCCGTCGCGGCGCAGCAGGGCGGCCAGCACCTTGCGCAGGTTCGTTTCGTCATCGATGACCAGGACCTTGGCCATGAGTCTCCGCGCGTGGAACGCGACTTAACGGCGCGCCGGAGGAGCGGCGGGGAGGGCGCCTTCCAGCGTGCAGATGGCGTCCGGGTGCTTGATGCGCAGGAGCAGCGACTCCAGCACGCGGAACGGGTGGTTCATCTTGCTGGCGCCCAGGTAGGACGCGACCATGTCCATGGCCACCGCCAGGTCCATGTTCTCCCGGCCCGTGGACACCACCACGCCGGACTCACCGCGCAGGCGGTTGGACTGGTAGACGCCGTCGGACGCGAGCTGACGGATGGTCTCGATTTCGAGCACGCCCGTCTTCTCGTAGATGCGGTGCAGCTGCGAGTACAGCCGCGGCGACAGCACCACTGCGTAGGGCCCGAAGTGGCCGGCCTCGTTGAGCTTGCGCGTGGCCTCCACGATGGTCTGGAAGCCGCCGCCCGGCGCCGTCCAGTCCCCCAGCGTGGCGGTGAGGCGGCCGTTGGCCGTCATCAGGCCCTCGTAGCCCAGGCGCTGGTCGCCGTAGAAGATGAGCTCGTCCTCCTGCTGCGCGCACAGCGCGGCGGCGCCGGCGGCGGCGGACACGTCCAGCGGCATGTTGTGCGTGCGCGCCGCCTCGATGTCCCGCCAGTGCAGCAGGAAGTCCTTGTAGATGATCGGGATGGTCTTGAACTTGCGCACGTCGGTGAAGACCATCGCGGTCTCCTGCTCCCCGACGATGTCCACCGCGCCCGGGGACACGCCCTGGAACTCGTCGTAGGCCACGGTCTGCACGCCCGCGCCC
>NZ_RAWK01000038.1 GCF_003612165.1 Corallococcus aberystwythensis | reverse complement strand
CGGGGGCCGAGGGGGACGTCGGAGGTTGCTCGCTAGAAGCCGATGCCGGCGCTTCCGCCCAGGAAGAAGTCGTTCGCATAACCGCGGCGTAGTCCCGTGGCCTCAATGCGGAACATGAATCGCGCGCTACGGCCGGGACGGCCTCGGATGCCCAGGCCGTACTGGAGGACGGGCTTGAGGCCGTTCACCTTGGTCTCTTCCTCGCCCACGGTGATGCCGGTGTTCTGGTAGGCGAGTCCGCCGCCAGCCTGAACGAAGAATCCGAAGTCCGACTCGCCGAAGCGGAACACCCAAGCAGGCGCGAGCGTGAAGTAGTGAAGCCGCGTGTCCCCCTTGATGAAATCGGTGCCGTCACTGAGGCTGCCGTATATCCAGCGCAGGTCGGCAATGAAGCCTTGCCGCCACATCTCATTCTCCGTCTTGAGCGCGCGGCCGAATTCATACGTGGCGCGCACGCCCACGGCGGGCTTGTTGTCTGAGAAGTTGCCTCGGGCGCTGTCCACCATCAACAGACCGCCCACCAACTCCACCGCGACGCCCAGGCTGGGGTCGTCCAGGCGGGCCATGCTCTGGAAGCCGTCGTCGCTCTCCCGCTCGGCGGCTTCGCGGAACTCGTCCGTTTCGTCCACCAGCTTGCGGCGTCGGTCGTAGGCGTCGTCGTCGTCCTTCTGGGCCTTCTCCTGGGCGCGCTCGGCTTCCTGCTCCGGGTAGGCGTAGGGGTCGTCGTCGTCCGAGCTCTGGGCGAACGCGGTGGGGGTGAAGAGCAGGCTGCCGGCGAGGCAGGCCTTGAGCCAGGTGTTCAAGGGAGCGGGCCTCACTGGAAGATGCTCGGGCAGGTGGTGCCGCCCGCGGCGCTGGGCGGGCAGAGGTTGTCGCCGATGAGGTCCGCGCGCGGGATCTGCAGGTGGTCCATGAACTCGTTGCAGACGGCCTTGCGCAGCTCCAGGTCGGAGATGTGCGCGATGATGGCGGCGGCGGGGACGGCCAGCGTGAACAGGTTCTGATCACCCAAGGTCAGCTGGGTGTACTGGTAGATGCCCGGCTTGGCGGGGTCCGTGTCGTAGTACGCGGAGACGATGTCGCGCTGCAGCTGGGCCTCCTGACCGGTGGAGCGGCCCGCCTGGTAGAGCGCGGTCGCCAGGAGCGTGCCCACCTGGTACTCGGCGCCGTCGGCGGAGAAGGTGTTCAGGTCATTCTGCTGCACGCGCGCGTACAGGAGCGCGCTCATGCAGCGGTTGCCGTTGGACAGGTCCCGCGCGTCGGTGACGCCGGTGAAGGGGCCTCCGTCGAAGGAGGACGCGAGGAAGCGCGGATCACACCCGCTGGGGCTGCGGCAGGTGGCGCCGTAGGCGTGGTAGTCCGCCAGGCCCTCGTCGAAGGCCTTGAGCACGTTGGCGCCCTGGCTTGAGGACTGCGAGGCCCAGGTGGCCAGCGCCACGGGCAGGTTCTGCGAGGCGTACGCCAGCCGGTTGAACACGAGGTGCGAATACTCGTGCGCCATCACCGCCGCGTTGAGGGGCAGCGGGGCGCGTTGGATGCGGTCGAACGGCAGCACCATGAAGGCCTGGAGCACCGGGTAGAAGATGGCGTTGTCCTCCGCCGGCTCCTTGCTCACCTGCGCCTGGATGAACTCCGGGAAGTAGTAGAGCGTCGGCGTGGGGTCGAACGAGGCCACCTTCACGTTGGCGACGGTGCGGAAGTACTCGTTGGCGCGCTCGAGGTTGTAATACGAGGTCACCATGTTCCAGGAGTGGAAGTCTGCGGGCCAGAGGACGTCCTCGCCCGTCTTCTCGTC
The DNA here is from genome assembly GCF_003612165.1 of Corallococcus aberystwythensis. Lineage (GTDB taxonomy): Bacteria > Myxococcota > Myxococcia > Myxococcales > Myxococcaceae > Corallococcus > Corallococcus aberystwythensis. The sequence continues at coordinate 43,719 of NZ_RAWK01000038.1, read as the reverse complement.
CTTCTGGGTGATGTAGCTGGCCTTCACGTCGTGGCCGGACTTCTTCACCAGCACGTCCGCGACGGTGTCCTCCGTGGCGTTCTGGAGCGCGGGATCATTCGCGTCGATGACGATGCGCGCGCCACCCTGCAGGTCGCCGACGGAGCCCTTCAGGCCGACGATGTCCTCGATGGTGGTGAGTTCGACCTGCGTGGGGACGTACTGGCCATTGCTGGAGCGGGACAGGACGGAGACCTTCACGGGGGCCTCGCTGTCTGGCGCGCAGCCCGTGGCCAGGGTCAGCCCGACGGCGGCGGTAATGACTGTTCGGAGCATGACGGACGTTTTACTCCGGACCGCTCAGAACGTGTATTCCCCTCCGAGTGTGAGCAGGCCGGAGGCTTCCGCCGGGGTGTCCTCGGGCTCGTCCCGCTGGAGGGCCACGGAGGCCCACAGCCGCACCGCGTCGCCCAGGCGCACCGTCCACCGGGTGGCCACCACGTGGGCCACGCCCTGGCCCGCCACGTACCGGGTGAAGGCGTAGGACAGCTGCCCCCTCACGTCCTGGGAGAGGCGCCAGGAGAGGGAGGGCTTCACGTCCCAGCGGACCGGGGCGGAGGGGAAGCCGGTGCCGGCGTTGACGTCCCCCAGGCGCCGCGTGACGGCCGCGCCCAGGTCGCGCAGCTGGCGGCGGCGCAGGAGCGCCAGGGCCCTCCGGGCGGCCACCTGGTCCTCGAGCCGGGCCTCCAGGCCTTCCGCCTCCGCGTCGGTGAACTGGCCCGCGGTGAGCGGGTCCTCGCTGTAGAAGGCATATCCCCCGCGCAGCCCCAGCTCCCAGCGGCCCTTCCAGAGGAGCCGCGCGCCCAGGACAGGGCGGGCCGACCAGAGGACGTCCTCCCGCACGTAGCGCTCCGTGGGGGCGCCGCCGGAGACGGTGAAGAGCTGGCGGCGCAGCGGGTAGCGGCTGACGCCCACGCCCGCGTCCAGGCCGTACTCCCAGGTGTCGAAGCCCGCCGAGTCCCAGGCAGCCCCCAGCTGCACCGCCTGGCTGCCGTAGCCCGTCCGGGCGGTGAGGCCGGGGACGTTGAGGCGGGGGCGCTCCGCGGAGAGCTCCGTGTCGGAGGCCTTGGACAGGCCCAGGCTGACAGCTCCGGACAGGAGCCAGTGCGTGCCCGCCAGGTGATCCACGCCCACGGAGAGCTGGTGGGTGGCCGCGGTACCGGACTCCGGCCGGGCGCCGGTGTAGCCCAGCGTGAGGAAGGTCGCTTCGCCCACGCCCACGTCGCCCAGCAGGCTCCAGAGGGCATAGCCGCGGCCGCCGCTCGCCTCGAGCGTGATGGCACTGTCCGCGGACTCCGCCCAGGTGGGGCTTGCTCCCAGCAACGCCAGCAGCAGCAGCATGGAGGCACCAACCCGGGAACCTTTTTGGGGTTGCGGGGACGTGCGCGCCTGCCTGCTCAAGCGCCCGTCTTCCGAGTGAGAAGCGGGTGAAAACGCGGGGGTGTGCGGGCCATGGATTCCTTGACGCGTCGTTTCCACGATCCGCTATGGTGCCCGGCCTTCCTTCCCGAACCAAACGCAGGCGGTCTCCATGGCGGTCCCGTTCATTTCCGAGGTCAAGCGTACCCACACCTGCGGTCAGCTCTCGGCCGCGAACGTTGGCGAAGAAGTGATCCTCTTCGGCTGGGTGCACAACCGCCGCGACCATGGCGGCGCGGTGTTCATCGACCTGCGGGACCGCGAAGGGCTCACCCAGGTGGTGTTCGAGCCGGACAGCAAGGAGGCCCATGAGACGGCCGGGCACCTGCGCCTGGAGTACTGCATTGGCATCAAGGGCAAGGTGCTGTCGCGCGGCAAGAACGTGAACCCGAAGATGAAGACGGGGGAGATCGAGGTGAAGGCCTCGGACCTGACCATCTTCAACCGCTCGGAGCCCACGCCGTTCCTCATCGAGGACAACGTGGAGACGTCCGAGGAGAAGCGCCTGGCGCACCGCTACCTGGACCTGCGCCGGGGCCCCTTGCAGAAGACGCTGATGACGCGCTCGAAGATGAACACGCTCGCGCGTTCCTACATGGCGGGCAACGGCTTCCTGGAGCTGGAGACGCCCTTCATGGGCAAGTACACGCCGGGCGGCGCGCGCAACTTCCTGGTCCCCAGCCGCCTGAACCCGGGCAAGTTCTACGCGCTGGCGGAGAGCCCGCAGCTCTACAAGCAGCTCTTCATGGTGGCGGGCTTCGACCGGTACTTCCAGATCGTGAAGTGCTTCCGCGATGAAGACCTGCGCGTGGACCGGCAGCCGGAGTTCACGCAGATCGACGTGGAGATGAGCTTCGTCAACCAGGACGACATCTTCACCATCATCGAAGGCCTGCTGAAGAAGCTGTGGGGCGAGGTGCTGGGCATCGACATCCCGACGCCCTTCATGCGCATGGACTTCTACGAGTCCATGGCGAAGTACGGCAACGACAAGCCGGACCTGCGCTTCGGGCTGGAGCACGTGGTGCTCACGGACGTCATCCGCGAGCACGGCGCCGCGGGCGGCGTGCCCATGATGTGGGACGCGGTGCAGGACAAGGGCATCGTCAAGGCGATGGTCGTCCCGGCGGAGAAGGCGCTGTCCCGCGCGGAGAGCGACAAGCTGGAGGACTTCGCGAAGCAGGCGGGCGCCAAGGGCCTGGCTCGCGCGAAGGTGGGCGAGGGCGGTGAGTGGACCCAGTCCCCGCTGTCCAAGACGATTACCCCGGCGCTGCGGCAGGCCATCAACCAGGCCGTGAACGCGAAGACGGGCGACCTCATCCTGTTCCAGTTCGGCCGCGAGTCGCTGGTGCACACGGTGATGGCGAACCTGCGCGTGCACGTGGCGAAGAAGCTGGGGCTCATCCCCGAGTACGGCAGCGGCGGCCAGTGGAAGTTCCTCTGGGTGGTGAACCCGCCCCTCTTCGAGTTCGACGAGGAGACGAACACCTGGGCCGCGGCGCACCACGCCTTCACCCGTCCGCACGACGAGGACGTGCAGTACCTGGGGACGGACCCGGGCCGCGTGAAGTGCCACCGCTACGACGTGGTGCTCAACGGCTTCGAGATTGGCGGCGGCTCCATCCGTCTGCATGACCCGAAGGTGCAGAGCGAAGTGTTCAAGGCGCTGGGCATCCAGGAGGAGGAGGCGCGCGTGAAGTTCGGCTTCCTGCTGGACGCGCTCAAGTACGGCGCGCCCCCGCACGGCGGCATCGCGCTGGGCATGGACCGCCTGGTGATGCTGCTGACCGGCGCGGAGTCCCTGCGCGACGTGATTCCGTTCCCCAAGACGAAGACGGGCACGGACACGATGACGGGCGCCCCCGGCGACGTGGACGAGAAGCAGCTGCGCGACCTGCACGTGCGCACGGTGCCGCTGCCGCAGAAGTAGCCGGCATCACGACGCCGGGTGGAGGACACTCCCGGCGTGCCGCTTCCGTTCCTCGCCACACCCCGGGCCCTTCGGCAGGCCCGGGGGAGTGGCTGGAAGGCGACGGACGGCCCTGCGGCACGGCTGGACATCCCGGCGCTCGTGGCCATTGAGGGCCCGTGGCGAGCGAGGCGGACGGCGCGATGCGGGGACGGGGCTTTCGGGCGTGCGTGCTGGCGTGGGCCCTGCTGTGCGCGGGGCCGGCCTTCGCCGCCGAGACGAGGATGCCCCCGGGCCTCACCGGTGAATGGGGTGGAGCGCGCGGGCTGCTCCACGAGCTGGGGGTCGCGCTCCAGGTCCGCTACGTGACGGAGCTCGCCTACAACGCGCGCGGCGGCAAGGGCCATGCGCTGCGTCAGGCGGGCCAGCTCAACGTGGGGCTGGGCCTGGACCTGGAGAAGCTGGCGGGGCTGAAGGGCGGCACCTTCCAGTTCACCTTCACGCACCGCAACGGCAACAACCTCAACGCGGACATGGCGCTGGGGAACCTCCAGCTGGTGCAGGAGGTGTACGGGCGCGGCAACGTCGGGCGGCTCACGCAGCTCTGGTACGACCAGGTCTTCTGGGGCGGGCGGGTGCACCTGAAGCTGGGCCGCGTCACCATGGGCGAGGACTCGGCGGACTTCCCCTGCGACTTCCAGAACCTGACCTTCTGCGGCGCGCAGCCCGGCAACATCGTGGGCAACTACTGGTTCAACTGGCCGGTGAGCCAGTGGGGCACGCGGCTGCGCGTGGACGTGGCGAAGGTGGCCTACGTGCAGCTGGCCGCGTACGAGGTGAACCCGCGCAACCTGGAGGAGGCCTTCTACCTGGGGCGCTTCAGCGGGGCGACGGGCGTGATGCTGCCCCTGGAGCTGGGATGGAACCCTAAGTTCCGGGGCGGGCGGCTGGAGGGGCTCTACAAGCTGGGCGCCTGGTACGACACGTCCAACGCGCCGGACGTGCTGCTGCAGGATGTGGAGCACGAAGGGCGCTATGGCCTGTACCTCGTCGCGCGCCAGCAGCTCACGCACGTGGCGGGCGCGGAGAACGTGGCGCAGGGCCTCAACCTGTTCGTGCGCCTGGCGCATCCGGACCGGAACACCTCCACGCAGGACGGCCAGTACACGGTGGGCCTGGGGTACACGGGCGTCCTGGGCCGGGCGGATGACGACGTGGGCTTCGCGCTGGGCACCACGCGCTCCAACGGGCGCTACGTCCACGCGCAGCGGCTGAAGCGGGCACAGGACCCCAGCACGCCCGTGCCCCGCTCGGAGTACCTGGGCGAGCTGTACTACAGCCTCCATGCGACGCCGTGGCTCGTGCTGCGGCCCAACTTCCAATACATCCGCCCCGGCGGTGACGTGACCGCGCGCGACATCCTCATCCTGGGTCTCAAGGGGGCACTAACCCTGTAGGGCATGTGGGAGAGCGGCCCCTTTCCGTGCCGCTCCGCGGGTGGCCTAGAGTGGGGCCATGGCCTTGTCACCCTCGTGGGATGCGTGGCTGTCGGAGAACCTGCTGCGTGGCGTGCCGGCGGAGGCACTGGCCCGGGCACTGGTCTCCGGAGGAGTGGCCCCGGAGGAAGCCCGTTCGGAGGTGGCTCGCGCCGGGCGGCACCCGGCGGTGGAGGCCGCCGGGCCGCACGTGGCGCTGGCGGCGGAGGTGGGGTCGCTGATGGACGTGCGCGCGTCGCTGCATGCTCAGGCGCGCCGGGAAGTGGAGCGGCGGCGGGGCGTGTCCGCGGAGGAGTTCCAGGCGCGCTACTACCGCGCGCACCGGCCCGTCGTCCTGGAGGACTTCCTGGAGGGCTGGCCGCTGCTGGAGCGCTGGCGGCCGGAGGCGCTGGCGCGCGATTACGGCGACGTGGCGGTGGAGGTCATGGCGGGCCGCGAAACCCGCGCGGACCATGACACGTCACCGGACGCGTGCCGCACGGTGATGCGGCTGGGGGACTTCCTCCAGCGGCTGGCGCAGGGCGGGCCCTCCAACGACCTGTACCTCACCGCGCGCAACTTCGCGCTGGAGCGGCCGGAGCTGCGCGGGCTGTTGGAGGACCTGCGGCCGGCCCCGGGCTTCGTGTACCCGACGCGGCAGCACGGAGGCATCAAGCTCTGGGTGGGGCCCGCGGGCACGCGCACGGCGCTGCACCATGACGTGGACTCGGTGCTGTTCTGCCAGGTCCACGGGCGCAAACGCTTCTGGCTGATTCCATCCTTCGAGACGCCGCGCGTGTACAACCGCGAGCACGTGTGGAGCGCGGTGGACGCGGCGGCGCCGGACCTGGAGCGCTTCCCGGACTTCGCCAGGGCGCACGTGCACGAGGTGGTGGTGGGCCCTGGCGAAATGCTCTTCATTCCCGTGGGCTGGTGGCACCAGGTGTTCGCGCTGGACGTGAGCGTGTCATTGACGTTCCAGTCGCTGGACGTGCCGGGCGGCAACATGCGGTGGCACACCTCGGGTTGAGGTGTGCCCCGGCGCAATGCCTTGCGTCAACCGTTGAGGTTTTCGCCCTTCGGCGTTTCAGGAAGGGGCGGTGTGGTGGGCGGTGGTGTGGGCGCGGGAGGCTCCGGAGCCCGCCTCCGGCGGAGGTCTTCCTGCTCGGGGGCAACCGGGGGATTGGGATTCGGGACGATTTTGTATGAGTTCTCGGGAGGCATCATGGAGTCCGCTCGTGGTGGATGTGGACGACCCAAAAGGTTCAGCCCGATACAAGAGGGCTGGCGATGACGTCTTCCCTCCCCCTTGAATGGAGAACGTGGCTCGCGCAGAACCTTGCGCGTGGCGTGCCTTCCAAGAGCCTCGGGGCCCGGTTGGAGGCGGCGGGAGTGGCTCCAGAGGTTGTCTGGGAAACGATTCAGGCCGCGGAGGCACATCCCGCGGTGGGACGGGGACGTGAATTCACGACACGTCTTGGATTGCTTGAATCGTTGCTCCAGACGCGGTCGGCGTTGCGACGACAGACATTGCCGGTGCCGCGCGTGGAGCGGCGGTCACGGCTGGCTCCAGCGGAATTCTTCAATGAGTACTACCGGCGCAACCGGCCGGTTGTGATTGAGGGGTTGATGGAGGACTGGCCCGCGCGGACGCGGTGGACCCCCGCGTGGATGGCCGAGCGTTTCGGTGACGAGACGGTGGAGGTGATGGCGGGGCGCGATGCCCAGGCGCTGCCGGATCTCCATGCGGACCGCCTGCGCCGGGACGTGCCGCTGCGCGAGCTGCTGGCACGCTTCGACGGTGCGCCGGCGAACGACATGTATCTGGTGGCTCGGAACAGCCTGCTGTTGCGCGACGCGTTCCGTCCGCTGCTGGAGGACCTGCGCGCGCCGGAGGGTTACATCCAGCCGGACCTGAGCGAGCCCGACCGCGTGCACCTGTGGCTGGGGCCGGCGGGGACGCTGTCCAACCTGCACCATGATCACCTCAACGTCCTGTTCTGCCAGGTGTGGGGACGCAAGCAGGTGTGGCTGGCGCCGTCGTGGGAGACGCCGTGGATGTCCAACGTGCGCGGCTTCTACAGCGCGGTGGACGTGCTGGCGCCGGACCTGGAGCGCTTCCCGGACTTCGCCCGGGTGGCGTTGCACACGGTGGAGGTAGGGCCGGGGGACACGCTCTTCATCCCGGTGGGGTGGTGGCATGCGCTGCGGGCGTTGGACCCGAGCCTGTCGGTGACGTTCGTGAGCTTCGAGCAGACGCCTGGATTGAACACCTGCTGGCGGGACGGCTGGCTGGGCGCCACGCCTCCGGAGGAACACCGATGAGATCGCCGCTCGAAGTGGAGACAGGGCCTTCGCCGCTGACGCCCGAGTGGCGGCGGTGGCTGGTGGAGAACCTGGTGCGCGGTGCGCCGCCGAAGGAGCTGGTGGCGTCGCTGGAGAAGGCCGGGGTGGCCGCGGAGCAGGCGCGGCGGGCGGTGGAGGCGGAGCAGGAGGAGCCCTTCGTCAAGGGAGCCCTGCGCGCGGTGGGCATGCAGCGCAAGCTGGAGGGGCTGCTGGACGTGTACTCGGAGCTGTTCCAGCAGACGGAAGGACCTCCGCGCGTGGACCGGCACGAAGCGCTGACGCCCTCAGCGTTCTTCGAGCGCTACTATTTCGACAACCTGCCGGTGGTGCTGCGGGAAGGGTGGAGTGCGTCGCTGGAGCCGAGCACCTGGAGCCCCGCGAACGTGGCCGCGCTCCTGGGCGCGCGGGAGGCGGGACACGCGTGCTGCGTGCCGCTGTTCGAGGACCCTCGGCTGGAGTCGCTGACGCGGGGGCTGACGACGCTCCGGGGCTTCACGGCGGAGGACGCGCGCGCGTGCGAGCCCCGGCTGTGGTGGGAGCCGCCCGGGGCGGAGGTTCCCCTGCGCGCGGCGCGCCGCAACGTGCTGCTGGGGCAGGTGCACGGGGAGCGGCGGCTCCAGCTCGTTCCGGCCTTCGAGCTGCGGCGGGTGACTTCGGCGTCGGAGGGCGACGCACCGTTGCGCCTGGACGTGACGCTGGCGCCTGGAGAGTGGGTGCTGCTGCCGGTGGGGTGGTGGTACGGCTTCAGCGCGCCAGGGGGTGGCCTCGCCGTTTCGTTCGAGGCCTTCGCGCTGCCGGAAGCGAACGTGACCTGGGACGCGGACGCGGAGCCCCAACCGTCGCCCCTGCCTCCACGGGACTGAGCGCTACTGATACAGCAGGACCTTGTCCACCCAGCGCATGTGGGGTTGTTTCTGGTGCCAGTCCAGGCGCTCGGCGCGCAGGGCCTGGGAGGGCTCCTCGCCGGACTGGATGCGCTCTCGCACCGCGCGGAAGAAGGCACCCGCGTCGTTGGGGATCTCCGCCGTGGCGGCGAACACCGCCCGGGCCCCCGAGGCGACGAACGCCTGCGGCAGCGAGGACGTCTCATGCAGGATGGGCGCGAGGCGGGCCGCGCTGCATGCGCCCAGCACCACCAACGGCGCGCCCTGCAGGTGACGGCGGCGCAGCTCCTCCGCGGTCAGCGCGTAGTGGCCGTCCTGCTGCGGCGACAGCGCGATGACGGTGGCATCCGACAGCGCCCGGTCCACCACGCCGTGCGCGTGGATGTCGATGTCCGTGGCTTGCTCCATCGCCTCCAGCACCCGTTCCGGCGTGGCCTGCGCGCCCTTGAGCCGCAAGAGCCGCTGCGCGCCCGCCAGGTCCACGTCCGCCGCCGAGGGCAGCCGCGCCAGCTTCAGCGTCTGGGGCGGCTCCACGTCCGATACCACGACGTGCAGGGGCGGCTTCGCGGGGGAGGCCGCGGGCGCGCCCGTGCCGACCCGGTAGCTCCAGGCCAGGTCCGCCGGCAGGATGCCCGCGCGGCTGTCCAGGGGCGGCGCGGCCAGCACCGCCACGCGCGGACAGTCACGCAGCAGCGCCACCAGGTCGCCGGGCACCAGCCCCGTCAGGTCATCGCGCAAGGGCACCGTGCGCGAGGCGTCATAGCGCCCCTGCACCTGCCCCTGGGGCCCTCGCACCACCGTCACCGTGCGCTCCGCCTCCACCGCCGCCGCCAGCACGCAGCCCTCCGGCACGGGCACCTGGAGGCTCTCCGCCACCACGTCCATCGCTTCCCGGAAGGCCCCGGCGTGGCCCGCGCTCACCGCCAGCGTCTGGTAGGCCACCGCCCTCGCGTCGCGCGCATCCGCGTTCACGCGCAAGAGCGGCTCCGCCTCCGCGATGGTCTGCCGGAGCACCCGCTGGCCCTCGTGCCAGTCGCGGTCCACCGTGAACCGTCCTTTGATGAGCGTGGCCAGCACGCGCCGTCCCGCGTTCTCCCGCAGCGGCGTCACCCGGGCCAGCTCCGCCATCAGGCGCCCCTCGTCGGACGCCCGTGGCGCCAGACGCGCCAGGTCCGCGAGGATCCACGCCCCCTGGAGCCCGGGCGTCTGTCCGCACGCCAGCGAGTCCTCCAGCTCCTGCCGTGCCTCCTGCGGACGGAAGCGCATCAGCGCCAGCGAGGCCAGGTTGAGGTGCGCCTGCGTGCGCGCCACGCAGTCGTCGGGCCGGCGGGCCAGCAACTCGGTGAGGTAGGCGCGAGAGAGGGCCACCCGCACCTGGAAGCGCGTCGCGTTGGCCATCATCACGAGCGCCGCACCCTCGCGCTCCCATTCGCCCAGCGCGGCGGCCTCCTGCCACGCGGCCCTCGCGGACTCCTCCGCCTCCATCAGCCGGTTCGACGCGGTGGCGCGGCTGCTCAAGCGCAGGAGCACGTCCACGCAGCGCAGGGGCAGCTTGCGCGCGCGGCATTCCTTTAGCGCCTCCCGCAAACGGTCCCCGGCCTGGGTGCCCTGGCCCGGCAGGTCGTCCAGCCGCGCGCTCTCCTGGGCCACCCGCAGGAGGATCCAGGGGTCCGTCACGCCCGCCGTCAGCGTGCGCAATTCCTCATGCGTGCGCGCCACGCCCTGTGTGCGAAGGAGCGCGCCCAGCAGCAGGTCCTTCGCCGTGGGCTCCTGGCGCAGCCGTTCAATGAGCGCCGCCGGGCTGGGATGCGCGTCCTGGACGAGCTTCGCGTACTCGCGCGCGAATGGCGCCCGGCGCGCGAAGTCCAGCGCCGCCGCCCGCCGCACGGTGTCCTCCAGCACGGGGTCCCCGCCGGCCGCGTGGTCCAGCACCCGCGCGAGCGGCAGCAGCGCCTCCACCTGGGCGGCGTCCTCGGAGCTCGCCAGCAGCTCGTAGAAGGACTCGCGCGCCATGCCGGGGAAGCGCGCCGCCCCTTCCACCGGCAGCGGCGCCTGGTGCGAGCGCAGCCGCGCCTGGAACGCCTCGCGCGTGGCCTTCCATGCATCCGCCCGCGCCTGGAACCGCGCGCGCAACGTCCGCGCCTGTTCGCGCGCCTCGTCACTCCAGCCAGGCTCGCCCTTCGCGGCCACCGCCTCGAACGTGGTGGCGGCGAGGAGCGTCAGCCCCAGCTCGCGCGCCACCACGGCCCGGTTCCATCGCGCCTGCGGGTGCTCGGGCATGGCCTCGAGCGTGGCGTCCAGCAGCGTCAGGGCTTCGTCGGAGTGGCCGCGCAGGATGGCGACGGCGGCCAGGTCGCTGTCCCGGTCCAGTGACGGCGACGTGCGCCGCAGGTACGCGAGCGCCTGCTCCGTGTCGCCATGCAGCAGGTAGCTGACACCCACGCCGTGCGCATCGCCGCGCTCCTCCAGGCGGGACAGGGCGCCCAGGGGCACCGGCGGGGCCAGCGCGTCCTGGCCTCGGGGAGGCGCATGCGGGCGGTACACGTCCGCGGCGGGGAGGCTCAGCCGCACCTCCAAAGGACGGTGGGTCGCGTCGGAGAGCCACAGCGCGGGCGTCTCCGCCGAGGTGTCGTGCTCGTGCTGCCTCCAGGCGCGCACGGCGACGAAGCCCAGGGCCATGCAGAGCGCCAGGGCCACCAGTCCTCCCACGCGCGTCACGCCTTCACGCCCCGGAAGGCGCATGCCCCGGGGCGTCTGCTGCATGCCTGCCATCCGGGGCCTCCCGCGTGCCCCCGCACCATCTCCGCGGGTCCTGCGGGCTCCAGTCTAGGGCGAATGCCCCCGGGGACGACAGACCCGGGGGCGAGGAGGCCCCTGGAGGAGGAAGGCCTACTCCACCTTCACGGGGGCGCGCGTGGACTCCACCAGCCGGTGGATGGGGTACAGCTCGCCCACCTTGAGGCTGTCGTCCAGGAACTGCCAGCGGCAGAAGCCGTCGTCCGAGTGCGGCTCCAGCAGGTAGGTGATGAGCGTGCCCGTGCGCTGGTTGGTGGGCACCAGCAGCGTGCCGGCGGGGAACTCCTGCTCGGAGCGCTCGGGGGCCACGGTGAGGATGGTCTCGAAGCGCACCGGCTTGGGCTTCTGGCTGAGCGGCACCTCGTCCTGCCCCGGGGGCGGAATGTTGGCGGCGACGTCCGGGCTGAAGGTCTCCTCGCGGCGGGCGATGCGGTAGCTGTCCACCTGGAAGCGCTGCGCCTTGGGGAGCTTCTCGTAGCGGATGCCGTGGCCGTCCAGGCGCGCGGCGAGCGACGCGGGCACCAGGTACCCGGCCGGAGTGCTCACCGACTGCGTGGGCACGAAGGTGCGGTGGTGCGGCGTCTTGTAGACCTTCTTGCGCTTGCCCGGGTAGCGGCGGGACTCGATGCTGGCCTCGTCGAAGGAGTTGATGACGGCGGTGTCACCGTCCTTCACGTAGGCCGGGTAGTCGAACACCAGCGCGCCTTCCGCGTTGCGCTGGGCGACGCCGAAGTTGATGCCCACCCACTCCTGCACGTTCACGTTCGGGTTCTGGCCGCGCGCGATGATGGCGGCCTCCTCGAAGTCGGTGACCCGGCGGTACTCCTTCGCGTAGCGGGCCGCGTCGCGGATGAGCTCCAGCACCCACGCGCGGATGACGGCGCAGCGGCGCGGGAAGTCGATGTAGCTGTACGTCTCCAGGAGCACGTCCAGCCGGCCCAGCAGGCCGCGGTAGTGGCTGCCGAAGCGGGGCAGGGCGGGGTAGGTGTGCCAGCCGGAGCGCGGGTCGCCCTCCTTGCGGAAGTTGCCGTACCAGAAGCTGTCGAAGCCGTGCTTCGTCTTCACCGCGGCGGACACGCGCTCGGCCAGCTCGCGGTTGAAGCCGCGCGAGGTGTGGAGGAGCTCCGCGTTGCCGTGCGGGATGTCGAAGGTGAGGTCGAAGCCGTGGATGCTGCCGTCGGTGGTGTGGCAGTCCACGAAGAGGTGCGGCCACCACGTCTGGTACAGCTTCGCCAGGGCGCGCGTCTCCGGCGCCTCCTGCTTCATGTTGTCGCGGTTGAGGTTCCAGCCCTCGCCCGTGTAGCGCATGCCCACGCCGCCGGGCGGGTTCACCTGGCCCTCCAGGTTCTTCAAATCCAGCGCGCGGTTGCCCTTGCTGATGCGGTCGTTGCCGTCCGGGTTGAAGTTGGGGACGAAGACGATGCACAGCCGGTCCAGCAGCTTCTTGCCCAGGGACGTGAGCGTGAGGTCGCGCGCGAGCGCCTGGAGGGTCTCCTTGCCCTCCACCTCACCGGCGTGGATGTTGGCCTCCACCATCACGATGAGCTTCTTCTGCTTCTTCGCCAGCTCCGGCGTGAAGCAGTTGCGGTCGCTCAGGATGAGCGACATGAGCGGCTGGCCTTCACCGCTCTGGCCAAAGTCCACGCGCTTGGCGAGCTTCGTCTGGGCACAGAGCGCGTCGACGAAGGCGACCACGTCGGCGCTGCGGGACGTTTCCTGGTAGTCGGTGGCTTCCGCGCGGGTGAGCAGCTTGGGAGTGGGCATAGGTGCCGCGCATCCGAGCGCTCCGGACCTGCGGCGTCAAGCACGCGCGAGGTGGGGCCGTCTTGCCGCGCCGTGGCGGTGTCCCATATGAAACCCGACGGAAAAAGTGCAGTGGAGGGGGCTTCATGATGCGGAGTGATCAGCGGAGAGGGTACGCGTGGGGCGTGCTGTTCCTGGGACTCGCGGCGGCGTGGGGCCCCGGGTGCAAGAAGGAACAACCCGTGGCGAGCGCGCCGGTGGACGCGGGCGTGGCCGTCGTTGACGCGGGCGCTCCGGACGCGGGGGTGGCCCAGGCGGCGGACGTGGTGAAGCCGCTGCGCTTCTCCGATGTGACGCTCAAGCGTCAGGACAACCGCCTGGCGGTGACCTACACGCTGACCAATCCGGGGACGGCGCAAGGACGCGGAGAGGCGTGCCTGTCGCTGCACGACGACCAGGGCATGGTCATCGAAGCGGAGCGCATGGGGGGCATCACCGTGAAGGGCGGGACGACGGACACGTTCAGGGACTCCGTGGGCGTGGGCGAGGCGTCCTGGAAGCAGGCCCGGACCTTGATGCTCTACACGACCGCCGAGTTCGGCTGTTCCTACGGGGCGTCGGTGGCGACCAGCGAATTGCTGCGCCTGCTGCCCACGGGCCAGCCCGCCCCCGCGGGCACGCCCCCGCCCCAGAAGCCCCAGGTCTCCAAGGCGACGGACTTCGAGGTGTCCAACGTCGAGGTGCGCCAGGGGCCCTCCGACTACTTCCTCACGTACACGGTGAAGAACGTGAGCGACCACCGGGCATCGGGTTCGGGGTGCCTGCGGGCGTACATGGCGCTGGAGCGTGCCCCCGCCCTGGAGGAGTCCCCCGAGGGGGACTTCAGCCTGGCGCCGGGGGCTTCGCAGACGTTCACGGAGTCCATCGTCTTCGACAACGAGAAGAACTGGGACGAGGTGATGATCCTGCGCCTCTTCACCAGCCCCCATGGCTGCGCGGACGACGCGGATGCGGAGAACGCGGGCTTCAAGTTCATGAAGCCCGCGTACATCCATGCGCCGGTGGAAGAGGTGGAGGTCGAGTCCGGGGCGGACGCCGAGGACCCCACGGGGATGGACTCAAGTGATGCCTACGACCCGGAGGAGGAATTCCCCCAGCCGCCACCCGATTCGGACGACGCGTCGGAAGGGACCGCGGACTGAGTCATGGACCTGGCCACCTCCCCGCTGTTCGAACGGCTCCAGCGCGCGGACCACGTGCTCCTCGCGGGAGCGGGCGGCGGCTTCGACATCTACTGCGGCCTTCCGCTGTACTTCCGGCTGCGTGAGATGGGCAAGCGCGTGTCGCTGGCGAACCTGAGCTTCACGACGCTGGAGCGCGTGGACGGACGCGTCGTAGCGCCGGGGGTGATGGAGGTCCGCGCGGAGACGCAGGGGCCGGCGCACTACTTTCCGGAAGGGGTGCTCGCGCGGTGGTTCCAGGCGCGAGGCGAGGCCGTTTCCATCTACTGCTTCGACAAGGTCGGGGTCGCGCCGTTGCGCCTGGCCTGGGCGGCATTGCAGGTGGAGCTCGGCTTCGACACGGTGGTGCTGGTGGATGGTGGCACGGACATCCTCATGCGCGGGGACGAGGCCGGCCTGGGCACTCCGGAAGAGGACATCTCGAGTCTCGCGGCGGTGGATTCACTGGCGCTGCGGGACAAGCTTATCGTCTGCCTGGGCTTCGGCGTGGATGCGTTCCACGGCATCTGTCACGCGCACTTCCTGGAAGCCGTCGCGGACTTGGGCAAGCGCGGAGCCTACCTGGGCGTCACCGCGCTGCTGCCGGGAATGCCGGAGGTGGACCGCTACCGCGAGGCGGTCCTGTACTCCTCCGAGGAGATGGCCCGGCGGCCGAGCATCGTGTCGCTGTCGGTGGTGGGCGCCATCGACGGCGACTATGGCGACCAGCACCGTACGTCGCGCACGCAGGGCAGCAAGCTGTGGATCAACCCGCTGATGAGCATGTACTGGGCCTTCGACCTGGACGCGGTCGCCCGCCGGTGCCTCTACCTGGACCTGCTGCGGGACACGAACACGAGCTGGGAAGTGGGGGCGCGCATCGAGGCCTTCCGGAACCAGCACCCCACGAAGCCGTGGCAGGACATCCCCAGGCGCGTGGCCACCGTGTGCAGGTAGTCCGTGGACAGGTTGCGCACCGCGCGCGGATACCAGGGCTGATCAATCAGCTCGAACAGGTGCAGGCGGGGCAGCAGGGCAGGGCGCTCGGCGAGGGTGGAGTCCATTCGGGACAAGGTGCCGTCCCCCTGTGTTGGATGCACTGACCGCCCGCGCCAGAACGGCTTGCCGCGCGCGCCAGGCGGTCGCTAGCGTCCCTGCCCGTGACGTCGTCCTCCGCTCCTCCCTCGCTCTCCGCCCGGCTGGCACGACAGGGGCTGCTCGCGGCGGCGAGGCGCGGGGTGCCCGCGGAACGGCTCTGCGAGGACGTGGGGCTGCGGTGGTCCGAACTGAACGGCCCGGAGGCGCGCATCCCCTACGCCGTCCTGGACGACATCCTGGAGCGGGCCGTGGCGCTCACCGGGGACGACAACCTGGGGCTGCACATGGCGGGCATGGACGTGATGGACGCGGATGATCCCGCGTCGCTCGTCATCCTCACCAGCGCCCACCTGCGCGAGGCGATGGCGCGCGGCTGCCGCTACCAACGCGTGTGGGGCGACGGCGAGCGCTTCGTCGTGGAGGAAACGCCGCGCGGCGTGCGCATGCGCTTCACGCCGGTGGGCCCTGCGTGGCGGCCCGCGCACCGGCACCTCACCGAGGTCGCGCTGGTGCAGCTGGCCCAGGGCCTGCGCGTCTTCACCGGTGCGGACATCCGGCCCCTGCGCGCGCGCTTCAACCATGCGGCGCCCGCGGACCTTCGCGAGCACGAAGCCCTCTTCGGCTGTCCGCTGGAGTTCAACGCTCCGGCCAGCGACCTGGAGTTCTCCGCCGGGGATGCGGACCGCCCGTTCGTCCACGCGGACGCGCTGCTCAACGCCGTGTTCGAACACCAGGCCCGCCGCGCGTTGGAGCGGCTGCCCGTCACGGACACCCTGACGGACCGCGTACGTGAGCAGGTGCGCCGGACGCTGGCGGGAGGCGACTTCTCCTTCGCCGCCGTGGCGCTGGCCCTGCGGGTTCCCTCCCGCACGCTGCAACGCCAGCTCGCGGCCGAGGGGCGCACCTACGAGGGCATCGTGGAGGCCCTGCGCCGGGAGCTGTCCCAGGGCTACCTCCAGCGGCGCATGTCCATCGCGGAGGTGTCCTTCCTGCTGGGGTACGCGGATCCGGTGGCCTTCCACCGCGCCTTCAATCGCTGGTGGAACACGTCCCCGGAGGCCTTCCGCCGGGCCCAGGCGGCCGGGGGCTGACAGGCAGGCGGCCCCCGGAGGGCACCCGGGAAGGGAAGAAGGCCTTTGACTGGGAGCAGGCGTGCCTACGTTTTCCCCCATGAGGGCCGGGACCCTCGGGGAGAAGACGACCATGTGGACACGCCACTTCAACGGGCTCGTCGTGCTGGGTGTGATTGGAACGGTGAGCTTCACCGCGGGCTGCAATGAGCGGCAGCAACAGGCCGTCAACGAGAACGCCCGGCAGGTCGGCCAGGAGGTAGGCGAGGCCGCCAAGGACGTCCAGCACGGCGCCAGCCGGGCCGCGGACAGCCTCCGCGAGTCCAGCCGCGAGGCCGCTGACGGCTTCCAGGAGGGCGTGGGCGGCTCGGGCGATACCGCCTCCGAGGAACAGGAGGCCGACGAGCGCAGCGGGAATGGGCCGGACATCGGCCGCAACCCGGGCGTCCTCAATGACGGGGAGGGCCCGCTGGAAGAACGCTGAGAAACGCGCCGAGTCCGACGCGCCGCTGCGCCAGCGGTGTGTTTGAATGTGGACCATGGTTGCGGCCCCAGCCCTCCGTGGTCCTCATGCGTCTCCCGTTCGTTGGCTGTGCCTGTTGCCGTGCCTGCTGACGGTGGCGTGCGTGACGACGCAGGAGGCGGCGCGCGTCCCCACGCTGGAGGAGAAGTGCGACGGCGGCAGCGCCTGGGCCTGTGAGACCTGGGCGAAGCAGCTCCAGGTGGATGGCCGCATGGAGGACGCGGACCGGGCCTTCGGGCTCGCGTGCGCCATGGGCTCCACGTCCGCCTGTCTGACGCAGGGCAAGGACCGGCTGGCGCGCGGCGACCTGGACGGCGCGGAGCCGCCGCTGCGCAAGGTCTATGAGGAGGACTCGGAGGAGGCAGCGCTGGCGCTCGCGGACCTCCATGACGCGCGAGGGGACGCGGTGGGGGCGGCCCACTTCCGCTACGAGGCGCTGGCCATCGACAAGTCGACGACGGAGTTCGCGCTCGGCTGGCGCGTCCCGTTCGACGGCGGGCTGGGCCTTGCGCTGGACGTGAACGTGCAGCCCATGGGGCTCAAGGCCCGGCGGCTGACGCTGGGCGCCAACGTGGCCTTCGACTCGCGGCGGAGTTCGCTGAACGCCACCGTGGGCTATCAGCACTTCGTGACGAACTGGTTCGCCCCCTATGGCCGGGCCCTGGTGGGGCCCTACCTGGAGGGCTCCCGGCGCAACCCCATCAACCTGGGGGCCGAGCTGGGCATGAAGTTCTTCGCGGGACCCCTGGGCCACCTGGGCACCGGGTTCGGCACCTCGCTGGACGGCTCCACCTACTACTTCCTCGAAGCCGGGCTGGACTGGGTGCTGACGCTGGCGGTGCTCGCGCACCTGTGACGGCTCAGGCCACGCCGAGCTTCGGGCACACGTCGTTGAGGAGGCACTCCGCGCACTTGGGCTTCTTGGCCACGCAGGTGTAGCGGCCGTGCAGCACCACGGCGGGGCCGAAGAAGGTCCAGTCGTCCTTGGGCACCAGCTTCATCAGGTCCGTCTCGATGGCCTCTGGCTTCTCCTGCTTCGTCAGGCCCAGGCGCTGGCTGACGCGGGCCACGTGCGTGTCCACGATGACGCCGGAGGCCTGCTGGAAGGCGGTGTTGAGCACGACGTTGGCGGTCTTGCGCGCCACGCCGGGCAGCTCCACCAGGGCCTCCATGCTCGGAGGTACCTCGCCCTGGTGCGCGTCCAGCAGCGCGCGGCTCATGGCCTGCACCGTCTTGGTCTTCTGCTTGAAGAAGCCCGTGGGCTTGAGGTCCTCCTCCAGCTCGGCGGTGTCCGCGTCCGCGAGGGCCTGGGGGCCGTCGTACTTCTTCCACAGCTCGGCGGTGACCCGGTTGACGCGCTCGTCGGTGCACTGCGCGGCGAGGATGGTGGCCACCAGCAGCTGGTAGGGCGTGTTCCAGTTCAGCTCGTATTTCGCGTCGGGGTACTTCTCGCGAAGGCGTTCGAGCACCACGGGGATGAGGGCGGCGGGTTTCATGGGTGGGTCCTCACATCGACCGTTCGACGAGCGCCGTCAACTCCGCGTCGGTGAGCGGAAGGGGATTGCCCTTCATGCTGCTGGCGGCGCGAGCCTTGGTGACGAGCCCGGGCACGGCCGCGTCCGTGAGCCCCATGTCGCGCAGGCCCTTAATGCGCACGGCGTGGACCAGGTCCTTCACCCAGGCGATGCCGTCCTCGGCGCGCGCGTTGGACTGGCCGGTGAGCAGCACCGCCACCTCGCGGAAGCGGGGCAGGGCGGGGTGGTCCGGAGCGCGGGAGCGAAGCGCCTCCAGGTTCACCTCCAGCGTGGCCCCGAGCAGCGCGGCGCAAAGCGCCCCATGCGCCGCGCCAAGCATCCCGCCCAGCGGCGCCGCGAAGCCATGCACCGCGCCCAGCCCCGCGTTGGCGAGGCACAGGCCGCCGAAGAGGCTGGCGAGGGCCAGGTCCTCGCGCTCCGCGGGCCCCGGACCGTGCAGCACCGCCTTGCGCAGGGAGCGGGCCGAACGCTGCATGCCTTCACGCGCGAGCGCATCCGTGAGCGGCTGGGCGCGAATGGACAGGAACGGTTCAATGAGCTGCGACAGCGCGTCCAGTCCGCCCGCCGCGAGCACCGCCGCGGGTGCATGCTCCAGCAGGTCCGGATCCACCAGGGCCATGCGAGGGAGCATCATCGGGCTGCGCAGGCTGGCCTTCACGCCCGCTTCCTTCGAGCCCAGCACCGCGTTGCGAGTCACCTCCGAGCCGGTGCCCGCAGTGGTCGGCACGGCCACGAACGGCAGCGGCGGCTTCGTCAGCGCCTGCCCCCGGCCGATGACCTCCAGGTAGTCCAGCGGGTCGCCCCCGTTGGCGGCGAGCGCGGCGATGGCCTTGCCCGCGTCGAGTGCGCTGCCACCCCCGATGGCGACCACGGCGTCGCAGCCCGCGTCCACGGCGGCGGCGGTGCCTTCACGCGCGAGGTCGACGGTGGGCTCTCCGGAGACGCGGAAGGAGGCGGAAGGGATGCCCAGCCGTTCGAGTCCGGCGCGGACGGGTTCAGCGCGAGCGGGGTTCGTGCCGGTGACGAGCAGGACCTTCCGGCCGCCGAGTCCGCGAACGAGCTCGGGGGCTTCCTGGACGCGGCCCGGGCCGAAGAGGACGCGGGTGGCGGTGGCGAACTCGAAGGGGGCGGTGCTCATGTCACCAGGCCGAGTCGTCCGGGAAGCGATTGGTGTAGCGGCGCGCGGTGCGGGGCTCGGCCATCATGGAGGTGACGGTGTCACGCCACGTGAGGTAGTGGGCGGTCTCCTTGTGCGCGGCGGGGGCGTCCGGGGAGCGGTAGGCCTCCACGAGCACGAAGCGGGTGGGGTCTTCATTGTCCTGGCAGACGTCGAAGCGGGCGATGCCGGGCTCCTTCACGCTCTCGCGGGCGTTGGCGAGGGTGGCCTGGAGGAAGGCGTCGACGTGCTGGGGCAGCACATGCACGTGGACATGGATGACGAGCAGGCTCGTGGGCATGGCGCGCACGGTAGCGCGGGCGTCCCCGAGCGGAAACCGCTAGGGTTCCGGGCCGTTCACTCCCCTCATTTCGGAGCAAGACAGCGCATGGTCTCGGACCTCTTCGACGCGTCCCGCTGGCAGCCGGTGGAAGGCCACAAGTTCAAGGACATCACGTTCCACCGCGCGGTGGATCAGGGCACGGTGCGAATCGCGTTCAACCGGCCGGAGGTGCGCAACGCGTTCCGTCCGAAGACGGTGGACGAGCTGGCCCGGGCGCTGGAGGCCACGCGCTTCATGACGGACGTGGGCGTGGTGCTGCTCACGGGCAACGGGCCGTCGCCGAAGGACGGCGGGTGGGCGTTCTGCTCGGGAGGCGATCAGCGCATCCGCGGCAAGGACGGCTACAAGTACGAGCCCGGCGAGGACGCGGCGGACCCGGCGCGGCTGGGGCGGCTGCACATCCTGGAGGTGCAGCGGCAGATCCGCTTCATGCCGAAGGTGGTGATGGCGGTGGTGCCGGGCTGGACGGCGGGTGGCGGGCACAGCCTGCATGTCGTCTGCGACCTGACCATCGCGAGCAAGGAACACGGGATGTTCAAGCAGACGGACGCGGACGTGGCCAGCTACGACGCGGGCTACGGCAGCGCGCTGCTGGCGCGGCAGGTGGGACAGAAGCGGGCGCGCGAAATCTTCTTCCTGGGCCAGGCCTACACGGCGGACGAGGCGTTCCAGATGAACGCCATCAACAAGTCGGTGCCGCACAAGGACCTGGAGAAGGTGGCGCTGGAGTGGGCGGCGGAGATCAACACCAAGAGCCCCACGGCCATCAAGATGCTGAAGTATGCCTTCAACCTCCCGGACGACGGCCTCGTGGGCCAGCAGCTCTTCGCGGGTGAGGCCACGCGTCTGGGTTACGGAACGGAAGAGGCACAGGAAGGCCGGGACGCGTTCGTGCAGAAGCGCAAGCGCGACTTCAAGCGGTTCCCCTGGACGTACTGAATATCGCTTGTCACTGCAACGAGTCCCCTGGTTACAAGGCGGAAGCCAACAGGCTTCCTGGTTCGGTCAGGTGGCTGCCTTGGATTTTTTAATCCAAGGCAGCGTTTGGCTGTGTTGGCTATGGCGCCGGTTGTTCAATGGCGGAGTCCTGAGGAGCTAACGGCTCCTTGGTCCTGACCTGGACCGGGTCGGTCCGAGAGGGCTTCCCGCTACCCTGTCGAAGCTCCGAGATACTTCGGCATGAATCCTTTGTAGCTTGGTCTCCGCCATCCAAGGCTGCTGCGCAAACAACCTCGATACAGTCCGCATTCATGGCCTGATCTTGTGCCATGCATGTCTGGAGAGCCGGCTCTGCTGATGTGCCAGCGTGCGCGCACATCGCATTCACGTATTCATCCACCAAAGGGGACTCTTGTTCCTCAATGGAAGGCCATGCATTGTTTGGTTGCGGCTGAAATGCATGGCCAAGAGGTTGGGTTTCCGCGTAAGGGCGGAAGCACGTCGCTCGCAACGTGCAAATACGCTCTTTGAGTACTGTTGGGTCGGTTGCCGCTCCAACATCTTTGAGCGAGGCGCGAAATGTGCTGGTGGCCTCGGAAACACTCTGTTGAGCCTTTGTGTAGGCGTCGACAAAGCTGCTTCCGCTGATGGCATTGACTATGGAGAATGCTGCCCCTGTAAAGGTCAGGGCTATTCCCGTGCCAAGGGCGATGTTTTGCTCGTCTGTGTCATCTTTATATATGGCCGCTACGGCTGTTGTTGCCGTGCCAAGCGCCGTGAGTGCGGCTGCGGCGATGCCATATGATCTGCCGCTCCTGCTCTGGATTGTTGCCTTTGCGCGGTAGGCGTTTGAGATGCTTTCGCAGACTTGGATCTGGTAGCGAGTCGCCTTGAGCAAGGGCTGCTTGATTTGCGTGGCCGCAGTAGGCGGAAATGGAAGACGGATGTATGACCATCTGGCAGGCTCGGCGTAACCCAGCCTGTATCCCCCACAGCCTTGAGTCAACAGCGCACAAGCGAGGAACGAGCTTGCGGAAATTCTGCCAAGCCAAGACTTGCGATAGGCCATTTGGTATCTCCTGGGCGGCAGGAAGACTTATCTCGTAATTTCACTTTCTGTTAATTGGACGGCGGTTGTAAAGATGGGTCGCGGATGACGGCGTGTGATTGGGTGATGCTTCGTGAGGGGCTGTGTGTTCTTGGTGGGAGGAGTGGGAAAGGCGAATGCGTAGACTCGGTTGCATGCAGCTCGTGGATTTGTTGAGCCTTTTCATCGGACTCAGATGTTGATGCGGGAGCTGACCGTCCGGACGTCCAGGCCCAGGGCCGCGAACCGTGCGGCGTGGGCACGGAGCAGTTCCAGCAGCCGGGGATGCATGTCCTCCTCTTCGTTGGACAGGAGGAAGCCGTAGTTCGTCCTGGACAGCATCCAGGAGATCCACAGCATCTCCGTCGCCTCGTCCGGCGCGGGCGCGACGTCCAGGTCCTCCTCCGTGGACAGCGCGCCGGCCTTGCCCCAGCGCAATCCCAGACAGGAGTACAGGACTTCGCCCGCGTCCTCCCACTGGAGGTTGTTCGCCCAGGCGTGCCGGAACGTCGCGAAGAAGATGACGTAGCGGCAGAGACTCTTCAGCGCCTCCACCTCACCCGGCTGTGGCGTATCCGTGCGCGTCACTTCGCTCACTGCCCTGGCGGCCGGCTCCGCGACCTTCGCGCCCAGGTCCATTCGCTCCGAGCGCACGAACCACGGCGCTTCCTTCCCTGGCACCTTCGCTCGCAGGTAGCGGCACACGAACGCTGGCGCCGAATGCGCGACCAGGTCGTCCGAGAACCTGCGCACCTCCTGCCAGTGTTCCTCCACCGCCGCGCCGTGCTCCGCGAAGAACGCGTCGATGTGCTCCCCGAGCAGCTTCCAGAACAACTGCCCTGCCTGCGCGTAACGGTGGCCCTCGCAGACCGGCGTCGCGGGCGCGAAGCCCTTCCAGTCGTAGCTGCCCATCAGATGTTCCAGCCGCTGATTGATGCCCGCTTCCGTCAGCGCGCTGGCCCGCGTGATGTACCCCGAGGGCCCCACCAGGAACCCGTTGGCGGAGTGGTTGATCAACACCACCTCCCGCAGGTGCGGCATCAGCAACCAGCGCAAGGGATTGTGCCGCAGGTTCCGGTGCGCGGCGATGGCGTACTGCTCCACGTTGAAGTGGCACTGCGCGAGGTGGTTGCCCAGCTCCACGTCCAGCGTGGCGCTCACGCGCGCCATCCGCTTCGCCGCCTCCCAATCCGCGCCATTCGCGGGCGTGTACGACCGGCGCGTCACCGGTGAACCGGGCGCCGTCGCTCCGGGTTCGCGCATCCCCAGGATGATCCGCTGGGGCATCAGCTTGCCGTCCATCAATCGCAGCCGGAGGTCCACGTCAGGCAGGCAGTGGACTCCATCCTGCTCATACGCATTCCAGGGGAGATACAGCCGGAAGGCCTGATCATCCCCGGGCACCTCGGGGTCTCGGTCCAGGATGCTGGAGAACATCCCGTTGAGCAGGCGCTCCCCGAACCATGCATCGCTCCGGGAGGAACCGGGCGACTCCCGCTCCATCCGGAGCGTCGTCGTCTCCGGATAGTCTGCCTGGATCTTCGCGAGGCTCGGCGCCTGCCCCATCCGGATCTGCAACTGGTGCTGCCGCTTCACCAGCTCGATGGGCGCGACGGCCTTGAGCATCGCCAGCGCACGTCCTGGCGCATACGCCGTGGGCGGCGTGCCTTCCTCCACCACCAGCAGCCGTGCCAGCGGCGTGGACGGGTCGTATTCCCAGTACGGCAGCCGGAGCGTCCCGAAGTCATGCTCCCGCCCCACGTGGTCATCCGGCCCGCGCTCCGAACCAATGCGCTTCCACGTCTCCACCACCCGGCCGTCCTGGCGGAACGTGTGCTGCGGTTCGAAGAAGCGCAGCTCCAGGTCCGGATGGTCCCCTTCACCCGCGTCCTCGGGGTCGTAGCGGATCGTGAACGTGCCATCCGCACGCGTGAAGGTCTCGCCCAGAAAGTCGTCTGGCGTGCCGAAGTCCCGGTCCCACAGCTCGACCTTGATGTGATGCAAGGGAATGGGGCCCTGGGGTCCGTCCTGCTCGAACATCAGCCGGCCCGTGACGACGGCAACAAGGGTTGATGGATCCCGAGGCTCGCGCGGCGCACGCACCTGCTTGACCAGGTTGCGGCTGACCGCCAGCCGTTCCTTCAATCCCAGTCCCGCGTACCACCGGGACAGCTCCTCCGCCTCCAGGAGCGGTGGCTGCTCTGCCTTCGAAGAGAACCCCAACGAGGTCAACCAGCGGCGCCACACGGTACGCATCGCGCGGGAAGGTACCACGGGCTCCAGAGGGGTCGCGGCAGTCCCATCTCCGCACCTCTACCCACCAGGGCAATCCGCTGTCCGATCCAAATCCGTGGCTTCCCATCACCTGCTCACCGCGAGCCGTGGCGCGGGACGCGCCTTGTCCGTCCCGCTTGCAGGGGCGTACCTTGCAGCTGACGTGCTAGTGGGGAAAGCCATGATTGTCGATTACACGCTGACGATTCGCACGAGCTCGAAGCTCGGCTCCGGGACGAACGCGGCCATCTCCGTGGTCCTGGTGGGCACGAAGGGCGAGAGCCCATCCCACCTCCTGGACAAGCGCTTCCACAACGACTTCGAGGCCGGCGCGGTGGATGCCTATACCGTCAAGGCCGAAGACCTGGGGGACCTGCTCCTCCTGCGCTTCTCCAACGCGGGCGGCGGTGTCGGGGGCGATTGGCTCCTCGACTCGGTGACCGTCACCACGACGGGGAAGCACTGGTTCTTCCCCTACTACCGGTGGGTCCTGGCCCGCTCCACCGCCGACGTCCTGGAGGGCACCGCCCGGTTGCCCCAGCACGTCCAGCACGAGCGGGTGCGGGTCGCCCGGAGCGACCTGCTCCAGTCGCGCCTGCGCATGTACCCCTGGCGCCCCGCGGAGGCGACCGCCGGGCTGCCCGGCGCGCTCGACATCTCGGAGGCGCGTCCGCTCCCGAAGGACGAACTCTACCGGGGACTCGTGGACGGCAGCTACGAGGTCGTCATCGCGAAGACGCTCGCGGCCATCAAGCTGCACATGCCCGTGCTCACCAAGGCGTGGAACGGCCTCGTGGACATCTTCGACTTCTTCAAGGGTCTGGAACTGCCCACGCTCGCCGGGCGCTGGCAGGACGACGCCGAGTTCGCCCGGCAGGCCGTGCAGGGCATCAGCCCCGTCCACATCCAGTCCATCACCGCGCTGCCGGAAGGCATGCCCCTCCAGGACGCCGAGCTGCGCGGACTGCTGTCTCCCGGAACGACGCTCCAGCAGGCGCTGGCCGGCAAGCGCGTCTTCCTGCTCGACTTCGAGATCCTGGGCGATGTGCCCATGTTCAAGAAGGCTGGCAAGGACGGTGTCGAGGAGCGCCGCTGGGCGCCCGCGTCCCGGTGCCTGCTGTACCGCGATGACGCGCAGCAGCTGCGCCCCATCGCCATCCAGCTGGGCCGCGACCCGGAGCAGGATCCGGTGTTCACGCCCAATGACAGTCCGCACGACTGGCTGGCCGCGAAGATCTACCTCCGGTGCAGCGAGGGCAACACCCACCAGATGGTGGGCCATGCGCTCCGGACGCACTTCATTGCCGAGCCATTCGTCATGGCGACGATGCGCAACCTCCCGGACCCGCACCCCGTCTACAAGCTGCTGCGCCGCCACTTCCGCTACACGCTCGCCATCAACGACGGCGCCCGGAAGGGCCTGCTCGCCGAGGGCGGCGTGTTCGACGACCTCATCGCTACCGGCGGCCCGGACCAGGGGCACGTGTTCCTGGGCAGGAAGGGATACAAGGCCTGGACGCTCGCGGACAACAAGCCGCGCCTGGACTTCGAGCGCCGCGGCGTCCTCGACCCGGCGGTGCTCCCGCATTACCCATACAGGGATGACTCGCTGCGGTTGTGGGACGCCTTCGAGGAGTACGTCGGTGGGGTGCTCGGGCACTTCTACGCGTCCGACGAGGACCTGCTGCGCGACACCGACATGCAGCGCTGGTGGAGGGACCTCACGGAGCACGGGATGTCCGTGGAGAAGCTGCCCTGCGCGGAGCTCACGCGCGTCTCCGACCTCACCGACATCCTCACCACGGTGCTCTTCACGGTCAGCGTCCAGCACGCGGCGGTGAATTACCTCCAGTACGAGCACTACGCCTTCGTGCCCAACGCGCCCCTGTGCATGCGCCAGGCGCCGCCGCGCAAGAAGGGCGTCCTGGGGGAGAAGGACATCGACGCGATGATTCCCTCCAAGACGCAGATGCTCTGGCAGGTGGCCGTGGGCCGCGCGCTGTCCAGCTTCGGGGATGACGAGGAGTACCTCCTCCACGAAGGCGGCTGGCGCGAGGAGTACTTCCAGGAGCCGGAGCTGCTCGCCATCCGCGACCGCTTCCATGACCGGCTGCGCGCGCAGAGCGAGGCCGTGAAGGCGCGCAACGCGAACAGCGCCGTGCCGTACACCGTCCTGCAGGCCGACCGCATCCCCTGCGGCATCACCGTCTAGCGCCGTCAGGAGACTCCGCCCGTGCCCAACGCTCTTTCCCGCGGCATCTTCAACCTGTTCTTCGGTGCGAAGCGCAAGCCGTTCGCGTCACTGCCCGGCCCCGCACCGGGGATCCTCGGCACCGCCGGAGACTTCCTGGGGGCCTCTCCCTGGGACGTCTGCGCGCGCTACGGCCGCGAGTACGGCGGTGTCACCCTCATCTGGATGGGGCCCAACCCCGGGCTGGTGCTCAACGACCCGGCGCTCATCGCGGAGGTCTACGAGTCCCCCCGGCGGATGGAGTTCGAGAAGGGGAACATCAGCGAGCAGATCCGCCCCTCGACGACGGATGACACGTCCTTCACGGCGGAGCTGCGCGGAGATTGGGTCCAGAAGCGCGACCTGGAGCCGACAGCCCGGCCGTGGGCCACGGAGTCGCTGGCGGACCTGGTGGGCCCCATGCAGGCGGCCATCTCCGAATCCGTGGACGCGCTCCTGAAGCGGGACGCCATCGACCTCGCGTCGGACCTGCGCCGGCTCACATTCGATGCGTTCTCGGTCGCGCTGGTGAGCGAGAAGCTGCCGGATCAGGTGTTCGAGGACTTCATGCTGCTGGCGAAGGCGGCGGATGCGCGCATCCAGGCGAAGCTGCCGCTGAAGTTCGTCAAGCCGCCCAAGGGTTTCGAGGAGGCGAAGGCGCGCTTCTACGGGCACTTCGTGGACCGCATCCGCGAGGCGCGCAAGCGGCAGGGCTCCCGGGCCGTGGACGTCATGTCGCGCTACCTGGAGGAGCAGCCGGGCATCGACGACCAGGTGCTGGCGCACATGCTGGGTGGCACGTACTTCGGCGGGGCGTTCTCCTCCAGCGTCACGCTGGTGGGGGCGTTTCACCAGCTCAACAAGCATCCGCAGGCGGAAGCGCGTCTGGCCGCGGAGGCCGCGTCGCTGATGGATGGGCCGCTGACGGTGGCGAAGCTGGAGGGGGCGAAGTGGGTGGAGGCGGTCATCCTGGAGGCGCTGCGCGTCCTGCCGGCGGTGCGGGTGATGACGCGCACGCCGTCGAAGGACGCGCAGCTCGCCGGGGTCACGCTGCCGGCGGGGGCGATGATCATGATCACGAATCAGCACCTGCACCGGGACCCGGCCCACTGGCCGGACCCGGACACGTTCAAGCCGGAGCGCTGGCTGGACGGGGGCGTGGCGCGCGACCCGCTGGGAAGCGGCCACTTCTTCCCGTTCGGCCGGGGGCCTCGCGTGTGCGTGGGCACGGACTTCGCGATGGTGTTCCTGAAGACGGCGCTCGCGACGATTGCTGCCCGCGTGAAGGTCCACGTCGATTCGACGGAGCCCTTCGAGGAGGGCTTCTTCTTCGGCGTGGTGCTGCCGAAGGGCGTCACCGGGAAGCTCATCGCCCGGACGGCCTCGTCAGCCGAGGACGTACGAGCCCGGAGCGCCTAGAACGGAGGTCGCCACGGTGGAAGTGGCGCACAGCAACTCCAGGGCCGACTGGGATCGCCAGGGTCCTGCCGACCGCCGACTATCTGGCCCAGGCCGGACGCTGACCGGAGGGGACGAGCAGAGCCGCCTCGCCCCCCGCCGGACAGCCGAGCCGGTACGACGCTCGGTGCCCGCCGACGGCTACTGGCCCAGGAGCTCGGTCGGCCTGAGAGACACCACCGCGTTGCCGCCTGCTCCGCTGTAGTTGGTGTAGGTGTGGTTCTTCGCCAGGGTGTAGAACGAATCGACGTAGTCGTCGTCGTTGGTGAACCATTCACCCGGCATGCGATCCACCAGCCCGCTGCCCAGGGCCACCAGGGCACCGAGCTCCGGCTGGCCGATGGAGGTCAGGATCTGGCTCGCGACATTGAACAGGTAGCTCACCAGCTCCTGGTAGCTGGTGTTGTCGTCGTGCTCCATGAGGATGACGTTCGCCGCCGCCCAGCGGTAGCGCTCCCAGAAGATCAGGACCTGGTTCGGGGCGTAGGTCCTCCCGTCCGTGTCCAGATAGGGCATGTCGACGATGTCCAACTGCGGCGCGTCACGGCTGGGGTCGACACCATTGACGATGGCATAGACCTCCGCGTTACCGGAGATCCATGGCTCCTCGTCGTCGTTCAGGTAGATGCGATCGAGGATCGTCACCGGCGTGCTGGTCGCCGCGGCGGCCGTGTCCAGGACGGGCAGGGGACGTTGCCCGAGGGCCACGAGGTGCTCGCGCATCAGCTTGATGCCGGCGGCCATATCCCTGCGCGCGTCGATGTCCACCACCAACACCGGCTGCTCGGGCATGCGGTGCACGTCGAGGTGGTGCACGCGGCCAAGGCCATCGAAGGCCTCGATGAATCGCCACTGGGAGTCATTGCCATCCGGCTCGTACGCGTAGAGGGGTTCAACGCCTCGCTGCAATGCTGCCAGCATGGACGCGCTGGCCAGACGAAGCTGCAGCAGGCTGTCGAGTTCACGATCGATGCCCTTGAGCCGACGGATGTTCAGGTCCGCTCGCTCCGCCACGCCCGTGACGGAGGTCGGGACCGACACGGTGCTCAGCCATTGCTTCAGATCCACGGCGAGGTGCTCGCCGCTCAAGCGGGAAGCGAGAGCCTTTCGCAGCGCCGGGTCCTGCTTCGCCAGGGTCAGCGCCACCTCGCGCTTGTCGGCGGCCAGCGACACGCTGATGCGTTCGCGCAGCGCCGCTGGCTTCATGGCGGCGGCTTGAGCTCGAGGGGCTACGTTCACGCAAACGAGCAGCGCGATGACCATCCCTATCCGTTTCATTGGATTCTCCGGTGGGTGAGCGAGGGTCCTGGCCAGCAGCCGCAGGTGCACGGCAATGCTGCCTTGGCCATTATTCATCACGGCCTGCATTCATGGATATAGGAGAAAGAACCGGATTTCGTCTGGAGTGACATGCGCCATGGAAAATTTCGCAGGCGCGCTCGTGCGAAGCTGTCCACGTCGTGGAAACCTGGAATGATGCGCTGCGGATTGCCGCTCTTCTTGGCCACCGTGGCCATCTCTTGTGGACGACAGGGGGCGTCATCCATGAGCACTTTCAGTTCTTCGGACATACAGGCCGCGCAGCTTGATGGAGAACATGGACCATTTCAGCCGAGCCAGGGCTTCGCTCGTGCTGCTTATGAGTCTCTTCTCAAGCATCTCCTGGCCATCAAGGCAGGAGATGCCCCGTCCACGCTTTCGCGAGAGAACATCGAGGCGCTGCCAATGCCAGATGAGCCCTACTTGGATGCCACGGGGTACTGGCGGCTTGGGGCCTGGCTCCTGGAGGGCAAGGGCGGAAGCCTGGTGCTCACTTATCGCCCTCCGCAAGCGGAGCCGCGGATGGCGTATGTCGCTACGCTCAAGGGGGATGTCGAAACATTGACCGTCACCTCACTGACGATCATGCGAATCCTTGCTCAGTCCTCGAACATGTAGAGCGAGTCGCCTGACTCTCCCATGTGATCGAGGAGCTTCCCGTCCTTGAGGACGAGCTGGCAGCCGTGTTCGGACTCCCAGGGGGTGTCGAACTGCAACAGGACATAGCGTCCCTTGAGGCCCGAGTCAGCGTTGTCCTCGATGCGCACCCACTTGAGATTCGCCTGGGCGAGCGCATCCGCGTCAGTCGCGACGCCGAACTCGCGGCGATTGGCCTGTACCTCCGTCTCGCCTGGGAGGGGATCGAACCCGTACGAGATGTCCTCGCAGCATGAGGCGCAGTGGCGATGCAGCAGCCGTTGCATCAGGGGCCTGTCGTCCTCGCGCAGGTTCAGGAAATCGTTCACGGCCTGGACCATGTCGGGAGGGAGAATCGGGCCCCGCATCACCTCGACCCGCTCGATGCTCGCATCGATCATGATCGAGACCGTCCTGCCGAAGAACGGGGAGTGCACTTCGAGCCGGGCTTGGGGCCACAGGCACCGCAGGAGAATCTCGTCACGGGTCATGAATGCACGATACCGAGGTCTACGCCGCGTCGTGGAAGATGATCCCCGCCGTGTGCCGCAGCCCGGAGCGCACGCGGCTGACGCCGTGCCGGAGGTTGACGCGGTACGTGCCGCGCGTGCCCTGCACAGGACGATGGTGCACCGCGAAGACCACCGCGTCTCCCTGGCGCAGGGGGACGACCTCCGCGCGTGACTGCATGCGGGGGCGCTGCTCCGTCAGCACGAACTCGCCGCCCGTGAAATCCCGTTCGGGTTCGGAGAGGAGGACGGCCACCTGGAGCGGGAAGACGTGCTCGCCATACAGGTCCTGGTGCAGGCAGTTGTAGTCGTCCACGCCGTAGCGCAGGAGCAAGGGAGTGGGGCGCACCTGTCCGGCTTCATGGCAGCGCGTGAGGAAGTCCGCGTGCGCGTCTGGATACCGCACGTCGATGCCCATCGCCGTGTTCCAGCGGTTCGCGATGGGCGCGAGGCACGGGTACAGCGCCGTGCGCAGCGCCGTCACGACCTCCGGCAGCGGATGGTCGAAGTATTTGTATTCACCCCGGCCAAACCCATGTCGCGCCATCACCACACGGCTTCGGAACGCCGTCTCTGCGTCGTAGCGCTGCGCCAATGTCTCGCACTCACCCGGCGTGAGCAGGTGCTCCAGCACCGCGCACCCACGGGCGTCCAGTTCCCGGCCCGTTCCCTCCCAGTCCACCGCGCGCACCCGTGCCGGAATGCCCGCCATGGCACGGACCGCGAGCGCACCGCCGCGTCGTGCACTCATCCCCGGGCCCCACGCGCCAGCCCGCCGCGCTGGGACTCCACGGGGCTCGCCGCATGCTCAGCCTCGCGGTCCAGCAACACTCGCTTGCGCTCCACGCCCCAGCGGTAGCCGGACAGCGCGCCGTCATTGCGCACCACCCGATGACACGGAATCACCACCGCCAGCGCATTCGCGCCACAGGCCTGGGCCACGGCGCGCACCGACTTCGGTGAACCGATCCGCTCCGCGATGTCCGTGTAGCTCGCCGTCTTGCCCGCCGGAATTTCCCGCAGGGCCTGCCACACGCGCTGCTGGAACGCCGTGCCCCGCACGTCCAGGGGCAGGTCCAGCCCCACGCCCGGCGCCTCCACGAAGCCCACGACCTTCGCCACCAGCTGCTCGAACTTCGCGTCCCCGCCCACGAGTGTCGCCTGCGGGAAGCGGTCCTGGAGGTCCTTCGCCAGGGCGTCCGGATCATCCCCCATCAGGATGGCGCACACGCCCCGGTCGCTCGCGGCCACCAGGATGGGCCCCAGCGAGCACTCCGCGATGGCGAAGCGGATCTCCGTGTTCGCGCCCCCGGCGCGGAAGTTCGTCGGTGTCATGCCCAGGACCTGGCTGGAGGTTTCGTAGAAGCGGCCACTGGAGTTGAAGCCAGCGTCGTAGATGGCCTCGGTGACGGAGCCGCGCTTCGTCAGGCCCGTGCGGATCCGCTCCGCTCGCTGCGCCGCCGCGTACCCCTTGGGCGTCAGCCCGGTAACGGCCTTGAACACGCGGTGCAGGTGGTACGGTGACAGGCCCGCGCGCTCCGCCAGGTCCTCCAGGCTCGGCATCTCCTCGGCGGCCTGGATGAAGCGGCACAGCTCGGCCACCCGGTCCGCGTGCTTCACGGCGAGCGAGGGCTCCCCTGGCTTGCAGCGCTTACATGCGCGGAACCCCGCCTGCTCCGCCGCGGCCACCGTCGCGTGGAAGTCCACGTTCTCAGGCCGGGGCGTCCTGGCGCCACATGACGGACGGCAGTACACCCCCGTGGTCCGCACGGAATAGAAGAAGCGCCCATCCGCCGCCGCATCCCGGGCCGCCACCGCCTCCCAGCGCGGGTCGCCCAACGTCGCCGCCGCGAGGGCCTCCGCCTTCGTCGCCATGCCCTGCCTCCCTTCGAGCGCGGTCCCCATGACCACGATGGGAAACCTAGCTCCCGGCTTCCAGCCCAGCACTCCGCGCCTTGCGGTCGAATTCGGAAACGCCGCACTTCGCGTCATGGAGCATGGCGTCATGGAGTGAAGCGGTGCTCCCCCACACGCCCGCCAGCCGGGGGCGCGCAATGCGTGGCGGCACGCCTGCGTAGGTCGTGACAGGATGCCGCACCCATTCCTCCTTCCCATGAGCAAGCCATGTCCCACCCGCGTCTGATGTGGAAGCGCTCCCGTCTGCTCTGGCCCACGCTGGCCGCCTGCGCTTCGGCCTCCGCCTGGGCCGCTCCCGCGTCCATCGCCGTCCCCAACGCCGGCTTCGAAAGCGCCGCCGCCACCGGCCTGCCCCAGGGCTGGACGGCGTCCGGTCAGGGCAAGGTGTCCGCCCGCACCGACGCGAAGGCGCAGGGCAGCCGCAGCCTCGCCATCGAAAGTCCCCAGGGTGGCGCGGAGACCACCGTCGTCTCCGAGCCCGTGAAGCTCCAGGTGGGCCGCCTCTACCGGCTCTCCGCCTGGGTGCGCACCCAGGGAGTGCAGGCGGACGCGCAGGCCCGCTACCCCACGGCGCTGGGCGCATGTCTGTCCATGCAGAGCTTCCCCTTCACCAACTGCTCGCCGCCGCAGGGCGCGGACCAGAGCGGCCGGGTGCAGGTGCTGTTCTTCGCCACCCAGTCCAGTGATCGCGTGCGCGCGCACCTGGGCCACAACGGCAAGGCCACCGGCACCGCGTGGTTCGACGACGTGAAGCTGGAGGAGGTGGACGACGTCACCGCGTACGTCCCCATGGAGAGCGTGCGCTGGGCGGGCAAGGGCTTCCGCTACGACGACGGCGGCTGGGTGTACGTGCACATCGAGGGCGAGCCCTACGAGCGCGGGCGGCAGTACGGCGAGCTCGTGTCCCAGGAGATCGTCCGCTACATCGAGAAGCTGGGCATCCAGAAGGACAAGGCGGACGCCGCGAAGGGCTGGGCGCAGGTGCGCCTGCTCGCGGATTCGCTGTTCCTGCGCCGCTTCGACGCCGAGTTCCTGGAGGAGATGAAGGGCATCGCGGACGGCGCCAACGTGGGCGGCGCGAAGTTCAAGGGCCCGGACGGCAAGGAGCGCGACCTGGACGTGCTGGACGTCGTCGCCCTCAACTCCGCCGTGGACCTGGGCCAGCTGGACGACGCCAACCGCGTCACCGCGTCCCCGCTCACCGGCCGCACCTTCCTCAAGGGCGAGGACGAGAACGGCCGTGCGGGGGAGGGCGACCACTGCTCGTCGTTCGTCGCCACCAAGTCCGCGACGAAGGACGGCCGCGTCGTCATGGGGCAGATCTTCATGTGGAACGGCTACACCGGCGTCCACTGGGACGTGGTGCTGGACGTGCAGCCCACCAAGGGCCACCGCTTCGTGATGCAGACCTTCCCGGGCGGCATCCACAGCGGCTCCGACTGGATGCTCAACGACGCGGGCATCGTCATCGGTGAGACGACGGTGGGCCAGACGCCCTTCAACATCGACGGCACCCCGCAGAGCAACCGCATCCGCAAGGCCGTGCAGTACGCGAACTCCATCGACGATGTGGAGCGCATCCTCAAGGACCGCAACAACGGCCTCTACACCAACGACTGGACGCTCGCGGACACCAAGACGGACGAGGGCGCGTGCCTCCTGCTGGGCACCGCGAAGACGCGCCTGTGGCGCACCGGCAGCAAGGGCAAGCCCTCCGACACGCCCGGAAACCTCAAGGACTTCATCTGGGCCAACAACAACAACCGCGACCCGGAGGTGCGCAAGGAGTCCGTGCCCAACGCGAGCAACGCCCCGGTGGACCTGGCCTTCAATACGTGGAATCGCGACATCGCCTTCCAGGAGGCCTACGCGAAGTACGGCAAGGGCGGCTTCGACGTGGACAGCGCCACGCGGATGATGGCCTCCAGCCCCATCAACCGCCCCCACGCGTGTGACGGCAAAATCACGACGTCGGAGATGACCGAGAAGCTGATGTTCCTGGCCCACTACGGCAAGACGACGCTGCGCGAGAAGATGGTGGGCAGCCGCTGGATTCCGGACCTGCCCGGCGCCACGCCGCACCTGTCCCTGGGCTACACCGCCTTCAGCCCCATCTACGTGGCGGATCAGCTCAAGGCCGCCAAGGCGAAGCAGAAGCCGGAGCCCAAGGCGGAAAAGCCCAAGCGCGACTTCGCTCGCGTGAAGGACGCGCTGTCCTTCGACGAGAAGAAGCTCTGGGCCAACACGGTGTTCCCCGCGACGGACGCGGACAACTGGTTCGGCAGCGGCTCGGCGGCGTACTGGACGCAGCTCAAGGACCTGCCGGAGGGGGATGACCTCTCCAAGGCCTTCGACACGCAGCGCGACGCGCTGGCGGAGCTCAACGCCCGCTACCTGTACATCACCGCCCGCGAGGGCGACGTGGTGCCCACCGCCGCGCGCACGGACTACGGCCGCTACGGCCAGTACGCGGTGCCGCGCATCAAGGGCACGTACCTCTTGCACCAGCTGCGGCTGACCCTGGGCAACGCGAAGTTCGCCAAGGTGATGGGCGCGGTGCACGCGAAGTTCGCGAACAAGAAGCTCACCACGCAGGACTTCATCCGCACCGCCTCGGAGGCCGCGGGCCAGGACCTGGGCCCGCTCGTGAAGCAGTGGGTGGAGCGCGGGGGCCTGCCCGCGCCGCGCCTCACCACGCGCGCCCAGAAGGCGAAGGAGGGCTACGAGGTGACGCTGAAGGTGGACCAGTCCGGCACGCCCTGGCGCTTCGCCACGCTGGTGGAGGTGCAGACGGAGAAGGGAAGCGTGCTGGAGCGCGTGGAGGTGAAGGGCGCAAGCGACACCTTCACCGTGAAGGTCCCGGACCGGCCGGTGCGCGTGGTGTTCAACGTGGGCAACGACATCCCCGTGGCCCGCGAGCGCTACCAGACCCTGGCCAACACGCTGGATGACTGGGAGAAGCTCCTCTTCGTCTACGGCTCCGCGCGCCAGGTGGAGTCCATGCGCACGCTGGCGACGAACTACCGCGAGCAGCTGGCGGACGCGTCCCCGGAGCGGCTGGCCCCGCTCAAGCCCGACGCGGAGGTGACGGACGCGGAGCTGGCGGACCGCGACCTCGTCGTCTTCGGAGGCCTGGAGGACAACGGGCTGATGGCGCGGCTGGCGGCGGAGAAGAAGCTGCCGGTGGAGCTGGGCCGGCGCTACTTCCGGTGGCAGGGCAAGACGTACGGCCGCGCGGATGACGGCCTGGCCCTGGCGCTGCCCAACCCCTGGAACCCCAAGCGCACGATGTACCTCTTCGTCGCCAACAGCGGCCTGGAGCTGTGGCACATGACGCGCTCCTTCCAGCGTGGCCTCCAGAGCTGGGCCCTGTTCCGCGCGGGCGAGGTGAGCGGCAAGGGCTTCCACACCCCGGAGAGCCTCACCCAGGACGTCTCCGTGGACCTGCCCGCTCCCAAGCTGGGCATGCTGACGCCCTGAGAAACGGCGCCCGGCACCGCGCGGAGGCAGGAGTGCTTCCGCGCGGTGGGGACGGGCCGCCCCTTCAGGGCGCTGGCGGGGGGCCGTGGTACTTCGGGACCAGCCGGGCCGCGAGGTCCATGGCCAGGGCCACCATGGTCATGGTCGGGTTCCAGGAGCCGCCCTGGGGCCAGAGCGCGCCTCCCGTGATGTAGACGTTCTTCGTTCCCCTCAACAGGTAGTCCAGGTTGACCGGCGCGTGGTCGTCCTCGCCAATGTGGAGCGTCGAGCTCTCATGCACGAGGGCGTCCACCCGCCGCTCTTTCATCTCCGGGCGGCTGGAGGTCCAGGTGCCCGCGTCGGGAGGACCGTGCCAGTACTGCACCCGGTCTGGCCCCTTCGGGCTGAGCACCTTCTCCAGGACCTCGAAGGTGCTGCGGTCCATCACGTCCCAGGTCCGCTGGTCGCTCTCATTCACCGTCACCCGGAGCAGCGAGTTGGTGGTGGGGTCCGCGTCCGCGCCGTTCGCCCGGAACCACGAGTTCGGATTGCGGAAGTCCAGCTCGCCGAGCACCGCGCAGACGAAGACCACGTACTCCTTGGAGGACTGGAGCTGGGCCATGGAGGCGGTGGCCACCACGTCCGGCATGTACCTCAGCGCGGTGCCCGCGTTGCGCTCGGGGTCGCGGTCCGACAGCGCCGAAAGCTGGATGTGGAACTGCTGCGACCAGGTCTGCCCCTTGCCGGCGACGTAGCACGCTCCCAGCTCCAGGTTCCCGAGCTCCCCCTTGGGGTCCAGGTCCGCGCGGGGCACTCGCGCGACCACGGAGGTGATGAAGTGGGCGGCGAAGCGCTCCCCCACGTTCTTGAGGTGGGGAAAGGAATTGCGCACGAGCGTCGTCGGAGGAAGCGTGCCCATGGCCAGGACGAGCTTCGCGTCGTTGAGCGGCAGCACCCCGCGCGAGGTCACCAGCGCGGTCGCCCTGCCATCCTGCTGCACGATGCTTTCGACGATGCACTCCGTGGCGATGTCGAGCGGCGCGCCCTTGTGCTCCAGGTCCAACCGCCGCTGGTTCATCACGAGCTCGAGCAGGGCTCCGGGCGTCGCATACTTCTGGAAGTCGATGCCGTTGGTGTCGGGGGAGCCGGAGGCGAGCGGCGCCGGTTCAGTCCGGTAGATGGCGGGCGCCTGTCCGTGGCCCTGCTCCAGCAAGCGCTGGACGGTGAGTTGCAGGGCGCCGTACACGGGCCGCTGCTTCTGGATGATGCTCAGTTCCTCCGGGGTCCGGTGGGCGTCCACCTCGTCCGCGGGCCGCACCTGGAGCAGCGCCTCCGCGCGGGCGAAGTTCTCCTCGGCCGCGGCGATGGTGCGCGCCGGCCACCCCTCCAGTTCCTGGTCCTTGGGGCGGGGGCACCACGCGCTCCATTGGATGGACCGCCCTCCGAAGAAGGGCACCATTCCGTGCTGCCACCTGACGGTGCCATCCGCGCCGCTCGCCGTGGATGCCGCCAGCGTCCACGGGAACGTCTCCGACAGGCCGCCCAGCGTTCCGACATAGGGAAGGGGCAGGTTCTGGAAGTGCTCCGGAAGGAAGAAGGGGCCTCGCTCCAGCATCAGGATGCGGCAGTGCGGGTTCTGCTCCAGGGCGCGGTGCGCGACGGCGAGCCCGCAGAAGCCCGTTCCGACAATCACCAGGTCGTACTTCTTCTCCTCCCGGGCCTTCTTCCATCCTTCGTGGGACAGGAAGAAGACGTGATCCATCACCCGCTGCCCCGTGGGGGATTGGGGACCAGGGGTGGGAAAGCCATGCTGGAAATTGGGAGTCGACGAAGCAGCGGACATGAGCGCTCCTTGTGGACACTCCCGTGGGCCGGGATTGTCAGACAAAATACTCCCATCAGGCGCGGCTCGTCTGTCAATGGCGATAGGGATTGAAATGACTGGCACCGCGGTCGCGGGTCCCCGTGGACCTGTCATTGCGGGCGAGCCAAGCCTCGTCTGATTGACATTCCGGATTGGTGGCTTGCATTCCCGCGCCGGTCCAACGGGCCCCCGGATGCCCGCTTCCCCCTTGGGAAGCCCCGGTCGATTTGACTCCGGCGGAGAGAAGGTTAAATCTCCCTTCACGAAATGAATCGAGATTCAAAATCTGAGGCGCCCGTCAAACGGCTGCGCTCGCGCATGAAGGAAGCCACCGCCGACGCCATCCTGGCGGCGGCCGCGGCGGTGTTCGCCCGGGACGGCCTGCACGCGGCGAAGATGGAGTCCATCGCCGAGCAGGCAGGCGTGTCGGTGGGGACGCTCTACAACCACTTCACCGACCGCGCGGCCCTGCTGGACGCGCTCCGCGTGAAGCGCCGCCAGGTGATGCTGGAGCGGCTGGACGCGGCCCAGGCGCCCGTGGCGAAGCGGCCCGCGCGCGAGCAGCTGCGGGCCTTCGTGACGGCGGTGTTCGCCCACGCGGCGGAGCAGGACGCGTTCGTGCGGACGCTGGTGCAACTGCCGGAGGACCCCGCGCGCAAGAGCCGGATGATGGCGGAGCTCCACCGGCGCCTGACGGTCATCATCGACCGGGGCATCAAGGATGGAGACATCCGCGCGGAGGGCCGCGCGTTCTATCCGGCCCTGTTGCTGGGAATGGTGCGCGGCGCCCTGGACAGCCTGCGCGAGGACGCCGCCGCGAGCCTTCCGGCAGCCGCCTGGGCGGAGGAGATCCTCCGCGTCTTCTTGAAGGGCATCGAGGTCGAGTGACATGGCGACAGCCGTCGCGACACCGGAGGTCCTGGCGCAAGCAACGCCCAAGGCCCCCGTCAACAAGTGGCTCGTCACGCTGTCGGTGACGTTCGGCACGCTGATGGGCGCCATCGACTCGTCCATCGTGAACGTGGCGCTGCCCCAGATTCGCGGCGCCGTGGGCGCCACGGTGCAGGAGATCACCTGGGCCACCACCGGCTTCGTCATCGCCACGGTGATGGTGATGCCGCTCACGGGCTTCCTGGGCCGCATGTTCGGCCAGAAGCGCGTGTACCTGGCGTGCCTGGTGCTCTTCGTCGCGGGCTCGTTCCTGTGCGGCCTCGCGTGGAACCTGCCCACGCTGGTGCTCTTCCGCTTCCTGCAGGGCCTGGGCGCGGGCGCGTTGCAACCCACCGAGCAGGCCATCCTCCGGCAGACGTTCCCGCCCAGGGAGCAGGGCACCGCGATGGCCATCTTCGGCATGGCGGTGATGGTGGGCCCGGCCATTGGCCCCACGCTGGGCGGCTACATCGTGGACAACTGGCACTGGTCCTGGATCTTCTTCATCAACGTGCCGGTGGGCATCCTGGGCTTCTTCATGGTGGCCCGCTTCGTCCAGGAGGACGAACAGCTGCGCGCCACCGCGCGCCTGGAGGCCGAGAAGCAGCGCAAGCACATGGACTGGTCCGGCATCACGCTGCTGTGCATGGGCCTGGCCTCGCTCCAGTACTTCCTGGAGGAGGGGCAGGCGGATGACTGGTTCGAGTCCCCCGTCATCGTCCTCTGCGCGCTGCTCTCCGCCACGTGCCTCATCGCCTTCGTCATCCGCGAGCTGACCGCGGTAGCGCCCGCGGTGAACCTGCGCCTGTTCAAGGACCCGGTGTTCGCGTCCGGCACGCTCCTGGGCGCGCTGGTGTTCGCGGTGCTCATGGCCAGCATGTTCCTGCTGCCGGTGTTCATGCAGGAGTTGCTGGGCTTCACCGCGACGCAGTCCGGCTTCTCGCTGATGCCGCGCACGCTGGTGATGATGTTGATGATGCCCATCGTCGGGCGGCTGTATGGCAAGGTGCCGGCGCGGGTGCTGGTGGGGATAGGCATTGTGTTCGCGGGCTTCGGCGCCTACGAGATGAGCCACTTCTCGCTCGCCACCGGCTCCAGCAACATCATCGCGGCCATCGCGCTGCAGGGTGTGGGCTTCAGCCTGATGTTCGTGCCGCTCAGCGCCACGGCGCTCGGCAGCATCCCGCGCGAGCGGATGGCGGACGCGACGGGCCTCAATTCGCTGCTGCGCCAGATTGGCGGGTCCGTGGGTCTGGCCATCTTCACCACGCTCCTGTCGCGCTACACCGTGTTGTCCAAGGCCTCCATCGCGGCGCACCTGAACCCGGAGCGCTGGGAGGTGGCCAGCCGGATGGCAGCCACCCAGAAGGGGCTGATGCAGCACGGCCTGGACGCCGCGAGCGCCAGCATGGCCAGCCTCCAGCTGATGGTGGGCAACGTGTCGCGGCAGGCCATGGTGCTCGCGTTCGACAAGCTCTTCGTCCTGGCATCGCTGATGTTCGTGGTGGTGCTGCCGCTCATCTACTTCCTCAAGGACCCCCCAAGCGTCGGGGGCTCCCACGAGAAACCCCACATCGACGTGGAGATTTAAGACATGGCAACGACAACGACAGCGCCCCAACTCGTCCCCGAAGCGGCGCCCGCGTCCGCCGCCCAGGTGCAGGCGAAGCGCGGCAAGCGGGGCTTCCTCCTCCTCGGTGTCGTCGTGGCCGCCATCCTGTTGGCCATCGGTGGCTTCAAGGTCGTCACGGCCGGGCAGGAGACCACCGACGACGCGCAGGTGGAGGCGGACGTGGTGCCCCTGTCCGCGCGCGTGTCCGGCCCCGTGGTGAAGGTGGCGGTGAAGGACAACGCCACCGTGCACCAGGGCGACGTGCTCCTTCAAATCGACCCGCGTCCGTACGAAGCCCGCGTGAAGCAGGCGGAGGCGGAGCTGGAGTCCGCGCGAGCCCAGGCGGTCGCGGCGGACGCGCAGGCCACGGTGGCGGAGGCCGGCGCGAAGGGTGGCTTGTCCAGCGCGAAGGCGCTCGTGTCCACGAGCACGTCCGCGGTGAGCAGCGCCCAGGCGCAGGTGGCGGCGGCTCGCGCGGCCGTGACGCGCGCGGAGGCCCAGGCCCGCAAGGCCACGCTGGACCTGGAGCGCGCCCGGAGCCTGCGCCAGCAGAACGTGGTGGCACAGAGCGCGCTGGATGACGCGCAGACGGCCAGTGAGACGGCGCAGGCCGCGCTCGAAGGCGCCCGCGCGCAGCTTGCCCTGGCGGAAGAGGGCCGGCGCACCGCGGAGAGCAAGGTCGCGGAGGCGAGGGGCCAGCTCGACGTGAGCGCGCCCATCGACGAGAAGATCGCCGCCGCCCAGGCCAACGCGTCACTGGCGCACGCGCGGGTGAAGGGGGCGGAGGCCGCGCTGGAACAGGCGAAGCTCCAGCTGGAGGACACGCGCCTCGTCGCTCCTGCGGACGGCCAGGTGTCCAAGCTGTCCGTGCACGCGGGCCAGTTGCTCTCCCCGGGCCAGGCCGTGGCGGAGCTGGTGCCGACCACGACCTACGTGGTGGCCAACTTCAAGGAGACGCAGGTGGGCCACATGCAGCCCGGCCAGCGCGTGGAGGTGGAACTGGACGCCTTCTCTGGAGAGAAGCTGGAAGGCAAGGTGGAGAGCCTGTCCGGAGGCACCGGTTCCCGGTTCTCCCTGCTGCCGCCCGACAACGCGTCCGGCAACTTCGTGAAGGTGGTGCAGCGCGTGCCCGTGCGCATCACCTGGGTGCACCTGCCCGAAGGTCTGGCCCTGCGCGCCGGCCTCTCCGCCGACGTGACGGTGCACACGAAGTAGCCGACGCCGGAAGCGCCACATCCCAGCGCCGCGCCCCGCTAAGGGACGCGGCGCTTTTTCATGCCGTGATGGACGCGGGTCGCACTGGCCTGTCTTGCACGGTGGGGGAGGTCCTCGGGGACGCATTCCATCCCCATGAATGAGAAATTGGGAGCCGGGCAGGCCTCCCCGTCAGGGCCGGCCCGCGCGAACTGGTCCGACTGTCGGACCAGTTGGACCACCGCCCCGCGGCAAGGGGGCTTCGGTTCCAGCCGAACCGCACGAACTGGTCCGACAGTCGGACCAGTTGGAACCACCTCCCGTGGCAAGGGGCGTCGGCTCCAGCCGAGCCGCGCGAGCTGGTCCGACAGTCGGACCAGTTGGGACCACCTCCCGTGGCAAGGGGCGTCGGCTCCAGCCGAGCCGCGCGAGCTGGTCCGACAGTCGGACCAGTTGGGACCACCTCCCGTGGCAGGAGGGGGCCGCTCCATCCGGGCTGCGCAAGTTGGTCCGACAGTCGGACCAGTTGGAACCACCGCCCGTGGCAGGAGGGGGCCGCTCCATCCGGGCTGCGCAAGTTGGTCCGACAGTCGGACCAGTTGGAACCACCTGCCCGTGGCAGGAGGGGGCCGGTCCGTCCGAACCGCACGAGTTGGTCCGACAGTCGGACCAGTTGGACCACCGCCCGGGGCAGGGAGGGCCGGTCCGGCCGAACCGCACAAATTGGTCTGACAGTCGGACCGGTTGGAACCACCGCCGTGGCAGGAGGGGGTCGGTCCGGCCGAACCGCACGAATTGGTCCGACAGTCGGACCGGTTGGAACCACCGCCCCCGGCAGGGGGAGCTTCAGCTCCATCCGGGCTTCAGAAACGGGTCCGACCGTCGGACCGGTTGGGCGGGGGGCCTGGCGCGGGTGGTCCGCCGTCAGAGCGTGACAGCCATCTCCACGTCCGCGCGCGAGTAACCCGTTTCCCGGGCAATCTCCGGGCCGCTGCGCGTCATGACGAAGCCGTGCTTGCGGTACAGGCCCAGCGCGGACCCCAGCGCGCTGTTTGTCACCAGGACCATCCGCTTCGCGCCGCGCTCGCGGGCCGTGGCCAGCGCGGCCCGCATCAGCGCGTCGCCCAGGTCGCGGCCCCGGGCCTCCGGGGCCACCGCCATCTTGCACAGCTCGAAGGTGTCCGCGTCCTCGCGCCTCAGCGCGCACGTACCCAGCACCTGCCCGTCCACGAGCGCGAAGAACACCTCGCCCCCCGGCGCCACGAACATCCCGTGGGGATCCGCGAAGGAGGCCTCATCCGAGCCCTCGATGCGGAAGTCCTTTTCGATCCACTGCCGGTTGAGCCGCTCGAAATGCGCGCGCAGTTCCGGCCGGTAGGGGACGACCTCGACGGGGGAGGAGGCCAAGGGGCTCACGCGGTGGCGGCGGCCGCTGCCGGCTTCTTGCGCAGGAAGAGCACGAAGATGAGCGCCACGATGGTGATGCCCACCAGCGTGATGAGCCCGTCCG
Organism: Corallococcus aberystwythensis; assembly: GCF_003612165.1. Lineage (GTDB taxonomy): Bacteria > Myxococcota > Myxococcia > Myxococcales > Myxococcaceae > Corallococcus > Corallococcus aberystwythensis. Next base: position 1,224 of record NZ_RAWK01000038.1, on the reverse strand, counting down.
CCGCGATGGTGGCGCGCGTGCCGATGCCCCTGAATTCCGACGCGTGCCCGTCCAGCGCCGTGGTGTAGCTGATGGCGAAGTTGGAGGCCGCGACGAAGAGCGAGTACTTCGTCGTCACCGCCGCACCCTCGCTCACCATCTCCAGCACCATGCCGGCGAAGGCCGCGAACCCCGCGCCGTTGGCCAGGCTGTACGCGAGCGAACCCCAGATGTACGTGCTCGTCGTCATCGGCCCCGCAGCCATGGCGAACGCGCACATCGCGGTGGCGCCGCCCATCAGCGCGTACGCGAGCTTGCGGTTCATCCGGTCCGACAGCCAGCCACCCACCAGCGAACCCACCGCGCCGGTGACGCCCATGCCCAGGCCGCTCACCAGCTCCACCGTGTGCTCCGGCACCTGGTACGCGCCCGCCATCGCGCTGAAGAGGTTGGTGAGCGCGCCGCAGATCACCGGTGCCAGGCAGAGGATGAGCATGATGAGCCCGTCGCGGCTGAATGCCGTCTTCGCCAGGTCCACCACGATGCTCTTCACCCGGTCCACCGCCGCCCGGAACAGCGGCCCGGTGGGCACGGTCGCCGGGTCGTGCCGCTCGGTGATCCAGAAGATGCCCGCGCCGCTCGCCAGCACCAGCGTGGAGAGCACGATGCGCGCCACCTGCCGGGAGAACCGGCTCGCGAGGAAGATGGCCAGCGCGCCCATGAGCGCGGTGGAGCCCACGTTGCCCGCCATCTGCCAGCCGCCCGTGCGCCCCTTGTCGGACGGCTTGGACGTCGTGGCCATCAGCCCGTTGAGCGCCGCGTGCGCCGTCGTCGCCGCCGCCTGCAACGCGGTCAGCAGCAGCGTGAAGACGCCCAGGTGCTGCGCGGGATCCGGGAACACCGCGCACGCGAGAATCAGCCCCGCGGTGAGCAGCGTGCTCACGCCGTACCAGACGCGGCGCCACGGCCCCAGGTCGATGAGCGGCACCCACAACAGCTTCCACGCGTGCGGTGAGAAGGCCGTGCCCGACAGCACGCCAATCTCCGCCAGCGGCATCCCGTCCTTCGCCAGCCAGTACGGCACCGCCGTCTGCAGGTAGCCCACCGCGGCGCCGAACTGCACCTCCAGCAAGCCGAACAACGGTGGCCAGGACCAACGCGCTTCCTCGGCGGGCGCCGTGGCGGGAAGGGCTGTCTCTTGTTCAATCAAGGGTGACACCTACAGGCGGGGACAGGGGAGGGTGG
>NZ_RAWK01000389.1 GCF_003612165.1 Corallococcus aberystwythensis | reverse complement strand
GGCTGCGGCGGGGCGCTTCCCGAGGAGGGGGCGGAAGCAGGCCTCGCACAGGAGCCTACCTTGGCGCCAGACGTCACGGCCGAGGCCCTCTGCCTGCCCACCGCCGCGGGCACCCAGCGGGTGAAGACGATTCTCCCCCCTTCGGAGCTGGGCATCCCGCGCTTCGCGATGGGGCCGGGGGCCTTCGTGGACTTCAAGGGGACGCTGCACTTCGCGGTGAACTTCGAGGACGGCCGCCGGGGCCTGTGGCGCAGCACCGGCACGGACGCGGGCACCACGCCGGTGCGGAGCTTCGCGGCGACGGCGGGCACCAGCACGCCGCGCCTGTCGCGGCTCGCCGCCACCCCGGCGCAGCTCTTCTTCCAGGCGCCGGACACGGTGCATGGCAACGAGCTGTGGGTGAGTGATGGGACGACGGCCGGCACCCGGCTGGTGAAGGACCTGACGCCGGGCACGGAGGACTCGTCCCTCACGCACCTGACGGCGACGGGCGCCACCGCGGTCTTCTTCCGGGAGGTGTTCGACACCACCGTCTTCACCACGCGCCACGAGCTGTGGAAGTCGGACGGCACCGCCGCGGGCACGGTGCGCCTGCGCGACTTCGGCACCAGCGTGGAGGTCAGCGCCCAGGACGCGAAGCAGGGCAACGCGCTGCTGTTCTTCGTGCGCGAGCTGGAGGGCGGCATCACCCTGTGGCGCACGGACGGCACCTCCGCGGGCACCGTGCAGCTGAAGTGGCTGGACGAGGGGCCCGACACCTATCCGAACGACGTGCGCACCTCTGGAGCGCTCACGCTCTTCAAGCTGGATGAGGAGAGCGGCCTGTCGGAGCTGTGGAAGACGAATGGCACGGCGGGCGGCACGCTGCGGCTGGCATCGTTCGGCTCCACGCGCAACATGCAGGTGCTGGGCGCGCTGGGTGCGTACGCGTACGTCACGACGACCTCCTACAGCACCCAGTACATGGTGCTCTACCGCGTACCGCTCGCGGGCGGGAACCCGGAGCCCGTCGTCACGCTGCCCAATGACTACGCGTCGCAGGGCCCGGCGTTCCCCCGCATCAACGCCGTGAGCCAGGCGCCCGGGGGCAAGAAGCTGTACTTCGCCGTGAACATCAGCAGCGACAGCCCGGCGCCGCGCGACACGCAGCTGTGGGTGACGAACGGCACCGCCGGGGGCACCACCCTGCTGCGCCGGCCGCTGAGCCTGTCGGACGAGTACAACTCGCCGGTGTACGCGGCGGCCGACAACCTGGTCTTCTTCAGCGCGTATCAGGCCTCGACGGGCATCGAGCCCTGGGTGAGCAACGGGACGCCGGCCGGGACGCGCCTCCTCAAGAACATCGGCGTGCAGCCCCAGCCGGACCCGTCCTCCTACCCGCGCGAGTTCTTCCGCCTGGGCAGCCGCGTCTACTTCAGCGCCTATGACGACACGCTGAACTCCCAGCTCTGGTCCAGCGCGCTCAGCAACACCTGCGTGGCGCCGGAAGACGCACAGTAGGCGCTCCCCCGCCCGCCTGGACTCCAGGCGGGTGACCGTGCCGGGCGGAGGCGTGGGTGTTAGACACCCGCGCATGCCCACCGTCAGTGACAGCGCGCGCAGCGCGGGACTCCGCCTCGAACGCAGCCGCGCCTCCCGTCAGTTCGAGGGCAAAGGCTTCCGCAACACCGCCCCCGTGGGGCCCGGCCTCCAGGGGAACCCGCTGCCGCTCCTGGGCGAGTATTTCTTCGGCGGCACGCAGCGCACGCCGCCCGCGCCGCTGCCGGTGGACGACCCGCGCGGCACCTGGGCGCGCGCACCGGACACCGGCCTGCGCGTCACCTGGCTGGGCCACAGCACCATGCTGCTGGAGGTGGACGGGGCGCGCGTGCTGACCGACCCCGTCTTCGGTGACCGGGCCTCGCCCGTGTCCTTCGCGGGCCCCAGGCGCTTCCACGCCACGCCCGTAGCGCTGGACGCGCTGCCGGACCTGGACGCGGTGCTGGTGTCGCACGACCACTACGACCACCTGTGCCGGAGCACCATCGCGGCGCTGGCGAAGCGGCGCGTGCCCTTCGTCACCGCGCTGGGCGTGGGCCGCCACCTGGAGGCCTTCGGCGTGGCGCCGGAGCTGATCACGGAGTTGGACTGGTGGGAGGAGCACCGCGTGGGCCCGGTGGCCTTCCGCGCGGCGCCCTCGCAGCACTTCTCCGGCCGCGGCCTGGGCGACCGCAACACGACGCTGTGGGCGTCGTGGGTCATCTCCACGGACAAGCACCGGCTGTTCTTCAGCGGCGACACCGGTCTCACGACGGAGTTCGAGGAGATTGGCCGGAGGCACGGCCCCTTCGACCTGGTGATGATGGAAGTGGGCGCGTTCCACCCGAGCTGGGCCGGCATCCACCTGGGCCCGGAGAACGCGCTCAAGGCGCACGCGATGCTGGGCGGCGGCCCGCTGATGCCGGTGCACTGGGGCACCTTCAACCTGGCGCTGCACGCGTGGGACGAGCCCGTGGAGACGCTGGTGCGGCTGGCCACGGAGCAGCAGGTGCGCCTCTTCACGCCGGGCCTGGGCCGGAGCCTGGAGCCCTCGCGCGTGGAGGGTGTGACGCCGTGGTGGCGCGACGTGGGCGAGCCCCGCCTCGTGCCCCGGCTGGCGCCGTGACGTGAGGACTCGACGCCCACCCGAGCCCCGGGCGTAGAGTCCTTGTCCATGCCCCGCGCCCCCCGGCTCCTTGTCGCGCTGCCCCTGGCCGTCCTGCTGTTGCCATTGCTGGCGTGCGACCCGGCGGCCGGGGCGCAATCCCAGACAGACGACCCGGCCCCCGCCGGGACGAAGAGCGCGAAGCGGGGGCTCGGGTATGGCTATCACTCGGCGGAGGACCTGAAGGCGCTCTCCCCCGGGATGAGCTGGTGGTACAACTGGTCGCCCCGCCCGGAGGCCGGCGCCGCCAGCGTCTACGTCTCCGAGAACGTCTCCTTCGTCCCCATGGCCTGGGGCGGCACGCCCACGGTGGCCCAGCTGGAGTCGGAGATTCCGGCGGGTGCCCGGTACCTGCTGGGGTTCAACGAGCCCAACTTCAAATCCCAGGCGAACAAGACGCCCCGCCAGGCCGCGGCGCTGTGGCCCGTGCTGGAGGAGGTCGCCCGCCGCAAGGGGCTCAAGCTGGTGTCCCCGGCGGTGAACTACTGCGGCGACTGCGTGACGGAGGACGGCGTCACCTTCGGCGACCCGGTGGTGTACCTGGATGCCTTCTTCAAGGCCTGCGCGGGCTGCCAGGTGGATGCCATTGCCATCCACTGGTACGCGTGCGACTTGAGCGCGCTCAAGTGGTACGTGGAGCAGTTCAAGAAGTACGACAAGCCCCTCTGGCTGACGGAGTTCGCGTGTGGCGACCTGAAGCCTCCCACCAGCATCACCGTGGACGTGCAGAAGAAGTACATGGTGGATGCCATTGGCTACCTGGAGACGGAGCCCGCCATCGAGCGCTACGCGTGGTTCTCCGGGCGCAACAACGAAATCCCCTCCATCAACCTGCTGGGCGCCTCCGGTGAGCTGACCGAGCTGGGCCGCCTGTACGTCACGCTGGCCGCTGGCGCCGCGAAGCCGTCTCCCTGAGAGCCCGGCAGGCAGGGGGCCTGCATTCGGGGTTTCGCGCGTTCCGGGTAGGATGCGCGCCCCATATGGAACTGCAAGCCGGAGATACCTTCGGACGGTATGAGTTGGTGTCCTGGCTGGGCCGGGGCGGGATGGCGGAGACCTGGCGCGCCCAGCTGATGGGGGCCGCGGGTGTCACCAAGTCCGTGCTCATCAAGAAGGTCCTCCCGGAGTACGCGGACGACGAGGCCTTCATCTCCATGTTCATCAGCGAGGCGCGCATCTCCGCCACGCTGTCGCATGGCAACGTCGCGCAGGTCTTCGACTTCGGGCAGGTGGAGGACGAGTACTTCCTCGCCATGGAGTTCGTCGACGGCAAGCCGCTCGACAAGGTGCTCAAGCGCGCGCTGAAGGCGGGCCTGGGCGCACTGCCCATTCCGGTCGCCGTCTTCGTCGCGATGGAGATGTGCCGGGGCCTGCACTACGCGCACACGCGCACGGATGGCAGCGGCCGGCCGCTGGGCATCGTCCACCGGGACATCTCCCCGGACAACGTGCTCGTCAGCTACGAGGGCCAGGTCAAGATCGTCGACTTCGGCATCGCCAAGGCGCAGCTGCAGCGCGGGTACAAGACGGAGCCCGGCGTGGTGAAGGGCAAGTACCTCTTCTTCTCCCCGGAGCAGGCGCGCGGAGAGGAAGTGGACGCGCGCACGGACGTCTGGGCCACCGGCATCGTGCTGTACGAATTGCTCTGCGCGAAGCTGCCGGTGGAGGGGCCGCCCCAGACGGTGATGATGAAGATTGCCCACGGGCAGGTCCCCGCGCCCACGGTGCTCCGGCCGGACCTGCCGGAGGAGTTGAACGACCTGGTGATGAAGGCGCTGGCTCCGGATGCGGAGCAGCGCTTCGAGTCCAGCCATGCGTTCGGGGATGCGCTGGCGGAGTTCCTCCATGCCCACTACCCGCGCTTCTCCTCGCTGAGCCTCGCGAGCCTGCTGCGGGTGCTGTTCCGCGCCGACCTGACGAACGAGGGCCGCGACCTGTCCGTGCCCAAGGCCTTCCGCGACGAGGCGAGGAAGTGGGGCGGGCCCGGGCTCGCGAAGCTCCTGGATGCCCCGCCGCCGGAGCAGGTCCAGACGCGGCGGATCGCGCGCGCCGCCGCGAAGCCGCCGCCCATCGACACGACGCAATCCGAAGCCCCCACGATTCCGTCGGGTCCCTCGCGCAAGGTGCTCTACGGGGCGAGCGCGGCGGGAGGCCTGGCCGTGGCGGGAGCCTGTCTCTGGCTCTTCGTCGGCTCCCGTTCACCGGAGCCCGTCGCGCAGCCCGCGCCCATTGCCCAAGCCGTCGCGGTCGCAGCCCCCGCCCCGAAGGTCGAGCCCGAACCGCCCGCGCCGAGCCCGGCGCCGAGCCCGGAGCCGGAAGCCGTGGCGGAGGTTCCGGTGGAGCGCCCCGCCGAGCCCGAAGCGGCACCGCCCGCGCACACCCCCCGGAAGTCCTCCGCCAGGCCTGTCCGCGCCACCCAGCGGGCCCAGGCAGCGGCTCCGGAGCCGGTCCCGGTCGTCGAGGACGTCGCACCGCCCACCATCGTCGCGGCCAATGCCGTCCAGCCGCCGCCTCCCGCCGTCGTGGAGGACGCCCCCGCGCCCAAGAAGGGCGTCTTCGGGCTGCTCGACTCCAAGCGGCAGGAGGTGCAGCAGAAGGTCGGCTCGCTCGTGAAGACGAAGCAGCAGGAGGTGCAGCAGAAGGTCTCCGGCCTGATGCAGAGCAAGGACTACGACGCGGCATTGGAAGCCGCCAATGACTGCGCTCAGAACAACCCGGGCGTGCCGGAATGCCATCTCATGCTCGGGGATGTCCACGCGAAGCTCAACCATCCGCGTGAGAGCACGCAGCACTACGAGACCTTCCTGAAGCTCGCCCCCGCGGACCATCCCCGCCGGGCGCGCGTCGTTGGGCTGCTTGGAAAGAGCGGCGCGGCGGACTGAGCGGGCAGGAGTTCCACTCGCGGACATCCCCAGCAGACAGGCGGGCGGAATGGCAGCCGTCATCCTGCCCTCCCCGGAATCTGGGCTTAGGATGCCCGCCCATGGCACTGCAAGAAGGCGACGTCTTCGGGCGGTATGAGCTGGTGTCCTGGCTGGGCCGGGGCGGCATGGCGGAGACGTGGCGCGCGCAGCTGGTAGGCGATGCGGGCGTGACGAAGCCTGTCCTCATCAAGAAGGTCCTTCCCGAGTTCGCCAACGACGAAGCCTTCACCTCCATGTTCATCAGCGAGGCGCGCATCTCCGCCACGCTGTCCCATGGCAACGTCGCGCAGGTCTTCGACTTCGGCCGGGTGGACAGTGAGTACTTCCTCGCCATGGAGTTCGTGGACGGCCAGCCGCTGCACCGCGTCCTCAAGCGCGCGGTGAGGAGTGAGCTGGGCGGGCTGCCCATCCCGGTGGCGGTCTTCGTCGCGATGGAGATGTGCCGGGGCCTGCACTACGCGCACACGCGCACGGACAGCAGTGGCAGGGCGCTGGGCATCGTCCACCGGGACATCTCTCCGGACAACGTGCTCATTGGCTACGAGGGCCAGGTCAAGATCGTCGACTTCGGCATCGCCAAGGCGCAGCTCCTTCGCGGCTTCAAGACAGCCCCGGGCGTGGTGAAGGGCAAGTACCTCTACTTCTCCCCGGAGCAGGCGCGTGGGGAGGAAGTGGATGCGCGCACGGACGTCTGGGCCACCGGTGTCGTGCTGTATGAACTGCTCTGCGGCAAGCTGCCCGTGGAAGGGCCTCCGCAGGTCGTGATGATGCGCGTGGCAAGCGGTGAGGTTCCATCCCCCAGCGTGCTCCGGCCAGACCTGCCGGAAGCGCTCAGCCGCATCGTCCGCAAGGCCCTGCATCCGGAGCGGGACCAGCGCTTTGAATCCAGCCACGCCTTCGCGGAGGCGCTCGCGGGGTTCCTGTACTCGAACCCTCCGGGGGTGTCCTCGCTCAGCGTCGCCCATCTGCTGCGGATGCTGTTCCGGGACGACCTGCTCGCGCAGGGACGCGAGCTGCCCGTTCCGGCCTCCTTCCAGGAGGAGTTGCGGTCGTGGAGCGAGGACGCCCCCGCACCCGAAAGGCCGTCCCCGCCTCCCAGGGCGCGGCTCAACACCGGAAGGCTCCCCCCGCCTGAGTCCCGCATCGAGGAGGTGGAGGCCCCCGCCGCGCTCGCGCCGCCTTCTTCGAGGAAGTGGGCGCTGGGGTTGAGCACCACGGGTCTGGCCATCGGCGCCAGCTGCTTCTGGCTCCTCACGTCCACCCCCCCGCCTCCCGAGCCTCCCGAGCCCCTG
>NZ_RAWK01000388.1 GCF_003612165.1 Corallococcus aberystwythensis | reverse complement strand
GCACCAGCGTGAGGTAGTCCTCGATGCGGCGGCCCAGCGCGCGGCAGGGCTTCGACGTCCAGGTCTTCGAGAAGACGCACGGCCCGGGCGGCCGGTGCAACCAGCTCCAGGTGGACGGGTTCACCTGGGACGTGGGCCCCACCATCGTGCTCATGCCGGAGGTGTTCGAGGAGACCTTCCGCGCGCTGGGCCGCCGCATCGAGGACTACCTCACGCTGGTGCGGTGCGACCCGAACTACCGGGTGCACTTCCGGGACGGCTCGGACGTCACCTTCACGTCCGAGCTGTGCACCATGGGCCGCGAGCTGGAGCGCGTGGAGCCGGGCAGCTTCCAGCGCTACCTGGCCTTCATGGCGCAGGGGCGCGACCAGTACCGCATCAGCCTGGACCACTTCGTGGGCCGCAACTTCAACGGGGTGAGCGACTACTTCTCCCCCGGGGTGCTGGCGAAGATCTTCAAGGCACGCGCGCACCGCCGCATGTACGCGGACGTCAGCCGCTACTTCCAGGACGACCGGCTGCGCGCGGCGATGACGTTCCAGACCATGTACCTGGGCGTGTCTCCCTTCGAGTCCCCCGCGGTGTATGGCCTGCTGCCCTTCACCGAATTGGGCGTGGGCATCTGGTTCCCCAAGGGCGGCCTGTATGCCATTCCCCTCGCGCTGGAGCGGCTGGCGCGCGAGGAGGGCGTGACGCTGCACTACGGCCGCGCGGTGGAGCGCATCCTCACGGAAGGCGGGCGCACCACGGGCGTGCGGCTCGCCGGGGGCGAGGTGGTGTCCGCGGACGCCGTCCTGTGCAACGCGGACCTGCCGTACGCGTACGAGAAGCTGCTCGACCCGAAGGACGCGCCGTTCAAGCGCGGGGAGAAGCTTCGCTTCACCTCCAGCGGCTACATGCTCTACCTGGGCATGAAGAAGCGGGTGCCGGGCCTGTTGCATCACAACGTGATGTTCGGCCGGGACTACGCGGGCTCGTTCGACGACATCTTCCAGCGCTTCCGCGTGCCGGAGGATCCCAGCTTCTACGTCAACGTGCCCACGCGCACGGATCCGTCACTGGCGCCGGAGGGGAAGGACTCGCTCTATGTGCTGGTGCCGGTGCCGCATCAGCACGCGAACCTGGACTGGGCGGTGGAGGGCCCCAAGGTGCGCGCGAAGGTGTTCCAGCGGCTGGCGGAGCTGGGGTACCCGGACCTGGAGGCGGACATCGAGGTGGAGCGCGTCTTCACCCCGGATGACTGGGCGGGCACGTACAACCTGGCGCGCGGCAGCGCGTTCGGGCTGGCGCAGAACTTCTTCCAGATTGGCCCCTTCCGTCCGGCCAACGTGGACCCTCGCGTGAAGAACCTCTTCTTCGTGGGGGCCTCCACGCAGCCGGGCACGGGCCTGCCCACGGTGCTCATCTCCGCGCGGCTCGTGACCGAGCGGCTGATGGAGTGGGCGCACAAGCAGGGCGTGGTGCTGTCGCCGCGCCAGGGCGTCCCGGCGGTGGAGGTGGCGGCATGAGCGTCACCGCCTCTTCCGCGCTCATCGCGCGGGGCTACCAGCGCGCGCGGGTCGTCACGCGCCACCACGCCAAGAGCTTCTTCTTCGCGTCGTACCTGCTCTTCGGTCAGCGGAAGAAGGCGGCGTTCGCGCTGTATGCCTTCTGCCGCCGCCTGGACGACCTGGTGGACGCGGGCGAGAGCGCGCTGCCGGGCGAAGCGCCCATGGCCCTGGCGACGCGGCTGGCCCGGGCTCGCGAGCGCGTGGCGGAGGTGTACCTGCCGCTGCCGGAGCTGGCCTCGAAGGAGCTGGGCCCGCCGTCCGCGCGCCAGCCCTCCGCGGAGGCGCCGTCGCCGTGGGAGCCGAGCGAGTTCGCGGCGCTGCGCCACTCCATCCACCACTACCGGATTCCTGAGCAGCCCTTCCAGGACCTCATCTCCGGCATGGAGATGGACCTGACGAAGCAGCGCTACGACACGTGGGAGGAGCTGGACCTCTACTGCTACCGGGTTGCAGGTGTGGTCGGGTTGATGCTGACGCCGGTGCTGGGCTGTGAGGACGCCCGGGCGGTGGAGCCGGCGGCGGACCTGGGCCGCGCGATGCAGCTCACCAACATCCTGCGCGACGTGCGCGAGGACCTGGAGCGCGGCCGGGTGTACCTGCCCTCGGAGGAGCTGCGCGCCTTCGGCATCACCGAGGACGACCTGCGCGCGGGCCGGGTGGACGCGAAGTGGCGCGACTTCATGCGCTTCCAAATCCAGCGCGCGCGGGCGTACTACGCGCGGGCGGCGGCGGGCGTGCGCTACCTCACGGGGTTTGGCAGCCAGCGCATGGTGCGGCTGATGGGCGCCATCTACGGCGACATCCTCCGCGACATCGAGGCGCGGGATTACGACGTCTTCAGTGGACGGGCGCACACGACGACGGGGCGCAAGCTGGCGCTGACAGCGACCGTGTTCCTCCGGCCCCAGGCGGCGCTGCCGGAGGCTCCCCTGGCCCTGCCGTCCGCGCCGGTGGTGCCGCTGCTGCCCACGGGCACGGGAGGTCCGCGATGAAGGCCTCGCGCGTGGCGGTGATTGGCGGCGGCATTGGCGGGCTGACGGCCGCGGGCCTCCTGGCGAAGGAAGGCCACGCGGTGACGCTGTTCGAGGGCGGTCCGTCCCTGGGCGGCAAGGCGCAGGCCGTGAAGGTGGAGGGGCTCACGCTGGACACGGGGCCCACGCTGCTCACGTTGCCGGCGCTGGTGCGGAGCACCTTCGAGCAGCTGGACGCGCTGGACCTGCTGCCGCCGTTCACGGAGCTGGAGCCGCAGTGCACCTACCACTTCGCGGACGGGTGCGGCTTCACGGCGTACAAGGACCTGGAGCGCATGGCGGACAGCGCCGCGGAGCTGCGCCCGGTGGAACGCAAGGGCGTGCACTCCTTCTACGCGGAGGCCGCGGCCATCTGGCGCGCGGCGGGCGAGCCCTACCTGGAGGCCCCCTTCGAGGGCATGGCCGGCTTCATGGCGCGCGTGGCCCGCCGGGGCATCGGCGCGATGATGGCGGGGATGAAGCTGGACACGCTGCACACGCTGGCGGCGAAGCACTTCCAGACCTACCACCTGCGCCAGTACGTGGGCCGCTTCGCCACCTACGCGGGCGGGTCGCCGTATGCGTCCAGCGCGGCGTTCGCGCTCATCCCGCACATCGAACATGCGTATGGCGTGCACCACGTGCGCGGTGGCATTGGCGCGCTGGTGGATGCGCTGGGACAGGCGGTGCGGCGGCTGGGCGTGACGGTGCACCTGGACACGCGCGCCCGCTTCGAGCGCGTCTCCGGCGGCTACCGCGTGGATCCGGTCGCGGAGCTGTTCGACAGTGTGGTGGTGAACGCGGATCCGCTGGCGTCGCTGCGCCGGGAGTCGGAGCCGCTGTCGCTGTCCGGCTTCGTGCTGCTGCTGGACGTGGACGGGCGGACGGCGGTTCCGCACCACACGGTGATGTTCGGTGGGGACTACCGGAAGGAGTTCGATGAGCTCTTCGCGGGACAGCTCGCGACGGACCCCACGGTGTATGTCTGCAACCCGTCCGCGACGGATCCGGGCATGGCGCCGCTGGGCCGCACGGGCCTGTTCGTGATGGTGAACGCGCCCGCCATGCCGCTGGAAGAGGGCCGGGCGGAGCAGGCGCGGCGCGAATGGGAGTCCAGCGCGGAGCGCGTGCGCGAGCAGATGTTCGAGAAGCTCGTCCGGTACTACCCGGCGTTGAAGGGGCGCGTGCGCGTGGTGGGACAGCGCTCGCCGGTGGACCTGGCGGCTCGCGGAGCCCCGGGCGGTTCCATCTACGGCTTCCTGCCGCACGGCCGCTTCGGTCCGTTCCGCAGACCGCGCATCCGGGGCGGCACGCCGGGGCTGTTCTTCGCGGGCGGCGGCACGCATCCGGGCGGCGGGGTGCCGCTCGTGATGTTGTCGGGCCGGTTCGCGGCGCAGATGGCGTCCGCGCACCTGCGGGAGGGCGCATGAAGTCCGTCCTCGCGCAGAACGTCCTGCCCGGCGCGGCGGAGACGTGCGCGCTGCCCGAGTTGCCCGACAGCCCGGGGGCGTACCGCTGGTTCTACGCGGACGTGACCGCCGGGCCGTACAGCGCCGTGTGCATCTTCATGCTGGGGTCGTTGTTCTCGCCGCGCTACTCGGTGGCGGCGCGGCGCGGCGGACATCCGCTGGCGTACAGCGCGGTGAACTTCGCGCTCTACCACCAGGGTGTGCGCAAGTTGTGGGTGCTGAGCGAGTACCCGAGCGTGGACCTGCAGGGGCCGGGACGGCTGCGCATTGGCCGCTCCACGCTGACGCACGCGGTGGATGGCACCGTGCGCATGGACGTGGATGACGGGACGGCGCCGTGGGGCCGCCCGGTGCGCGCCAGCCTGACGCTGCGGCCGCTGACGGGGCGGGGCGCGGAGGTGCAGCTCATGCCCGGCCTGCCGCACTACTGGCAGCCGCTGGCGCCCCGGTCGGAGGCCCGGCTGGAGGTGTCCTCGCTGGGCGTGACGGCGGAGGGGATGGGCTACCACGACACGAACCACGGCCAGGAGCTGCTGGGCGCGAGGCTGTCCGGTTGGCACTGGGCGCGCACGCACCACGCGAACCACACCGTGGTGGACTACCACCTGCCGGACGGCGTGGCGCCGCTGCGCATGATGGCAGGGCCGAACGGCGTGGTGTGCGAGCGCGGCCCGAATCCCGGGACGCGCCCCACGAACCTGACGGGCTGGGGCCTGCGAGTCCCCGCGAGGCTGCACGCGGGCAACGAGGTGGTGGGCGCGCCGCGCCTGCTGGAGTCATCGCCCTTCTACGCGCGGCTGGAGTCGAGGCGGGACTCGCTGGACACGATGGGCGAGGTCGCGGACTTCCGCCGCTTCCACTCTCCGCTCATCCGCTGGATGGCGCACTTCCGCACGCGCCAGGGACGGACGCCATGAACGCGCTCACGCCGTCCCTGGAACGGGTGGGGCTTGCCGCTGGCGTGCTTCTTCATGCGGCCGAGCCGTCGCGCGAGCACACGGGGCGGACGCCATGAACGCGCTCGGCTTCTTCACGCTCGGGTGGACGGCGCTGGCCGGTGGCTTCAGCGCCGTGGCGCTGGCGCGGCTGTATCGCCGTGCACCTGTCACCGCCGGAGGCCCGCTGCCCTCCGTGCTGCTCCTGCGTCCCGTGGATGCGCCCACGCCGCTGGAGCTGGAGAACCTGTCGCTCCCCATCGACTACGCGGGGCCGCTGGAACAGGTGGTGCTGTCGCCGTACCGGCCGCGCCTGACCGAGGGCGTGCGCTGGCTTCCGAGCGACCCGGTGTGCCCCAACCGCAAGGTGGGCCACCTGCTCTACGCGCTGGAGACGCTGGAGGTGCGTGGACGGGTGGTGCTCGCCGTGGACGCGGATGTGGCCGTCACGGGCGCGCTGGTGGAGGGACTCGCCACTCCGCTCGTGGCCGGTGCCGCGCTGAGCACCGCCGCTCCCACGCCGGTGGGCGCGGTGGACGCGGCCGGCCGCGCGATGGCGGGGCTCCTTCGCTACACGCACCACAGCTTCCGCGCGCTGCATGCGATGAGCGCGGGCGCGCAGGCCGTGTGCGGCAAGGCGCTCGGGCTGTCACCTCGCGCGGCGGAGGAGCTGGCCGGACTGTCGGACCACATCGGCGAGGACCTGGAGCTGGCGAAGCGGCTGCACGCGCGGGGCCTGGACGTGGCGCTGAGCCCCGCGCCCGCGTGGGTGCCCGTGGCCAATGGGGCATCCTGGCGCGTGCCGCTGGAGCGCTTCACTCGCTGGATGCAGGTGCTCGCGAGCCACCGGCCCGGCCTGTATCCCACCGTGCCGCTGCTCTTCACGCCCACCGTGCCGTTGATGCTCCTGGCCGCGTGGCTCCACGAGCCCGCTGTCTATTTCGCCGTGGCGGCGCTCGTCGCCGTGCGCACGCTGCTGTCCTTGCGCCTCGCCGTGTTGAGCCGGGTGCCCGAGGAGGCCGCCACGGGCCACGCGCTGACGGACTGGGTGCAGGGTGAGTTGCTGCTGCTCGCGGCCTTCGCGGCCTCGCTGACGCGGCAGGGAAGGGTGACCTGGCGCGGCCATACCTACGCGCTGGAAGCAGGGGGACGAATGATTCGGGTGGCGCCGCGGTGGAGTGGAGGCCCGGGATGACCTACGCGCGCTTCCTGGGCATCTTCGTCGTGCTGCCCATCCTGTTCCTGCTCGTGCGCTACCGCCGCACGCTGTCGTGGCGGGGCCTGGCGCCCATGGGCTTGCTGCTCGTCGTCGTCTACGCGGCCACGTCGCCGTGGGACAACATGGCCGTGAAGTGGGGCCTGTGGGGCTTCGACCCGGAGCGCATCTGGGGCGTGAAGCTGGGCTACCTGCCGCTGGAGGAGTACCTCTTCTTCGGCCTCCAGACGCTGCTCGTGGGCCTGTGGGCGCGCGCCCGGCTGGAGCGCGTGCTTGCGAAGAAGCCGCGAGCCGTGCCGCAAGAGTCCAGGCCCGTCCGCGCGGAGCGGACCCTGGAGCCTCGCGAGGTGTCGCCATGATGGAGACGCGCTGGGCTTACCTCATCCACCTGCTGGCGTGGACGCTGCCTGTGATTGCCATCCAGCTGGCGGTGCTCGTGAACCACTACAAGGCCCGCGCGGGTGAGGTGCTGCGCGCGGTGCTGCCCCCCGCGCTGGTCGTGGGCGTGTACCTGTCCATCGCGGACCACCTGGCCATCTCCACCGGCATCTGGAACTTCGGCGAGGGACGTCACGTCGGCGTGTACGTGGGCGCCGTGCCTCTGGAGGAGATCCTCTTCTTCCTCATCACCAGCATCCTGGTGTCGCTGGGACTCGCGCTGTTCACGGCGCTCCTGCGGCTCAAGGAGGCGCGGGCGTCTTGATCCGCGCGGCCAAGGGTGGGCCCTTCGGG
>NZ_RAWK01000387.1 GCF_003612165.1 Corallococcus aberystwythensis | reverse complement strand
GGCCGGCATCGGGCGCGGGGAACCCTGGCAGCGCGTCGGGTGCGGGCGCCTCGGACGTGGGGGCTGCTGGCTCGGGAGCGCCCGGAGGTGACGCGGCGCCTGGCGTGCCGGGTCCGGGGGGGGCCGGTGTGGCGGTGTCCTCACCCGTGACGGTGATGCCGCCGGCCACGCTGATGCCGCCTCGCGACCTGAGCGGCCCGGAGGCCCTCTACGGTGCCCCCATCGCGCGGTCCCTGGCGGTGGTGCCGGAGAACGACTCTTCCGCCTCCGTGGTGGCGCTGGCCTCCGGCCTCAAGACCGTCACCAGCGTCGCGGACGGCAAGGCCAGCGCTCCCCGCTGGTCCGTGCGGCTGCGCATCTCCCCCACCTGCCAGGTGCCCGGTGTGCGCGCGTTCCTCGTGCACAAGCGGCTGTCCACCCTGGGCACGCTCGTGGACCTGCGGCCGCCCCTGGAGGAGCTCAAGGCGGGCCGCATCCCGGACGGCTACATCCAGGTGGACGTGGAGACCGGCGTGGGCGACGCCGGCATCCAGGCGGCCCTGCGCAACGTGGCCGAGGTGGAGGTCGTCTCCGTCTCCCCGTCCCTCCCGGAGCCGCCCGCCCTCCCCGTCGCCGCGCCCGCGTCGGACCCCGCGCGCGCCAACGCGGACGCGGGCTCGCGCACGGTGCGCGTGCGCACGGAGCTGCTCGACTACTTCCTCGACACGGTGGGGGAGCTGATGCTCGCCACCGCGCGCCTGCGCGAAGTGGGCAAGGTGCTGCCGGAGAACACGCGCCCCGCGCTGGAGGAGGGCGTCTACCGGCTGCACACGCTGGTGAAGGACCTGCACGACAAGGTCATGAGCGCGCGCATGACGCCGCTGTCGCTCATCACCGACCGGCTGCCCCGCGCCGCGCGCGACCTCGCCCGCCGCAAGGAGCGCGAGGTGGAGCTGGTCATCACCGGCGCCGAAATCGAGCTGGACCGCGCCATCCTCGACGAGCTGGCGGATCCGCTGCTGCACCTGCTGCGCAACTGCATCGACCACGGCCTGGAGTCCCCGGAGGAGCGGCTGGCCGCGAAGAAGTCCGCGCGCGGCCGCGTGACCGTCACGGTGCGCCGCGCGCGCGACCGCGTCATCATCGACATCGAGGACGACGGCCGGGGCATGGACCCCGCGAAGCTCAAGGCCTCCGCGCTCAAGCGCGGGCTCATCACCGAGGACGCCGCCCAGCGCATGGCGGACCGCGACGCGTTCCTCCTGTCGTGCCTGCCGGGCGTCTCCACCGCCAAGGACATCACCGACATCTCCGGCCGCGGCGTGGGCATGGACGCGGTGAAGCGCGTGGTGGAGAGCGTGGGCGGCACGCTCGAAATCGACAGCGAGCGCGGCCGGGGCACCGTCTTCACGCTGCGCCTGCCGCTCACCGTCGCCGTGGTGCACCTGCTCCTCGTGGAAGTGGGGGAAGAGGTGTTCGGCCTGCCCATCGCCAAGGTGGTGGGCGCCACGGAGGCGGATCCCCAGGCCCTGAGCAAGAGCCGCGAGACGGCGCTCCTGCCCCACGGCAACGGCCTGTTGCCGGTGCACGCCCTGGAGGTGCTGCTGGGCGTGCCCGCGACGCCGAAGCCCGGCTTCCGGCCCTTCGTGGTGATGGAGGGCGACGCTGGCACCGGCAAGGTGGCGCTGGCGGTGGATCGCCTCCTGGGGCAGGAGGAAGTCGTGCTCAAACCCTTGTCCCGTCCCCTGGACTTGCTGCCAGGATTGTCCGGCGTGACCATCCTGGGCAGCGGTCGTCCCGTGTTCATCCTGGACGTCCCGAGGTTACTGACCGCGTGAGCCCCCCCCTGCCCAGTGACGCGCAACTCGACGCCCTGCGCGAGGTGGCCAACATCGGCTGTGGGCACGGCGCCAACGCGCTGGCCCGGCTGGTGGGTGGCCGCGTGGACCTGTCCATCCCCGAGGTGCGCGTCACGGACGCCGCCCACGGCCCGGCCCTCTTCATGGATGAGGCTCCCGCCGTCGCCGTGCGCCTGGGCATGACGGGCGAGCTGCGCGGCGCGCTGGTGCTGGCGCTGCCCTCCGTGGACGCGGAGGCGCTGGAGTCCGCGCTGGTGCGGGGCCAGCCCGCGTCCCCCGAGGAGCGCGAGAGCGCCCTGGCCGAGGCCGCGAACATCCTCGCCAGCGCGTGCCTGTCCGCCATTGGACGGCTGACGGGCTGGCGGCTGTTGCCCTCCGTGCCCCACCTCCAGCGCGGCCCCGTGCGGCCGGTGCTGGCGGGCGTGCTGAGCGACGTGGAGCCGGGGCCGGGCGTGGTGCTGGCGGCGCGCTTCTCCACCAAGGGCCCTACGAACCTGGGCGGCCAGATGCTGCTGGTGCTGGAGCGCGGGAGCGCCCAGGCGCTGCTGTCCCGGCTGGGCCTGTAGTCCGCCGCCCGTCGTGCGCCTGGAGGACCGGGGGCGGGTGGGGTAGACCGCTCGCCCATGGACGAGAAGGCGCTCAGGGCCCTGCTGGGCCAGGTGAAGACGGGCAAGGTCAGCCTGGACGACGCGGTGGGCAAGCTGAAGGACCTGCCGTACGCGGAGCTGGGCTACGCGACGGTGGACACGCACCGCAACCTGCGGTTCGGCTTCCCGGAGGTGGTGCTCGGCGAGCCCAAGACGGTGGAGCAGATCCTGGGCATCGTGGGCGCGCTGGTGGAGCGCAAGCAGACGGTGCTGGTGACGCGTTTGCAGCCGGACAAGGCGGAGGCCCTCACCGCGCGCTTCCCCAAGGGCGTGTACCACCCGGTGGCGCGCATCTTCCACCTGCCCCAGCGCAAGGTGAAGGCGGGCCGCGTCGCGGTGGTGACGGGCGGCACCAGCGACATCCCCGTGGCGGAAGAAGCCGCGCTGACCGCGGAGGCCATGGGCGCGGACGTGCGGCGCGTCTACGACGTGGGCGTGGCGGGCATCCACCGGCTCCTGCGCCGGCGTGAAGAGATTCAGGAGTGCCACGTCGCCGTGGCGGTGGCGGGCATGGAGGGGGCGCTCGCGAGCGCGCTGGGCGGCCTTGTCGGCATCCCGGTGGTGGCGGTGCCCACGTCGGTGGGCTACGGCGCGAACCTCGGCGGCATCTCCGCGCTGCTCTCGATGGTGAACTCGTGCGCCTCCAACGTGGCCACGATGAACATCGACAACGGGTTTGGCGGCGGCTTCTACGCGGCGCTGATTTCGCGCACCAAGGGACGGAGCTGAAACACCATGCGGCGCATCCTCTACCTGGAGCCCGTGGGCGGCATCGCCGGGGACATGTTCCTGGCGGCGGGCGTTGACCTGGGCGTGTCCCCGGACGCGCTCACGCAGGCGCTGTCCGGCCTCAACGTGCCGGGCTGGAAGCTGGCGGTGTCGCGCGCGGTGCGCCACGCCATCAGCGGCACGCACCTGGACGTGGTGCTGGACGCGAAGGAAGCGCACCCGCACCGCGCCTACGCGGACATCCGCCAGCTCATCGAAGCGGCGCCCACGCTGCCGGAGCGCGCGAAGGCGCGGGCCCTGGCGGTGTTCCGCGCCATCGGCGAGGCGGAGGCGAAGGTGCACGGCGTGTCCATTGACGCCATCCACTTCCATGAGGTGGGCGCGGTGGACTCCATCGTGGACATCTGCGGCGCCGCCGTGGTGCTGGAGCTGTTGGGCGACCCGGAGGTGCACGCCGCGCCGCCGCCGCTGGGCAGCGGCACCATCCGCGTGGCGCACGGCCAGATGCCCATCCCCGTGCCCGCGACGCTGGAGCTCCTGCGTGACGTGCCCGTGCGCTTCGAGGGCGTGGGCGAGCTGACGACGCCCACGGGCGCGGCGCTGCTCAAGGTGCTGACGAAGATTGGCCACCCCCCGGACTTCATCGTGGAGAAGGTGGGCTACGGCGTGGGGACGAAGGACTTCCGCGACCGGCCCAACGTGCTGCGCGCGTCGCTGGGCCGCGTGGAGACGCACGCCACCGAAGGGCTGTGGGTGGTGGAGGCCAACCTGGATGACGCCACGCCGCAGCTCCTGGCGCACCTGGTGGAGCGGCTGCTGGAGGTGGGCGCGAAGGACGCGTGGGTGGCCCCGGTGGTGATGAAGAAGGGCCGGCCCGCGCACCTGTTGGGCGCGCTGGTGGAGGGCGGCCTGCGCGAGGCGGTGGTGGACGCGCTCCTGAGTGAGTCCACGTCGCTGGGCGTGCGCTACCACCGGGTGGAGCGCCACGCGCTGGAGCGCGACTTCGTGGAGGTGGAGACGCCGTGGGGCAAGGTCCGCGTGAAGCGCGGCCTGCGCGACGGCCGGGTGCTCAACGCGCACCCGGAGTTCGACGACTGCGTCCGGCTGGCCCGCGCGGCCGGTGTGCCGGTGAAGCAGGTGATGGCCGCCGCGATGGCGGCCCTCACGCCCTGAGGTCTACGCCGGCTGCGCCAGGGTGATGACGCCGAAGGCCGCGCCGCCGGGGTCCGCGACGATGGCGATGCGGCCGTAGGGCGAGTCGAACGGCTGCATGATGACCTTGCCGCCCTTGGCGGTGACGGTGGCCGCGGCCTCGTCGGTGTTGGCCACCGCGAAGGTGACCATCCAGTGGGCGGGCACTTCGGCGGGCGTCTTCTCATCGAACTGCATCACGCCCGCCGTCTCACCGCCGTCCTTCTTCAGGACCCAGTACTGCATCCGGTCGTCCGGCATCTTGTCCGCCGTCATGCCGAAGAGGTCCTTGTAGAAGGCCACGGCCTTCGCGCCGTCGCGCGTCTTCGCCTCGTGCCAGGCCATGGCGCCGGGCTCGTTCACCAGCCCCGAGCCGGCGAACTGGTTCGGCTGCCAGAAGCCGAAGGGCGCGCCCGTGTTGTCCGCACAGAACGCCATGCGCCCCGCGTCCATCACGTCCATGGGCTCCATCATCACCGCGCCGCCCAGCTCCTTCAGGCGGGCGACGGAGCGGTCCACGCTCTCCACGGCGAAGTAGGTGTTCCAGATGGGAGGGAACGGCGCATCGCTGGGACGCGGCATCAGCGCCGCCACCGGGCTGCTGCCCTTGTGGGCCATGGTGTAGTGGCCGTTCTCCTTCGAGCCCTCCTGGAACGTCCAGCCGAACAGCGCTCCGTAGAAGTCCTGGGCCTTCGTCAGGTCCCAGGCCATCAGGTCCACCCAGGACACCGTCCCCGCAGCGTGCTTCGTCATCGCAGGCATCGTCGCTCCCCTCGCAAGTAGCGGCCCCGGTGGCAGACCGGGGCTACCTGCAAGGTAACAACGGAAGGGCTGTGGACTGAAAGGGTTTTCAGTGCTGCCTTGTGTCAACGAATGGGCTGACGCGCGAGCCCCTGCGCGAACGCATCCGTGTTGCCCGCCACCACGCACACCGGCAGCCCCTCCACCGTGCCGCACTTCGCGCCCGCGTCGAGGAAGGGGCGCAGGTGTTCCGGCAGCACCACGTACGCGGTGCTCGCGTCCAGGCCGCCTGGAGGCAGCCGCGCGTGGCACTCCGCCGTCAGCGCCTCCGGCGTGCGCGACGCGTAGCCGCTGTTGAACGTCAGCTTCATCCGGTACGCCTGATACGCCAGCGCGTTCACCAGCGGCTCGTCGTAGCGGCACACCCACTGCACATGCGGCGGGAAGAGGGCCAGGTGTTGGTAGCTGCCCTGGAGCGCGTTCCAGGCCGCGGACTCCAGGCGCTGGAAGCGCACGGGCTTGAAGAGGGCGCTCTTCTCCTCGCGCACGTCGTACGCCTGGAGCGCCAGCGCCACCAGCAGCGCGGCCCCGGCCACCACGGGAACCCCGCGCCACAGGCGCACCACGAGCAGCACCGCGCCCACGACGAGCAGGTAGTGCAGCGGCCAGACGAAGCGGCCGGACGCGCGGAACGCATTCGTCGCCTTCGTCAGCGGCGCGTACAGCGCGCCCAGGTCCGCCACCGGCTGGCCCAGCCACGTCACGCGCGACGACAGGGCGAAGACGGCCATGAGCAGGACGATGAGCGCCGCGGGCAGCACCCGGCGCCAGTCCAGCGTGCGCGCTTCACGCAGGCGCGCGAGCACGCTCACCCCCGCCAGCACCCCGAGCAGCAGCGCGCCCGCCCCCAGGTAGCCGAAGCCCTCGCCCTGCCGGGGCGCCGCGGGCAGGTCCGGCAACAGGCGTGACCAGCCCATCGGGTTCACCAGCGTGGCCAGGTCCGCGGAGAACTCCCCGAAGCCCTCCGCGCCCAGCCCGCTGCCACCGAAGTAGCCGAAGAGGGCGAACAGCGCCACGTCCAGCCCCGCGATGCCCGCGCACAGGGCCGCGACGCGCGCGGGGCCGAGTTTCCGGCTCCAGACGAGCCGCACCCCCAGCGTCAGCGTCAGCGGCATCAGCATGGCCACCCAGTACGGATGGGTGCCTGACGCGATGGCGTTGAAGAGGGCGGCGAGTCCCAGGCTCCGCGTCGCGGTGCGCGCGTCCGGGATGTCGCGCAGGTTGAGCCACAGCAGGGCCACCAGCAGCCAGTGCGCGCACAGCGTGGGGTGGCCGAAGCGCCCCACCATCACCGGCGACAGCGCCAGCAGCGCGCCGCCCAGCACCATGGGCACCGGACGCGGGGACACCGTCTCCACCAACTGCGCGCCGAAGTACCCCATCAGCGCGTAGCAGAGCGCCAGCCACGGCCCGACGTACTGGAAGTCCACGGGCAACAGCGCCGAGAAGGGCTTGAACAGCAGCGCCGCCCACGGGTTTCCGTCCGTGAGCGCCACCGACGAGCCGTACGGATGGAAGTGGTTGGGCGCCGCGCCCAGGGGCAGCGTCCAGTCCGCGTTGCGGAAGAAGAGCCAGCCGAAGATGTGCGCGGCCCAGTCCTCGCGCATCATCCAGTCGATGCGCGTGGGCGGCAGCACCGGCCCGCCGCCCACCCACAGGAACCAGCCCAGCCCGCAGAGCACCGCCAGCGCTCGCGCCACGACGAGGGCCCGGTGGGAGGTGGCGGGAG
>NZ_RAWK01000386.1 GCF_003612165.1 Corallococcus aberystwythensis | reverse complement strand
CTTCGGAGCCCCACCCCATGTCCTTCGACCCCTCGCTCGCCTCCGACCTCCAGGCCGTCCTGCGCGACGTGCCGGACTTCCCCAAGCCCGGCATCCTCTTCAAGGACATCACCCCCGTGCTGGCGGACCCGCGCCTGTTCGGCCGGGTGGTCAACGCGATGGCCGCTCCCTTCCGGGGCCAGCACATCACCAAGGTGGTGGGCGTGGAGTCGCGCGGCTTCCTCCTGGGCGCCCCCATCGCGCTGGCCCTGGAGGCGGGGTTCGTCCCGGCGCGCAAGCCCGGCAAGCTGCCCTACAAGCGCATCGTGGAGCGCTACTCCCTGGAGTACGGCGCGGACGGCGTGGAGATGCACGATGACGCCATTGGCAAGGACGAGCGCGTGCTCGTGGTGGACGACGTGCTCGCCACGGGCGGGACCGCGGACGCCACCGGGCGGCTCATCACCCGGCTGGGCGGGCAGATTGTCGGCTTCAACTTCCTCATCGCCCTGGACTTCCTCGACGGCGCGAAGCGCCTGGGGCCGGACAAGGTGACGTCCGTCCTCCACTTCTAGCCCTTCCGCCCGGCGCCTTCCGGAGTCACGTCCGGTTGACGCCCGCGCCGGCCCTGTTTATAAGTTGGTCACACAACCTAGAAATAAGACCACGCCATGCCACGTCCCTCCAACACCGAAGCGCGCCGGGAGCAGATTGTCGCCGGGCTGCTCAAGGCCATGGCCGAGCGCGGTTACGAGGGCGCGTCCGTGGCGGAGATTGCCCGTGCGGCGGGGCTGAGCGCGGGGCTGGTGCACTACCACTTCGAGGACAAGCAGGAGATCCTCCTGACCCTGGTCCGCTCGCTGGCGTCACGCGCGCGGCAGCGCTTCGCCACCCGCGCGGCGAAGCTGGCGGCGGACGACGCGCACGGGCGGGTGGAGGCGTTCGTGGACGCGTTCCTCGCCACCGGGCCGGACGCGGACGTGGCGGCGGTGGCGGGCTGGGTCACCATCAGCGCGGAGGCCATCCGGCAGCCAGAGGTCCGCACCGCCTACGAAGAGGTGGTGCGCGCGGACCTGGAGCACCTGGAGGCGCTGGTCTCGGCGGTGGTGGGCAAGCGCCGCGCGCGTCCCCTGGCCGCGGGCCTGTTCGCCGCCATCCAGGGGTACTTCGTGCTCTCCGCGAGCGCCCCCGGGCTCGTGCCCCCGGGCTCCGCGGCGGGCACGGTGAAGCGCATGGCGGCGGGGCTGCTGGACGCGGCGACTTCTTCCTCTCCGGACCGTGAGGTGTCGTGATGACCATTGCCATCTACGCAGGCAGCTTCGACCCCGTCACGGCGGGACACCTGTCGGTGGTGCGCCAGGCGGCGCGCCTCTTCAGCCACGTGGTGGTGGTGGTGGCCGTGAACCCGAACAAGTCCACGCTGCTCACCGCGGAGGAGCGCATGGCGCTCATCCGGGAGGCCGTGGCCCGGCACCCGAACGTCTCCGTCACCTTCACCGAAGGGCTCATCGTGGAGCTGGCGCGGGAGATTGGCGCGAGCGTCCTGTTGCGCGGCGTGCGCGGCGCCACCGATGCGCAGTTCGAGACGGAGCTGGCGCAGATGAACCGCGCCCTGGCGCCTGAGCTGTCCACGCTCTTCCTCCCCGCGGAGGCGCACCTGGCGGAGGTGTCCAGCAGCGCCCTCAAGGAGCGCCTCACGCGCGGCGAGGACGTGTCCGCGTACTGCCCTCCCGCCGTCGCAGCGAAGCTGCGCGAGCGGCTGTCCCCTTCCCTCCGGAGCCATCCATGAGCCTGTCCTTCATTCCCCTGGGCGTCGGTGATGCCTTCTCCGCGCTCCACTACTCGTCGTGCCTGGCGGTGGAAGCGGAGGGCCAGGTGCTGCTCATCGACTGTCCGCACCCCATCCGCAAGATGATGCGCGAGGCGTCCGAGTCCTCCGGCGTGCACCTGGACGTGGAGCGCGTCAGTGCCGTGGCCCTCACGCACTTGCACGCGGACCATGCCTCCGGGCTGGAGAGCCTGGCGTACTTCTCCTTCTTCGTGCTCCAGCGGAAGATGGAGCTGCTCGCGCACCCGAGCGTCACGCGCCGCCTCTGGGAGGGCCACCTGGCCGCGGGCATGGAGTGCCTCATCGAGCAGCACGGCGCGGGGCCCAACGACAAGCACTTCGAGGACTACTTCACGCACACGCCGCTGCACCTGGAGCGCGCGGTGAAGCACGGCCCGTTCGAAATCGAGTGCCGCTTCACCTACCACCACGTGCCCACCACCGCGTTCCGCATCCGCGCCGGGGGCCGGTGCCTGGGCTACAGCGCGGACACCGCGTTCGACGAGGGGCTCATCTCCTGGTTGTCCGAGGCGGACCTGGTCATCCACGAGACGAACTACGGCGTGCACACGCCCTACGAGAAGCTGGCGGCGCTGCCGGAGGCCACGCGCGCGAAGATGCGGCTCATCCACTACCCGGATCAGTTCGACGGAAGCGGCAGCGTCATCGAGCCGCTGGCGCAGGGCCGGCGCTACACCGTCTGAGGGGGGAGCGCGCGGCTGGTTGCAAGCCCTTCATCCCCTGGGAAGAGGGGCTTGGGGCTTGCGCGTTGCGCCATGTCCGGTCCGCTCGCCTTCACGCGCCGAGTGCGCTACGCCGAGAGGGATTTGGCGCTCCCCCGTGCCCCCGCAAGAGAACGACTGTCCGATGACGACGAAGACCGTGAGCACCTGGGCGGTGCTGCTGCCGCTCGCGATGGTGCTGGCCGCCCGTTCCGCCGGGGCCGCCGAGCCGACGCCTTCCGCTGACACCGTCCGCCTCACGATCCTCCACCTCAACGACGTCTATCAATTCCAGCCCACCGCCCGGAACCGGGGCGGCCTGTCGCGCGTGGCCACGCTGCGGCAACAGGCGCTGAAGGAGTCGCCGCACGTCCTCACGCTGCTCGCGGGCGACACGATTTCGCCCTCGGTGGAGTCCTCCGCGGAGGTGGCGGGCGAGGCGCTCAAGGGCAAGCAGATGATCGACGCGTGGAACGCGCTCGGTCTGGACTACTCCACGGTGGGCAACCACGAGTTCGACTTCGGGGACGACGTGCTGCGCGCGCGCCTTCAGCAGTCGCGCTTCCCGTGGCTGGGCGCCAACGTGATGAGCGTGAAGTCGGGGCAGGTGTTCGAAGGGCTCAAGGCGTGGGACCTGCGCGAGATGGGGGGCGTGAAGGTGGGCATCTTCGGCGTGGTGCTGCCGGAGACGCAGACCTCTTCCAAGCCGGGCAAGGACACGCGCATCACGCCGTTCTGCGAGGCGGCGAAGCGCTCCGTGGAGGAGCTGCGGGCCGCGGGCGCGCAGTTCGTGATGGGGCTCACGCACCTGACGGTGGAGCAGGACCGGGAGCTGGCGAAGTGCGTGCGCGTGGACCTCATCATCGGCGGGCACGACCACGACCGCGTGGAGGAGACCGTCGCGGGCACGCCCATCTTCAAGCTGGACGAGGACGCCATCGACCTGGGCCGCGTGACGCTGGACCTGGATGCGAAGACGGGCGCGGTGAAGAAGCTCGCGTGGAAGGTGATTCCCATCACGGCGAAGACGCCGGACGACGTGGCGTTCAACGAGCAGATGAAGCCCTATGCGCCGCTGCTGGCCACGCTGTCGGAGCGCATTGGCCGCTCGCCGGTGGCGCTGGATGCGCGCAGCGCGCAGAACCGGCTGGGGGAGACGAACCTGGGCTCGTTCCTGGCGGATGCGTTCCGGGAGGCGACGGGCGCGGACGTGGCGCTCATCAACGGAGGCGCCATCCGCGCGGACCGGGTGCTGCCCGCGGGGAAGATGACCCGGCGGGAGCTGTACTCGCTCATGCCCTACCGCAACGAGCTGGTGGTGCTGATGGTGAAGGGGGCGGTGCTGCGCGCGGCGCTGGAGAACGGCGTCAGCCTGAGCAGCGTGGACGGCAAGCCGCCCGGCCGCTTCCCACAGGTGTCCGGCCTGCGCTTCACCTACGACCTGCGCAAGACGCCGGGCGCGCGGGTGACGAAGGTGGAGGTGAAGGGCAAGCCGCTGGATGACGAGGCGGTGTACCGGCTGGCCACGTTGAGCTTCGTGGCGCAGGGCAACGACGGCTACTCCATGTTCAAGGACCTGCCCGTGGTGCCCAGGGGCCTGGATGTGTCGCCGTGGGAAGCACTCGGCACCGCGTTCCGCACCGGCAAGCCCGCGCCGCGCGCGAAGCCCCAGGGACGCATCGCGGTCATCGGCGCGCCCCCGGGCGGGCTGCACGCGCAGCCGTCCATGAAGTAGCGCCTACCGCCAGGGCGCGGTCCAGCCGCGCAGCCGGTAGACGATTCGCCCCGCCAGCTCCCGCAGCATGTCCGCGCTCTGGTTGAGCGCCCCCGTCCGTGGCAGCCAGCTCATCTTCGCGGGGGGCAGCGTCGAGGAGCGCAGGTCCACCGCGAGCGTGTCCGCTCTCACGCCCACCGCCGCGAAGCAGCCGGCCGCGCGGGGCAGGTGCGCGGCGCTCGTCACCAGGAGCAGCGACTTCCAGCCGTGCGCGCGCACCAGCGGCTCCGACTGGAGCGCGTTCTCACGGGTGTTGCGGCTGCGTCCCTCCTTCACGATGCGCTCGGGCGCGATGCCCCAGTGCTCCAGCTGCGCGGCCAGCACGTCCGCCTCCACCACCGCCTCCGGCCTCGCGTCCAGGTTGCCGGCGGTGATGAGCACCTGCCGCGCCCGGCCGTCACGCAGCAGCTCGAAGGTGCGCATCATCCGCTCCGGCGCGGCGTTGTACTCCGGATGCCCCGAGCGCTCGGTGGCTGCCGCGTCCAGCCCTCCGCCCAGCAGGATGACCGCGTCGTAGACGGTGTCCGGCCGGTACGTGCTCACCGCGTCCGCCTCCGTCGCGCGCGTCAAGAGCGCCACCGTCGGCTCGATGGAGAACGCGTACAGCACGCCCACCGCCGCCAGCTGGGACGCCACCGACAGGCGCCTCCACCGGCGCAGCACCACGCCCCCCACGCCCAGGAGCAAGGCCCAGGTGAGCGGCGACAGCAGCAGGTCCAACACCTTCGACAGGAGGAGGAACATCGTTGTTCGCCGGACTACCGGGCCGCCTTCGCGTTGAGGTACTTGCGCGCCTCGGCCGCGCCAGAGCCCCGGGGCCGCAGGGACAGGTAGCGCTGGTAGCCCTCGCGGGCCATCGCGTCCCGGTCCGTCAGCACGCCCACCCGGCCCAGGCCCAGGTGGCACTCCGCGGCGGTCTCCTTCAGCTCCAGGCACTTCCAGAACTTCTCACCGGCCTCCAGCGCCTTGCCCGCCGCGAGCAGCTGCTGGCCCAGCGTGTACGCCGCCCCCGCGTCAGGGGACTGCGACGTCCAGCTGAAGGCATCGCGCGCCTCGCCCCGGAGGTTCACCGGGGGCCGCTTGATGGCCGCCGCTCCCGACGGCCCGTCCTTCACCCGCGCGTCCACCACCGGCTCGGGCGGAGGGGGCGGCGGCGGCAGGCGCTCCAGCGTCACCAGCACGCGCTCCGGCACCGCGTCCTGCGACACGGTGGTCGCCCACGGCTGATACCCCACGAACCGCAGCGCCAGCTGGTGCGAGCCCGCTCCCGGCTCGACCTTCAGCACCATGGGCGTCACCCCCATGGGCATGCCGTCCCAGCGCACCTCCGCCCCCGGCGGGTTCGTCGCCACCTGGAGGTGGCGCACGTCGGGCGCTTCATGGCGGGACACCAGCGACTGCACGGCGAAGAAGAGCACCGCCACCACCGCGAAGGCCGCCCAGACCCAACCCGGCAGCGCGGGGCCGGACTCCTCGGTGCCGGCGCCCGTCATCGCCCCGGGCACGTGCTCCTCGGGGAACGCCGACGCATGCGCGCGGTGCACCGAGGACGCCCGCTCCGGCTCGTCCAGGCCGGCCGGGCCGCCCTCCCCCGTCCACACCGCCGCCTGGCGCAGGAAGGACTCCGGAATCCGGGGCGGCTGGCCCGCGAGCTTGAGCTCCTCCTCGAACAGCCAGCCCATCAGGTGGCGCAGCGTGGACGTGGGGAACAGCGGCGCCCGGTACGCGAGCCACTCCGCCAGCGCGCGCTGGAAGTCCTCCGCGCTGGTGAAGCGATCATCCCGCCTGAGCGCCAGCGCCCGCGACACCAGCGCGCCCAGGGATGGATCCAGGTCCGGCACGTACGCCTGCGTGGGCGTGAGGTCGCCCGTCGCGATGCGCTCCATCACCGAGCCCTGGTCCCCTTCCACGGGCCTGCGGCCGGTGAGCATTTCGAAGAGCACCACGCCCGCCGTGTACACGTCCGAGCGCGCGTCCAGCGCCTCCGCCCGCGTCTGCTCCGGGGACAGGTAGAGGAACTTGCCGCGCACCACGCCCGCGTCCGTCTCCTGCCGCCCGGCCCACTGCGCCTTCGCGATGCCGAAGTCGGTGAGCTTCACCTCACCCTCGTGGCTCACCAGGACGTTGTCCGGCGACACGTCCCGGTGCACCAGCCCCAGCGAGCGGCCCTGTTCGTCGCGGCGCGTGTGCGCGTGGTGCAGCCCCTTGCAGACCTCAATCATCAGCTGCACGGCGAGCGGCGCCGGCAGGTGCGCCATGCCCTTCAACTTCGAGCGCTTGAGCACCTTGGACAAGGGCTGCCCGTCCACCCACTCCATGGCGAGGAAGTACTCCCCCGCCTCCTGCCCGAAGTCGAAGACCTGGACGATGTTGCCGTGCGACAGCCCCATGGAGATGCGCGCTTCGTTGAGGAACATCTGCACGAAGGCGGGGTCCTGCGCGTACGGGTCCCGCACGCGCTTGATGACCACGGACCGGGACACGCCCTCCGCCACGGTGTAGCGCGCGCGGTGCACGACGGCCATGCCGCCCGCCCCCAGGCGCTCCTGCAGCTCGTACTTGCCGAAACGCGTCGTCTGCCCGCCCGTTGTCACGCGCCGGACGCTACCCCACCGCTCACCCCGGAGGGGAGC
>NZ_RAWK01000385.1 GCF_003612165.1 Corallococcus aberystwythensis | reverse complement strand
GGGCGGGTTCGGCGGCCTGTTCGCACTGCCGCCCGGCAAGTACCAGGCGCCGGTGCTGGTGGCGGGCACCGACGGCGTGGGCACCAAGTTGAAGGTGGCCTTCCTGGCGGGGCGCCACGACACGGTGGGCATCGACCTGGTGGCCATGTCGGTGAACGACATCCTCACCTGTGGCGCGGAGCCGCTGTTCTTCCTGGACTACTTCGCCACGGGGAAGCTGGAGGTGGACGCCGCGGCGGAGGTGGTCAAGGGCATTGCCCTGGGCTGCGAGCAGGCGGGGTGCGCGCTCTTGGGCGGGGAGACGGCGGAGATGCCGGGCTTCTACGCACGGGGCGAGTACGACGTCGCGGGCTTCTGCGTGGGCGTGGTGGAGCGGTCCGCCATCATCGACGGCAAGACGGTGAAGCCGGGGGATGCGCTCATCGGCCTCACGTCGTCGGGGCTGCACAGCAACGGCTACTCGCTGGCGCGCAAGGTGCTGCTGGACGACGCGAAGCTGCCGCTGGACATGGCTCCGCCGGGGCTGGGCCGGCCGCTGGGTGACGCGCTCCTGGAGCCCACGCGCATCTACGTGAAGGACGCGCTCGCGCTGTGCCAGGCCGTGAAGGTGAAGGGCATGGCGCACATCACCGGCAGCGGCATCCCGGGCAACCTGCCCCGGTGCCTGCCGGACGGGACGCGCGCGGTGCTGAGCGAGTCGTCGTGGAAGAAGCCGGCCATCTTCGACCTCATCGCGAAGACGGGCGGCGTGGCGCGCGACGAGATGTTCAGCACGTTCAACATGGGCCTGGGCCTCATCGTCGTGGTGGCGAAGGAGGACGTGGCGAAGGCGCTGGAGGTGCTGCACGCCCGGGGTGTGGAGGCGTCCGAGGTGGGCCGGGTGGAAGCAGGCCAGGGCGAGGCCACGGCGGTCATCGACCCATGAGCACGCGGCGGGCGCGGCTGGGGGTGCTCGTCAGCGGCGGCGGGAGCAACCTGCAGGCGCTGCTCGACGCGGCCGGGCAGGCGGACTACCCGGCCGAGGTGGCGTGCGTGCTGTCCAACGTGCCCACGGCGTTCGCGCTGGAGCGCGCCCGGAAGGCGGGCGTGCGCGCGGAGGTGGTGGATCACAAGGGCTTCGGGTCCAAGGCGGACTTCGAGGCGGCGGTGCTCGGCGTGCTGGCCGACGCGGGCGTGGAGTGGGTGTGTCTGGCGGGCTTCATGCGGCTGGTGAGCGCGGACTTCCTGAAGCGCTTCCCGGGCCGCGTGCTGAACATCCACCCTTCCCTGCTGCCCGCGTTCCCGGGGCTGCATGCGCAACGGCAGGCACTGGAGCGCGGCGTGAAGGTGGCCGGGTGCACGGTGCACTACGTGGACGCGGGCACGGACACGGGGCCCATCATCGCGCAGGCCGCGGTGCCCGTGCTGCCGGAGGATGACGAGGCGAGCCTGAGCGCGCGCATCCTCGCGGAGGAGCACCGGCTGTATCCGCTGGCCGTGCGGCTGGCGGTGACGGGCGCGGTGACGCTGGATGGGATGCGCACGAAGGTGGCCGCGCGGGTGACGGGAGATGCGGGCGCCCTGCGCAGCCCGGGTGCCCCGAAGTGACGAAGGGCGTGGAGCCGTCGCGTCCGGCGCCGGATGTGACGGGCCCCGAGGAGTCGGCCCGCGATGCTCGACGGGAAGCCCTGCGCGCGGCCCCCACGGTGATGGTCAGCGCGTGTCTGCTGGGCGAAGCGTGCCGCTACGACGGACGCTCACAGCGTTCGGAGCGAGTGCTCGCCGCGCTGGAGGGCAAGGCCGTCATCCCCATCTGTCCGGAGGCCGCCGCGGGCATGGGCATTCCACGGCCTCCCGTGGACCTCGCCGGTGGAACAGGCGTGGACGTTTGGGCCGGCCGCGCACGGGCCCTCACACGAGAGACGCGCGAGGACCGCACCGCCGCGTTCCAGGAAGGCGCCTGGCTGGCCCTGGAGTCCGCGCGGCGGTTCGACGTCACGGTGGCGCTGCTGAAGGAGAAGAGCCCCTCATGCGGCAGCCAGCGCGTCTACGAGTCAGGCGTGCTGCGCCCTGGTGAAGGCATCACCACCGCGCTGCTGCGCGCGGACGGACGCACCGTCGTGAGTGACGAGGACCTGTAGTCAGCTCCGCGCAGGCAGCTCCAATTCGTCCCCAGGCCGTGGCGCGAAGCACGCCTCCACCTCCGCGTCCGTCACCTCCGCGAGCGTGGCCGGGCTCCACCGGGGCTTCTGATCTTTATCCACCAGCACCGCGCGGATCCCCTCCTGGAAGTCCGGCCGCTGGGTCAGCGCCTGGCTCAACCGGTACTCCATGCGCGCCGTCGCGTCGTAGTCCTGGCCGCGTCCGATGCGCAGCTGCCGCAGCGTTACCCGGAGGCTCGTGGGCGACATGCGCAGCAACGTCGCGCGGGTCTCCTCCGCCCACGCCGTGCCCTCGCGCTCCAGCGCCGCGAGGAGGTCCTCCACACGGTTCCCCTGGAAGCACCGCGCGATGACGTCCGCCCGCGCCGCGAGCGCCGACGCGCTTGGCTCCTGATGGAAGCCCTGGAGCACGCGCGCCGCCACGTCACGCCCCGGCCCGCTCCAGTCCGCGCTCGCCAGCGCATCCACCACGTCCTCCAGCCGCGAGGACTCCACCCGGTGCGTCGCGTATCCGGACCACAGCGCATCCGCGGCGTCACACCGCGCGCCGGTGAGCCCCAGGTACGTCCCCGTCTCGCCAGGGAAGCGAGGCAGGAACCAGCCACCGCCCACGTCCGGGAAGATGCCGATGGCCGTCTCCGGCATTGCGAGCACCAGCTTCTCCGTCACGGCCCGGAAGGCCCCGTGCACGGACAGCCCCAGCCCCCCGCCCATGCAGATGCCGTCCACCAGCGCGATGAACGGCTTCGGGAAGTGGTGGATCCGATGGTTGAGCGCGTACTCCGCGCGGAAGAACTCGCGCGACAGCGACAGGTCCGACCGTGCGACCGAACCAGCCACCGCGCGCACGTCCCCTCCCGCGCAGAATGCACGGCCCCCCGCGCCGCGGATCACCACCGCCTTCACGGACGGATCCGCCGCCCAGGTGTCCAACCGGGGATGCAGTGCGTGGCACATCTCCAGCGACAGCGCGTTGAGCGCCTTGGGGCGGTTGAGGGTGGCCAGGCCCACGGCCCCTCGCGTCTCCAGCAGCACGTCCTCGCTCATGGCGTGGGGGATATCAGCCCGGAAGGGGCTCGCATGGGAGATTCGGGGGTGACATGGCAGCGGAAATCGGTATTGGGAAGAACATGACTTCCGCAGCCGCCCCCCTGCTCGCCGCCGTCTTCGACATGGATGGCACGCTCGTCGACAACATGGACTTCCACAACCGCGCCTGGGTGACGCTCGCCCGGAAGCTCGGGTTGGAAGGACTGACGGCGGAACGTTTCCAGAACGAGTTCGCCGGCAAGAAGAACGAGGAGATCCTCCCGCAGCTGCTGGGCCGCACCCTCTCCGTGGCGGAGCTGGACGCGCTCGCGGAGGAGAAGGAGTCCCACTACCGCGCCATCTACCGGCCCTACCTGGCGCTGCACCAGGGAGCGGAGGGCTTCCTCCACCGGCTGCGCGATGCGAACCTGCGCCTGGCCGTGGCCACCGCCGCGCCGCAGGGCAACCGCGAGCTGGTGCTGGACGGGCTCTCCGTGCGGCCGCTCTTCGCATGTGTCGTCGGTGCCGAACAGGTGACCCGAGGCAAGCCCGCGCCTGACATCTTCCTGGCCGCGGCGAAGGCGCTGCAGGTGCCTCCGGAGTCGTGCCTGGCCTTCGAGGACGCCATCAACGGCGTGCTGTCCGCGCGCGCCGCCGGCATGGTCACCGTGGGCATCACCACCACCACGACCGCGGAGGCGCTGAAGCAGGCCGGGGCCCACTACACCGCCCCGGACTTCGACTCGCTGCCCCCGGAGCTGCTGGCACGCCTGTTCAGCTCCAGGGCCTGAGGGCACACCCGCCCCACCCCGGGTCCGGCCGCCCCTGAAACCGGGGCGCCAAAAGGGCGCCAGACGCGGTGACGTTGTGTAGTGTTCGGTGGCCATGTCGACGTCCGCCGCCAAACTCAAGCTCCCCTCGGGCCCGTCCCGGCACGTGTACGACGTCATCGTGCTGGGCAGCCAGGTCGGAGGCGCGCTCGCCGCCGCGCTCCTGGCGAAGCGCAACCACCGCGTGTTGCTGGTGGAGCACGACGGCATGGGGCCCGGCTACGAGCACGATGGCTTCGTGCTGCCCTACGCCCCCTTCGTCGCGCCGCCCCTCAAGGCGATGCCCGCGGTGGAGGAGGCCCTCGCGGAGCTGGGGCTGTCCACCGCCATCGGCCGCGCGCTGCGCCCCCACGCCCCCGAGCTCCAGCTCGTGCTGCCCAGGAACCGGGTGGACCTGCTCGGCGACGCCGCCCGCCGCCGCGCGGAGCTGACGCGCGAGTTCGGCGAGGCCGGCGAGGGCATCCAGGGCGCGCTCTCCGGCAGCGCCGCGCAGCACGAGGCCACCAACGCCTTCTTCAAGGAAGGCCCCCAGCTGCCGCCCGACGGCTTCTTCGAAGGCTGGAAGCTCAAGGGGCAGATCAAGGACCACCCGGCGCTGGAGGCCCCTCCCCGGCTGGCGGGCGAGGACCCCGCGCTGTCGCTGGTGCGCGGCCTGCTGCCCTTCCTCGTCCACCTGGAGAAGCCCTCCGCGCCCCTGGCGCAAACGCGGGCCCTGTCCCAGGTGCTCACCGCGCCGTCCACCTACCCCGGCGGCATGGACGCCCTGCGCGACGTGCTCACCCGGCGGCTGACGGAGCTGGGCGGCGACGTGCTGGGCCGCGACAACCCGGCGGGCTTCATCGTCGAGGAGCTGGCGTTCGACGGCAGCAAGTTCTCCGGCGTGAAGCTGGTGCGCTCGGACACGCTCTACCGCGCGTCGTGCCTGGTGACGGCCACGGACTCCGGGGCACTGCGCCGCCTGGTCACGGACAAGAAGCACAACCGCGGCCTGCTGGAGCACCTGGATCAAGCCAACATCAAGTCGCTGCTCTTCAGCGTGAACTGGGTGGTGCCGGAGGCGGCCCTTCCGCGCGGCATGGGCGAGCTGGTGCTGGTGGACACGCAGGACGCGGAGCTGGGCCCGCTGCTGGTGCAGCAGCACCCGGCGCGCACTTCCGCGACCCCGGGGAGCAAGGACGTGGAGGGCGTGCGCGTGGTGTGCGCCGGCGCCTTCGTCCCGGCCACCGCGCGCGACGAGGGTGAGGACCACCTCAAGGTGCTGGCCACGCGCATCGACGAGCATCTGGACCGGCTGATGCCCTTCACGAAGCAGCACCGCGCGCTGCGCTCGGTCCCCTACCTGGACGCCGGCGGAGTGCGCGGCAGCCGGCTCATGCCCCACCCGCTCTACAGCTTCGAAACGGAAGCCTTCCTGGGCGTCACGGGGTTGAAGCAACGCACGCCCGCGAAGAACGTGATCCTGGCGGGCCGTGAGGTGCTGCCCGGCCTGGGCCTGGAAGGCGAGCTGCTCGCGGGGATGCGCGCCGCGAAGCTGGTGCAGGACATGTTGAAGAAGAAGGATCCGCTCAAGGGATAGGCTTTGGGTCGGATCCGGCTGGATTTCCGGCCTGTTTCTGGTAGGGTCCGCCGCTCTTTTATGGGCTGTTGTCGAACGCCCCAGTTTTCAAGGAGTTAGCAGTCATGGCGTGGAAGTGCGACCTCTGTGGGAAGCGTCCGCTGGTGGGTAACAACGTCAGCCACGCGAACAACAAGACCAAGAAGCGGACCCTGCCGAACCTGCAGAAGGTGCGGGCGAACGTGAGCGGCAGCATCGAGCGCGTGCTGGCCTGCACCCGCTGCATCAAGGCCGGCAAGGTGACCAAGGCCGCCTGAAGTCCGGGAGCCTTCCGGTGGGCATGACGCGCGCTCGAAAGTCCGCGCTTCCGCCCACCGAACGGCTCCATCCCCGTGCGGATGACCTGGACCTCCTCTCTGTCGAGGCGGTCGTCCGGCGGTTGCATCAAGAAGACCTGATCGCGCTTCGCGCGGTCCGTGAGGCGTTGCCGTCCATCGCGGCAGCGGCCCGGACCGTGGCGGAAGCGTTGCGCGCTGGTGGCCGGCTGCTCTACGTGGGCGCGGGAACCAGCGGACGGCTCGGCGTACTCGACGCGAGCGAGTGTCCTCCCACCTTCGGTGTCCCGGCGACGCGGGTCCAGGCGGCTATCGCTGGCGGCCGGAAGGCCCTGACGCGCGCCGTGGAGGGCGCCGAGGACGACGCCGGCGCGGGGGCCCGGGCGGTGCGGACATTCCGGGCGACGGCGCGGGACGTGGTGTGCGGCATCTCCGCCTCCGCCTCCACGCCCTACGTCCGGGGCGCATTGGACGAGGCCCGCGAGCGCGGGGCGCGCACGGTGCTGGTGTGCTGCAACCCGCCCGGACCCGGCATGCGCGCGGATACAGTGGTGCTGGCGCGCACGGGGCCGGAGGTGGTGGCGGGCTCCACGCGGCTGAAGGCGGGCACGGCGACGAAGCTCGTGCTCAACGCCCTCACCACCGCGGCCTTCGTGTCGCTGGGCCACGTGTACCGGGGGCGCATGGTGGACGTGCGGCCAACGAACACGAAGCTGCGGGCCCGCGCGGCGCGCATGGTGGCGGAGCTGACGGACCTGCCCCCGGCGCGGGCAGCAGCGCTGCTCGGGGCCGCGGGCGACAATGTGAAGCTGGCGCTGGCCATGCACTTCACCGGGCTGCCAGCGGCCCAGGCACGGCGCGAATTGAAGGACACGGGCCTGCGAGGGCTTGAACGCCCGGCGGCGGCCCGGGCGACTGTTGTCAAAAGGCCACGTCCGCGCGCCCGCCCCTGACGAAAGTCCGGGGCCTTCCAAGACCTTCGGAAACCGACACACCGCGCCCGGGAACGTGAACAGGCGGTCCCCTGGGGATGTCATTCCCAGACACCCGGGGTGCCCGCCGGGCCAGGGTCCGGCGAGCGTGGGTGCTGGCCTTTAGACTTGGGGCATGCGCCCCGCCACGCCACCCTCCCCCTCCC
>NZ_RAWK01000384.1 GCF_003612165.1 Corallococcus aberystwythensis | reverse complement strand
CGCATACAGCGCCTGCACCAGCGGGGAATGCCGGCGCGGACCTCGGGGTGGAGGCACCTGCACGGGAGGCGAGCGCGGGCCTGGGCGTGGCGCCGCCAGCGGGGCAGGTGGACGCGGGCGTGGGCGTGGAAGCACCGGCAGGGAAGACAGGCTCAGGCCTGGGCGTGATGCCGCCAGCGGGGAAGGTGGACGCGGGCCTGGGCGCGAATGCGCCAGCGGGAGGACGTTCGACGGAAGGCGGACCGCGCCCGCGTGTCACGGCGGCACTGGCCGCGAGGCTCGCGGAACTGCACGTTCCTCCGACCGCGCTGACGGACATGCAGCGCGCCTGGGTGCGCGGAGCGGCGAGGGACCTGCTCGCCCACCGGGGCCAGGGCCGGGTGACAGTGGGCGCGCGGCAGCCGCCACTGGTGCATGAGCTGGCGTTCGCGGTGGACGAGGCGCTGGGCAACCCGCCCCGGCTGCTGGAGCCCGTGGCGCTTCCAGAAGGAGGCCCGGAGGCGCTGAACTCGCTCATGGTGGAGCTGTTCGCTGGACGGGTGGACACGCTGATCATCACGGCGTGGAACCCGGCCTGGACGTCGGCGGTGGACTCGGGCTTCACGCGCTACCTGGAGCGAGCCCCCTTCCGCCTCTACCACGGCCTCCACGAGGACGAGACGGCCGCGCTCTGCCCCACCTTCGTCCCCGCGACGCACCCCTTCGAGTCCTGGCGTGACGGCCGCGCACCGGACGGCACCGCGTCCGTGCTGCAACCGCTCATCGCGCCCCTGTTCCCGGGCGCCGTGCCGGAAGTGGAGCTCCTGGCCGTCTTCGCGGGCCTGGAGTCACAGAGCCCCTACGAACTGCTCCAGTCCCTGTGGAGGGAGCGCTCGGGGGCGCCACCGGACTTCGAGGCGCGCTGGGAGACGTGGCTCTCGGACGGCGTCATCCCTGGCACCCGGGCTCCCCCCGCGCGGGCCGTGCTGGATGAGGCCGCGGTGGTGCAGGACGCGCTCGACGTGGCGGGGCTGAATCCCCTCCGGATCGTCCAGGACGCACCGGACCTCCGAGCAGAGGCCCGCGCGAGCCACCTGACGGAGGCACCCCAGGGCCTGGAGCTGTCGCTGGTGCTGGATTCGCGGCTGTACGACGGCCGCTTCGCCGGCAATGCGTGGCTCCAGGAGCTGCCCGACCCGGTGACGAAGCTCACCTGGGACAACGCCGCGCTCCTCTCCCCGGCCACCGCGCGTGCGCAGGGACTGGAGAAGGGGGACGTGGCGCGCATCGAGGTGCTGGGGCAGGCGGTGGAGGTGCCCGTGC
The DNA here is from genome assembly GCF_003612165.1 of Corallococcus aberystwythensis. Taxonomy (GTDB): domain Bacteria; phylum Myxococcota; class Myxococcia; order Myxococcales; family Myxococcaceae; genus Corallococcus; species Corallococcus aberystwythensis. Next base: position 5,739 of record NZ_RAWK01000384.1, on the reverse strand, counting down.
TGGTGCTGCCCGGCCAGCCGGACGACACGGTGACGCTGGCGCTGGGCCACGGCCGCGAGCGCGTGGGCCCGGTGGGGCAGGGCGTGGGCGTCAACGCGTACGCGCTGCGGTTCCGGGACCTGCCCTGGGGCGGCGGGACCCCGACGCTCACCCGGACGGGCCGGCACCATGCGCTGGCCCTCACGCAGGAGCACTGGAGCATGGAGGGACGCCAGCTGGCGCTCCAGCTCACGGGCGCGGCCTTCCGAGCGAAGCCCCAGACGCTCCAGCCGCTCCAGGAGGACGGCGAACGGATCTACCCGCCCGCTTCCGCGCCGCTCGTGAGCGAGCGCCACCAGTGGGCCATGGCCATCGACCTGCACCGGTGCACGGGGTGCAGCGCGTGCATGGTGGCCTGCCAGGCGGAGAACAACGTGCCCGTGGTGGGACGCGACGGCGTGCTCAAGAGCCGGGAGATGCACTGGCTGCGCATCGACCGGTACTTCCTGGGCGACCCGGACGCCCCGGGCTTCATCACCCAGCCCGTGGCGTGCGTGCACTGCGAGGCCGCGCCCTGCGAGTACGTGTGCCCGGTGAACGCCACCGTCCACTCGGACGAGGGCTTGAACCAGATGGTCTACAACCGCTGCATCGGCACGCGGTACTGCTCCAACAACTGCCCCTACAAGGTCCGCCGCTTCAACTACCTGGAGTATCAGCAGCGCGAACCCCTCACGCGCCTGCGCCAGAACCCGGACGTGACGGTGCGCTCGCGCGGGGTGATGGAGAAGTGCACGTACTGCGTGCAGCGCATCGAGCGGGCGCGAGCCGTCGCGCGCTCGGCGCACCGGGACGTGCGCGAGGGCGAGGTCCGCACCGCGTGCCAGCAGGCCTGTCCCACGGAGGCCATCACCTTCGGGGACCTGCGCGCGCCGGAGTCCCGGGTGCGCCGCGAGCACGAGGATCCCCGGCACTACAAGCTGCTCAACACGCTGGGCACCCGGCCGCGCACGGTGCACCTGGTGCGCCTGAAGAACCCGGCGCCGAAGGGAGGCGCATGAGCACGGCCGACCCACAGGTGCCCGCGCCCGGAGATCCGCTGACGGAGCACCCGCTGCTGGAGGGGCGCTACTCCGACCGCGAGTACAGCGAGTCGCTGCTGGCGTACGTGCACCGCCCGCCGGGCCGGACGTGGTGGACGCTGCTGGGCTTCGGGCTTGCCGGGACGGCGGTGCTGGCGGTGGCGGTGGGCGTCACGCTCTTCGTGGGCGTGGGGATGTGGGGCAACAACATCCCGGTGGCGTGGGCGTTCGGCATCACGAACTTCGTGTGGTGGATCGGCATTGGCCACGCGGGGACGCTCATCAGCGCCATCCTGCTGCTGTTCCAGGAGAAGTGGCGCGGGTCCATCAACCGCTTCGCGGAGGCGATGACGCTCTTCGCGGTGACGTGCGCGGGGCTCTTCCCGCTGCTGCACCTAGGGCGGCCGTGGAAGTTCTACTGGCTGGTGCCGTATCCCAGCAGCCTCCGGGCGTGGCCGCAGTTCCGCTCGCCGCTGACGTGGGACATCGCGGCGGTGGGGACGTACCTCACGGTGTCGCTGTTGTTCTGGTTCCTGGGGTTGATTCCGGACCTGGCCACGGCGCGGGATACGGCGAGGACGCCCCGGGCGCGCTTCTGGTACGGGCTGGCGAGCCTGGGGTGGCGGGGGTCCGCGCGGCACTGGCGGCAGTGGCGCACGGGCTACCTGCTGCTGGCGGGGCTGGCCACGCCGCTGGTGGTGAGCGTGCACACCATCGTGTCCTTCGACTTCGCGGTGGCGCAGCTGCCGGGCTGGCACACGACGATCTTCCCGCCGTACTTCGTCGCGGGCGCGGTGTTCAGCGGCTTCGCGCTGGTGCTCACGCTGCTCATCCCCGCACGCAAGGCGCTGGGCATCGAGCACGTGGTGACGCCGCTGCACCTGGACAACATGGCGAAGGTGCTGCTCGCGACGGGGTGGATGGTGGCGTACGGCTACCTCCAGGAGCACTTCTTCGCCTGGTTCAGCGCGAACCCGTTCGAGCTGCACGCCACGCAGGCGCAGGTCTCCGGACCGTACGCGCCGCTGTTCTGGATGCAGCTGTTCTGCAACGTCGCGGTGCCGCAGCTGTTCTGGTCCTCGCGGCTGCGCACGAACGTGGCGGTGCTGTGGGTGGCGTCGCTGCTCATCAACGTGGGGATGTGGACGGAGCGCTTCCTCATCGTGGTGGCGTCGCTGAGCATGGACTTCCTGCCTTCGTCCTGGGCGGCGTACCGGCCCACGTGGGTGGACTGGAGCCTGCTGGGCGGCACGGTGGCGTTCTTCGGCACGGCGTTCCTGATGTTCCTGAAGTGGGTGCCCGCGGTCTCGGTGAGCGAGATGAAGGAGCTCCAACGCGAGGTGGATGCCTCGCTGCGCTTCCGCCAGGAGCACTCGCGTCCCCCGGGAGGTGCCCCGTGAGCCGCCACTGGGTGCTGGGGGAGTTCGCGTCCAGCGACGCGCTGGTGGCCGCGCTGAAGGACCTGCGCGCGAAGGGCTTCGAGCAGCTGGACGCGCACACGCCGTTCCCGGTGGAGGAGACGTTCGAGGCGCTGGGATTGAAGCGCTCCCCATTGCCGCTGCTGACGCTGGGGGCGGGGCTGGGGGGCGCGGCGTTCGCGTATGTGACGCAGTGGTTCGCGAACGCGGTGGACTATCCGTTGGACGTGGGAGGCCGGCCACTGCACAGCGTGCCCACGAACCTGCCCATCGCGTTCGAGCTGGGCGTGCTGAGCGCGGCGCTGGCGGTCTTCGGCGCGCTGATGGTGATCTTCGGCTTCCCGCACGTGACGCACCCGGTGTTCGACGTGGAGTCCTTCCGCAGCGCGTCCGTGGATGGCTTCTGGGCGAGCGTGGCGGTGGACGCGAAGGACGCCCCGGTGGTGGAGGCGGCCCTGCGCGAGTTGGGCGCGCGGCAGGTGTCGGTGGTGGCGGAGGGCGCGCGATGAGGCCGTGGGGGCTCCTGGCGCTGCTGGGCGGGATGGCCGCGTGCGACGACACGGATCCCATGGCGTCACAGCCGCGGGCGGAGGCGTTCAGGGCGAGCGCGTTCTTCGAGGACGGCCGGGCGATGCGGCCCCTGGTGCCGGGCACGGTGGCGCAGGAGTGGCGCGCGCTCGGAGGCACGCAGGAGCTCACGGCGGAGGGCGGATGGCTTCAAGCCGTGCCGGTGCCGTTGACGCGCGAGCTGCTGGAAGAGGGACGCACGGCCTATGACACGTGGTGCGCGGTGTGCCACGGGCTGACGGGCGACGGGGACGCCATCGTGGCCAGGAAGATGCCGCAGCGCCGGCCGCCCGGGCTGTTCGTGCCGCACGACCATGCGACGCAGGTGGTCTACGGCGTCGCGGAGGGTGAGGCCCCGTACACGGGCATTCCGGCCGTGACCGCGAGGGTGGGACCCGAAGCATTCCCGCTGCCCGCGAGGGTGGACGGGTGGGGCGCCGTGAGGGACACGGCCGATGCGGGGCGGCCCGGTGCCTCGGTCCCTTGGACGAGTGACGCGGGATGGCCCCGAGCCTGGGCGGCATCCCGCGTGAATCCGGAGTCGCGGCCCGAAGCGGTGGATGGGGCTCCCACGAACGTATCGGAACGCAGCGGTGCACGGGGGACCGGTGCCTCGGATGCGGAGCCGGAGCCGGAGCGCGTGACCGTGAGTGACACGGACGCGGCACGGGCCCGGCAGGCGGCACTCGTGGGGCCGCGAGGCCTGGCGATGGAGGGACGGCTCAATGCTCGCTCCACGACGGGAGATCTGCCGCATCCGCCGGGCTTCTACTTCGCGGTCATCTCCCACGGCTTCGGCGTGATGCCCGCCTACGGACCGCAGCTCACGCCTCATGAACGCTGGGCCGTGGTCGCGTACCTGCGAGCCCTGGGCCGCAGCCAGCGAGCACCGCTCACCGTCGCCCCGCCCGATGTGCAGGCGCGGCTGCGCCAGGAGGTCCGCGCGCCATGACGGTCCTCGCTCCCATGGTGCCAGGCCCCCGGGCCTCCATGCTGTACCCCGCCCGTCTGACATGGCCTCAACCGGTCTGCACGTCGGACAGGTTTCCGCTGCTCGCATGGGACGGAACCTCCTCCCGGCCGAAGCGCTCCCAACTGGTCCGACAGTCGGACCAGTTCGCGAGGTGCGCCGCCGGCAGGGAACTCCCTCAGGGGGCGCCGCTGAGCGGATGGCGTGGAAGCCCCTCCCGGCCGAAGCGCTCCCAACTGGTCCGACAGTCGGACCAGTTCGCGCGCTACGCCGCTGACGGGGAGCTCCCCCAGGGTTTTCAGCTGCTGGCAGGGGGCCGACGCCCCTCCCGGCCGAAGTTCTCTCAACTGGTCCGACAGTCGGACCAGTTCGCACGCTGCGCCGCCGGCAGGGAGCTCTCCCATGGGGCTCCGCTGCTCGCAGGGGACGGAAGCCCCTTCCGGCCGAAGCCTTCCCAACGGGTCCGACAGTCGGACCCGTTCGCGCGCTGCGCCGCCGACACGGAGGCCCGGTTGGCGGCTCTCTTCTCAGTCAGCGAGACAAGATCCAGGTCCAGAGGTCTGGCATCCCCGCCCTTCGTGCGCGCTACCGCCCAGGCGCGGTCCGGCCAGGAGGAGGTCCGCGCGCGATGACCACTCCCGTGCTCCCACGCTTCGAAGGGGGACACCGCGCGCTGGGCATCAGTGTGGCGCTCGGCGTCGTGGGCCTCGCCGCCACCGCGCTCGGTGCCTTCCTCGACGTGCGTCAGGCGCTCGCGGGCTACCTCTTCGGCTTCACCTACTGGCTGGGCCTGTGCCTGGGGGCGCTGCTGCTGCTCGCTGTCTTCCACGCGGCCAAGGCGCGCTGGCCCGTGGTGCTGCGGCGCGCGCTGGAGGTCATGGCCGCCACCGCGCCGCTGTTCCTCCTGCTCTTCGTGCCCCTCGCGCTGGGTCTGCGGCACCTGTACCCGTGGGTCGAGCCCTCCCCGGGCCTGGGCGAACACACGCTTCACGTGCTCGAGCACCGGCGGCCCTACAACAACGTGCCCTTCTTCCTGGTGCGCGCGGCGCTGTACTTCGTCACCTGGGGCGGCGTGAGCCACCTGCTGCACCGCTGGTCCGTGCGCCAGGATGCGACGGGGGACGTGCGCTGGACCCTGTGGCAGCGGCGGCTGGGTGGAGGCGCGCTGCCCGCCCTGGCCCTCACGTTCTCCTTCATGACGCTGGACTGGATGATGTCGCTGGAGGCGACGTGGCAGTCCACCGTCTACGCCGTCCACGTCTTCTCCGGTTCCTTCGTGGGCGCGCTGGCCTTGCTGATCATCGCGGGCGCCGCCACTCGCGACACGCAGCACTTCGGCAGCTTGCTGTCTCCGGGCCACTACCACCGGCTGGGCACGCTGCTGTTCGCGTTCGTCTGCTTCTGGGCCTACATCGCCTATTCACAGTTCATGCTCATGTGGATCGCCGCCCTGCCGGAGGAGGTGGGCTGGTACCGCGTCCGCATGGAGGACGGCTGGGGCGCCCTCTCCATGGCCCTGGTGCTGGGCCACTTCGTCATCCCCTTCGCCCTGCTCCTGTCGCGCGAGCTCAAGTCGCGCCCGCGAGTGCTGGGGGCCGTGGCGCTGTGGCTGCTCGCGATGCATGCCGTGGACGTGGCCTGGCTGCTGTTCCCCTCCCTCTTCCCGGGACGCGTCTTCATTCCCTGGACGGCGCTCACCGCGTGGGTGGGCGTCGATCAGGGA
>NZ_RAWK01000383.1 GCF_003612165.1 Corallococcus aberystwythensis | reverse complement strand
GCGGGGGTGGTGGTGGCGGCGACGGCACGCTCCTGCCCAACTACGGCCGCAGCAAGGGCGCCCCCGTCTACGGCGCCAGCCTCCAGGACCTGGAGTTCTACGCCAACGGCGCGCGCCGCTCCCTGGCGGACCCCAGCAAGTCGCGCTGGCACGACAAGGAGCGCCAGCTCCTGGCCTCCATCGAGGCGGAGATTGCCCGGCAGCGCGGTGAGGGCGGCGGTGGCGGCGAGCCCCCCGCGCGTGGCGGTGGTGGAGGCCGGGGCGGTGGCTACGGCTACGGCAACCCGCCGGACGACGGCGAAATCCCGCCCCCGGGCGACGACGACAACATCCCCTTCTGAGAGGGCCTTGGACCCCCGCGGCCATGAAAATGGTCGCGGGAGAGATCCAATCGCTCCCGGTCCGCGCAATAGAAGGAGACGCTCCGGCAATGGCAGGTACCGTGAGTGTTTCTTTTGTCCACTTGAAGTGAATTGACACGCCGCGTGTGATTCATTCCACGTCGGTGGCTTCACTTTTGAAGTGTCGCCCATCCTCCGGATTTCACAGGTCACCTGGGCTGTTACGTCAATACGTGCACTTCACGGATGACGCGCTTGGGAACAGGAACTCCGTCTTTCCAAGGGCTTAGGAAGTGGCCTGGAACGTGCTCTATGCATGCGTGCCAGGGAATCCATCCCGTCCGGCTAGGCTGTGAAATCACGAGGCCATGGAAATGACCGAACGGGTGTGTGTCGTGGGCGCCGGTTCATTCGTCCCTACGCGGACCATCTCCAATGAGCGGATCGCGAAGGCGATCCCCGGCTGGTCGGCCGACCGTATCGAAGAGAAGATTGGCATCAAGGAGCGCCGGTTCCTCTGGGACTTCGACGACGAGACGGGCCGCGCCATCCCTCCGCCGGACGACGTGCTGGGGCGCTTCTACCCGGCGACCAACACGGACATGTGCGAGGTCTCGCTGCGCCAGGCCCTGTCCCGCAGCGGCGTGGAGGCGAAGGAACTGGACGCGCTCTTCGTGGTGACGTGCACCCCGGACGCGCCGCACTTCAACCACGACGCCATGGTGCTGCACGAGCGGCTGGGCCTGCGCGAGGACGCCTTCGCGCTGGTGGTGGATGACGGCTGCGGCGGCACGCCCTACGTGCTGGACCTGGTGCGCAAGATGATGGAGGGCGGCCGCTTCCGCACGGTGGCGGTGGTGGCCTCGGCGTTCACGTCGCCCCTGCTCAACCGCGAGGTCTACACGGACGAGCTGCCCCCCACGCCGGGCCGCCCCAAGGCGCTCAACGCCTACCTGTCCATGTATGTCTTCGGCGACGGCGCCGGCGCGGTGGTGCTGCGCAAGCAGGAGGGTGACGAGGACGGCCCGGGCATCCTCTCCTCGTTCTCCGGCAACGCATACGCGGAGCTGGTGACGCGCCGGGGCGGCGGCATGCTGAAGCTGCCCTACCAGCCGGGTCGCACGCGCCCGGCCGACATGGCCTTCATCGTGGACGGCTTCAAGGTCGCGCGCAGCTACCCGGAATACATGCAGAAGTGCCTGGACGCGGTGCTCACCCCCGCGGTGCGCGAGCAGGTGAAGCGCTACTACTTCCACCAGCCCAACAAGCGGGTGATGGATTCGTTCGTGAACCGCGCGGGCCTGCCCAAGGAGGCGGTGGCCTGCAACGTGGATCGGATTGGCAATACGTCCGCGGCCGGGATGTTGATTCTGCTGGCGGACGACTTGGAGCAGGGTCGTGTAGCACTCGGCAGTGGGGACCTGGTGGTGGTGGCGGCGGTGGGCGCCAACGTCCATTATGGGGCCCAGCTCGTGCGCCTGTAGCGCGCACGGGTGTTCATCTCCTCCCCCTCGGAGATTCCCCCCTCTATGAGTGAGCAGCGCAAGGAAGTACCCGGACTGGATCCGGTCCTCTCCCAGGATTTGGAGAAGCGCCTCGCCCTGGCGACCCCCGACGACACGGCCCGAGGCATGTTCTTCAACGGAGCGCTGAATGCCGTGCGCAACCTGGGCGGCGACGCCGCGGTGGAGAAGTGCCTGGCGGTGGTGCCGGAGAAGAAGTTCGTGGACTTCTTCAACTACCCGGTGGCGGGCTTCCTGAAGCTGGCCTTCACCGGAGCGCAGCTGATGGGGCCGCAGCTGGGCGGCTTCGACGCCATGTTGCGCAAGATGGGCACGCAGGCGACCACGGACTTCCTGTCGTCGGCCGCGGGCAAGACGCTGCTCCTGCTCGCGGGGGACAGCCCCAAGCGGCTGGTGACGAACCTGCCCACGGGCTACCGCGCGGCGGTGAGCTACGGCGACCGCAGCGTGGAGTGGACCAGCGACCGCGCGGGCAAGCTCCTGATGAAGCGGGACTTCATGCCGCCCGCGTACCACGAGGGCGTGCTCCATGCGGTCATCGAGGCGCTGGGCGCCCGGGGCGTGCAGGTGAAGGGCCGTCAGACAGGCCCGGTGGATACGGAGTACGCGCTGTCCTGGCAGTAGCGAACGGAGCACTCACCCCGCGGTCCTGAAGGATGGGTTTGAACATGACTCGGGAACACGCGGGGGCCCCGGTACGGCTGCGGTCCGGCACGGAGTGGGTGTATGCCTTTCGCTCGCAGGAGGACGCCGCGACGCCGCCGGACGAAGCGGTGTGCGCGGCGGCGCCCTTCACGTCCACCGTGAAGCTGGGCGCGGGCCTCTACGTGCCCGTGGCGGACGGATGCTACGAAAGGGTGGGCTCGGCCACGGCCTGCTTCCGTCTGACGGACCGGACCTTCACCCCGGGCACGCAGGTGCCGTTCTACGTGCGCTTCCTGCTGCCGGCGGGGGCCTTCACCGCGTTGGGCGAGTGCACGCTCATGAGCAACGACCAGCCCCAGGCGGGCGTGGTGCTCGCGGGAGGCACGCTGAAGCTGGTGGAGGTTCCTCCGGGCTTCGTGGGCGGCATGGTGTCCAACCTGAGCGTGTTCAACCCGCTCAAGCTGCCCGGCTTCGCCACGGGCTCGTACTACACGCTCTACACCTTCCGGAAGGAAGACACGGGCGCCTCCAGCCCCTGAGCGCGGCCCCGCGCGCCGGCCCCTCTCCCGGCACGCCAAGGTGAACAGGAATGTCGGGGATGCCTGGGAGAATACGTCCCTGGGCATCCGACGCCATCACGAGGGGGACGCATGGAAAGCAGGTGGAATCCGCTCTACGAATCGCTCGGCTATCGGCCGCCCGCGACGGGCAGGGCCACGCCGGAAGCTCCGCCGCCGGAGGACACGGACCTGCCCCTCCTCGGTCCCGAGGAACTGGAGGCACTCAAGTCCGCCTTCCTGCGCGAGCCGGAGGACGTGCTGCGCTGGACGGAGAGTGGCCTGGGCGCGAAGGTCACGGTGGGCGCGTTCGTGGAGGCGCTGCGCGAACTCGAGCTGCTCTTCACGGACCCCGGCCAGTTCCAGGACCAGCTGGACGCGACGGAGCGCCACGCCCGGCAGGGGACGGGAGGGCTGCCCGCGGACTTCACCTTCCCGCTGAGGACGGAGGAGATCCCCATCGACCCCACGCGCACGCGCTTCGAGCCACAATCCGACCTGCGCGGCTGGCTGTTGTTCAGCGGTCCGGTCTGGTTGGAGCAGGGCGCGGCGGCAAGGCAGGCCCCATTCCGCTGGCACTTCGGAGCGAAGAGCCGCTTCGTCTATCCGCTGCGCGAGCCGGAGCCAGGCCACCCGGTGGAGGTCGCGCTCTTCGCGGACTTCGGCACGGGCGAATACGCCTCCCGGTACATCGCCCGGCAGTTGGTGATGCGCGGCGAGCGCCTGGACTGCGCGGTGCACCAGGGCGGCGTCTTCTACGCGGGCCGCCAGGGCGAGTTCGACGCGCACGTGGCGGAGCCCCTGGAGCCACTGCTTGGAACGACGGCGCTCATGACGTTGAACGCGCCGCCGGAGATGCGCTCGGGTGCGGGCGCCTACTTCCGCTACCTGGACGAGCGGCGGGGCGCGGGCCCCCGTCACCCGCAGGAGGGCAGCTACTTCTGCCTCGCCGCGGAGCGCTTCCAGCTCATCGGCCTGGACACCGCCTGGTTCGAAGCGGGCCGCCATCGCGAGCCCGCGCTGCTGCAATGGCTGGAGCAGCGCCTGTCGGAGGGGCGCAGGCGGGGCGCGATGAACATCCTGCTGAGCCACGCCGCGCCCTACGGGCCGGACGCGGAACGGCTCTCCCCCTTGGTGACAGAGGACCTCCAGGCCCTGGTCGTGGAGCGCGAGCGGGTGGACCTCTGGTGCTGGGGAGGCGCCCAGGCGGGAGCACTCTACGACCGCGCACCGGGCCTGCCCTTCCTCGGCGCCAGCCTGGGCCACGGAGGTTTCCCCTCAGAGCGGAGAGACGCCCCGGAGTACCCGGTGGCACCGGTCCGCTTCTTCGAATCCCGGCCGCGTTTCCCGGAATGGACGGGTGTGCGCCAGGACCGGGGCAACCACGGTCACGCGACGCTGTGGCTGCACGCGGACGGCACGGCGTCGCTGCGCTACACGGACTGGATGGGCCAGGTGCGCTGCGAAGCGACCCTGGCACGACAGGGGCCCAGGGGACCGGTGACGCTGAAGACGCTCGACGCGCGGGAGTGACTCAGGGGCCCTCAAGCTCCTTCGACGCCGCGCTCCTTCATGTACTTGCGAAGGCCCGCGGCGCCCTGGGCGCGCACCTTGTTGTGCAGCAGCGGCGTCCACCCGAGCGCCCAACCCACGGGCCCCAGCGCCTGCCGCGACCAGGTCCAGAAGGGGAACCGGTCGGTGTGGCGGATGATCTTCCCGTCGGCGAACTCGAAGGTCGCGTCGATGCGGTTGAGCACCTTCCGGCCCGTCTGGCTGAAGGTGTAGCGCGCATCCCAGTGGGCGCTGCCGGTGCGGTCATCGGCCTGGACCTGGCTGAAGACGAGCTCCAGGTCCTTGCCGCGCTCCAGCAGCATGCGCCACATGGAGGTGGCGCCCGCGTAGCGCAGCCCCTGGAACACGGCGTCGTTGAACTCCACGTCAGGGTGGTAGCAGGCGGCCATGCCGTCCGCGTCGCGCCGCTGGAAGGCCGAATAGAAGTCGGTGATGAGCTGGGAGTGCGGGTGCATGTCGCCGGTCTAGCAGACCCGGGGACAGGCGGAACTGCCGAGCAATGGAGGGAACCCCATGGCAGAGTCCGGCGCATGGCTCGCGACATCGTCATCTGGCCCCACAAGGTTCTCACCACGTCCACCCAGCCCGTGACCGACTTCGGACCGGCGCTCGAAACGCTCCTCCAGGAGATGGCGGAGGCCATGGCGGAGGCCAAGGGCATCGGCATCGCGGCCAACCAGGTGGGAATCCCCCTCCGAGTGGCCATCGTCGGCCGGGAGGACGGCACCCAGTTCGAAATCGTGAACCCGCAGCTGCTCTCGAAAGAGGGGAGCGTGAAGCTGGAGGAGGGCTGCCTCTCCGTGCCGGACGTGTGGGAGAAATGCCCCCGCGTCGAGCGGGTGAAGGTCCGCTACCAGGACAAGACGGCCCAGTGGCACGAGCTGGAGGCGGAAGGCCGGCTCGCCCACGTGCTCCAGCACGAAATCGACCACCTGGATGGCCACGTCTTCGTGGACCACCTCTCCAGCCTGAAGCGGACCCTCATCCTGGACCGCATGAAGAAGCTGCAGAAGTCGCTCGCCCGCCGGAAGGAAGAGCCCGCGGAAGGCAAGGGAACGAAGCGCTCCTAGCGAATGGAACCGCGCCCCGTCCCCCGGCAGGTCCAGGCCTTCCGTGAAGCGTACCGGGCCCAGGCCATCGGGCCCGGCTACCGGGGGCAAATCCACTTCGCCTTCACCAGCCTCGTCTGCCTGGGGGGAATCATCCTGGCGCTGAGCCGGGTGGAGGCCCCCAGGGTCTGGGAGCTGCTCGGGGTCCCCGCGGTCATCGCGCTCGCGAACACGGTCGAGTTCCTCGGCCACCGGGGCCCGATGCATCACCGCACCCGGGGCCTGGGCCTGATGTTCGAGCGGCACACCGTCCAGCACCACCGCTTCTTCACCCACGAGGCGATGGCCTACGAGTCCCCCCAGGACTTCAAGATGGTGCTCTTCCCTCCGGTCCTGCTCCTCTTCTTCCTGGGAGCCATCGCCGCCCCGCTTGGAGCCCTCTGCTTCCTGCTGATTTCCCCCAACGCAGGCTGGCTCTTCGCCGCCACGGCGCTCGGCTACTACCTGGCGTACGAATGGGTGCACTTCGCCACGCACCTGCCGGGCAACCATTGGAGTGCCAGGCTGCCCGGCATCCCGTTCCTCCGCCGGCACCATCAGGTGCACCACGAGCCGAGCAAGATGGGGCGGCACAACTTCAACATCACGTTTCCCCTCGGAGACGGGCTCTTCGGAACGCGCTGGACCGCCCCATCGGATGAGCAGCAAGCGACGCGCCGAGGGAAGTGACGGGGAAAGAGGAAAGCGCGAGACGGGGGTTCACACCGTGGAACGGCGTACCCATATCCCCGGCGTCTCGGAAGGAATGATCAGGCCCGGATCAATCAGGGTTTGACGTCGCCGAACCGAAGCGTTAGACACTGGACCCCCGCGCAACGAACCGTTGGCCCCCGGGCCTCGGAAAGTCAGCGCGGGGGGAAGAAAAGGATCGACGAAGGTTGTTGATCCCGAACGCGGCGAAGAGGTAGAAGCCGCGCCCCGCTCAAGAGGATCCGAACGAAGCAGCTCGGAACTGAGGAGCGGACAGCAGCAAACGGTCGCCACGAAAATGGTTGATCGCGGATGCGGCGGTGGTAGAAGCCGCGCCCCTCACCTCGAAGCCCGCGCACTGGCGCGGAAGGCACTTCGGGGAGAGCGCAGGACCGACAAGGAAATAGGGCAGTCAACGAGCGAGTTGACAGCGAACGCGGCGAAGAGATAGAAGCCGCGCCCCACCGAAGAGGCAGCAGTCCGGCAAGCAACAAAACGGACGGCAAGCGGTGAGAGAAGCTGACAGCAAGCGGTTGACAGGGAAGGCGGCGCTGAAGTAGAAGCCGCTCCCCTTCGAAAAGAAGCGGCGGAAGTCACTGGACGGCGCCGACGAGATTCGAAGC
>NZ_RAWK01000382.1 GCF_003612165.1 Corallococcus aberystwythensis | reverse complement strand
GAGGGCGGCGGGGGCGTCCGGCGTGGCGGGGCTGGAGAGGAAGTCCTTGAGGTGGCGGCGCACGGCCTGGACGGTGTGGGCGTCGGCGTGGAGGACCTCCTCGAAGTAGCGGCGGACCTCGCGGACCTCCTCACGGCGCATGTCGCCGTCGGCGCGGGCCACGTCCACGAAGAGGGCGGTGATGTCGCGGTCGAGCGGGTCCTCGTCCGGAGCCTCGACGAGGGGGAACTCGCCCGGGGACTGGGTGAGGGCGGAGGACGGGGGCGGAGGTTCGAAGGTGTCCGGGAAGTCGCTGAACACCTCCGGGAAGTCCGGGGGCGACGCGTGCTGTTCGTCGAAGTAGTGGCCCAGGCCCGTGCCCACGATGAGCCCGAGCACGATGGCCCAGGGCCCGCCGAGGAGGAGGCCGGCCATGAGACCCAACATCGCCCCGAGAACTTTTCCCGCGCCCATGCCTTCGCTTCGCTCCCTTGTGCCGGGTCAGTCTTGCATAAGGTGGGTCTCATGACGGCTCAGTTGATTGACGGCAAGGCAGTGGCGGCGCGCGTGCGGGCGGAGATCAAGGAGGAGGTGGCGCGCCTGAAGGCGGAGCGCGGCATCACCCCGGGACTCGCCGTGGTGCGCGTGGGTGAGGACCCGGCGTCGAAAATCTACGTGACGGGGAAGAAGAAGGCCGCGGAGGAGGTGGGCTTCAACTCCTGGGAGCACCACCCGGACGAGACCATCACGCAGGCGGAGCTCCTGGCGCTGGTGCACCGGCTGAACGAGGACCCGGCGGTGCACGGCATCCTGGTGCAGCTGCCCCTGCCCAAGCACCTGGACGCGGACGCCATCATCTCCGCGGTGAAGCCGGAGAAGGACGCGGACGGCTTCCACCCGATGAACGCGGGGAATCTGCTCCTGGGAAGGCCGGCGACGCGGGCGTGCACGCCCTACGGTGTGATGCGGCTGTTGGAAGAGGTGGGGTGCAATCCGGCGGGCAAGCGCGCGGTGGTGGTGGGCCGCAGCAACATCGTGGGCAAGCCGCAGGCGCTGATGCTGCTCCAGAAGGACGCGACGGTGACGGTGTGCCACCGCAAGAGCGACCTGCCGGCAGAGGTGGCCCAGGCGGACATCCTGGTGGTGGCGGTGGGCGTGCCGGAGCTGGTGAAGGGCGCGTGGATCAAGCCCGGCGCGGTGGTGATTGACGTGGGCATGAACCGCAAGGCCGACGGCAAGCTGGTGGGCGACGTGGAGTTCGCCGCGGCGGCGGAGCGAGCGTCGTTCATCACGCCGGTGCCGGGTGGCGTGGGCCCGATGACGATCGCGATGCTGATGAAGAACACGCTGGAAGCGGCACAGCGCGCGGGGAAGTAGTCAGACGGTTAGACCTCCCTGCCCTTGAAGAGGGCAGGGAGTCCCGAAAGCAAGGGCGTCTATAGACCGCAGACGTAGGGTCCGCCCTGGTTCTTGCAGGCGTCGTAACGGATGCAATAGCCGTCCGGTGTCGAATAGGAATACACGTAACGTCCATTCGCGCAGCGGACGCGGCCTGTGTTCACGCGACACCAAGCGATGTCGATGTCCGGGGCACAGTTGGTCGGGAGAGCCATGGATTGCATGGGCCGGTCCGGCTGTGAGGCTTGCGTCTCTGGTAGAGCTTCCTGCGTTGCTTCAGGTCCACCGGCGACGAGAAGCATCACGGCACCCATCGCCATTCCAACTGACTTCACCAACGACTGCCATTGCATCGGCCACTCGCTTCGCAATCCTAAGCCCTCAGGACGGCCCCCTGCGCCACCCAGGTGCGCAGTCACGGAGGGGGCCTGCCCTGTAGGCTGCAAAGCGCTGCTCCTCCCTCCTCGTCCTGGCACGCCCGACGGCAACGATGCCCGGCTTCGCCATGCAGTTGAACTGCAATGTCCGGCAGACAGAGGTAGTGCCACACTGTCCTGGCCTACCCTCCGCCCGTTGAGGTACGAGCGCAGCGTGTCAATAGAAAGGACGGCTTGAATGAGCAGTTCGGTCGCGAAGCGGCTGTATGTCTTGCTATGCGTGGCGCTAGGTTTCGGGTGCAGCACGGAGTCCGAACCCGACACGTTCGTTTCCCAATCAAATCGCGTCTACAACGGCAATGTAGCCACCAATGACTATCCGGAGGTCGCGATGGTGCACGCGGGTAATGCTCTCTGCACCGGTACACTCATCGATTCATCCACAGTGCTCACCGCAGCCCACTGTCTTGACAATGGCCCAGCCATTTCAAGTATTTCGGTAGCCTTCGACGTTCCTGGGATCGGACGTGTTTTGTATTCAGCCTCTGGATACGAGCTGCATCCCGACTACGACATGGACTATCTGCTCGGCATCGTCGTGAGTAGTCACCACGATACTGCGCTTATCTATCTATCCACGCCTGCTCCCTATCCCCTTGCGAAGCTGATCTCGCCCTCGGAAGAGTCAGCTTGGATCTCGGACGGGACGTTTGCCTGGGCCGTCGGATATGGCGAGAACAACCTGGGCGGAGGATGGAATTCAACAGGCGTCAAAGTACAGGGTGTCGGTTACGTTAGTAATGTCAAGGACTGGATCATCCGGGTCGATGGGCTGCCCGGTTCCGCATGTGCCGGTGACAGCGGCGGCCCGTTCTTCTCGTATGTGGGAAACACTCGTAAACAGGTAGGCGTCCTGAGTTGGGGAGTCCCAAGCTGTGAGAGTTGGAACAAGTATGCACGGCTCGTGCTCGATCTGGATTGGATTCAAGCTCGCGCCGACCTGCCGTGCGACTCGGGCAAGTCCTGCGCGGACCGATGTGGCGATGGAACATGCGACATGAATTATGAAAGCATATATGACTGCCCTTATGACTGCGCCTATACAGTAGATGGAGATGGCTTCTGTTCAATTGCCCTGGGCGAAAGAACAAGTCTGAATCCAGCCGACTGTTATTGTGGGGATTCCATCTGCGACGATGACGAGAATAGCCTTGACGGATACACTAGCTGCCCAGAAGACTGCTATTACAGTGGTGGGGAGGCAGAATGCCCCAATGGAGTCTGCGAGCCGGGCGAAAACTGGGCTTGGTGCCCGCAGGATTGTCACTAGAACGCATCAAGACGGCGCGTAGTGCTGATGGCGATGGCAGGGTCACGGGCACACCGCGATGGTGCCTGCCATCATGACGATCGCGCTTTGCCCGTGCCTGCATTGGACCAACGTAAACCCACAGTTGTCCGTGCCCCAAAGGGCGCCTGCGTTCGGCAGGCGCCCTGCACTTCTTCAGAAATTCAGCGCCTGCACGGGCGGAGATCAAGGAGGAGGTGGCGCGCCTGAAGGCGGAGCGCGGCATCACCCCGGGACTCGCCGTGGTGCGCGTGGGTGAGAGGACCCGGCGTCGAAAATCTACGTGACGGGGAAGAAGAAGGCCGCCGAGGAGGTGGGCTTCAACTCCTGGGAGCACCACCCGGACGAGACCATCACCCAGGAGGAACTCCTGGCGCTGGTGCACCGGTTGAACGAGGACCCGGCGGTGCACGGCATCTTGGTGCAGCTGCCCCTGCCCAAGCACCTGGACGCGGACGCCATCAACGGGACTTATTTAGTGATGAGTGCGCCTTCATCCAGATGGGAATGGCGATCAGCCAACTCAACTGCAACGGGCAGTTGACGCTATTTTAGAGGCTTCTTTCTCCCCTTGGAGCGAGAAGAATGTGCATCGTAAAGGTCCTTTTTTGCCTCGAAGTGATGCATGTGCATGCGGCTGATGCTCGGCTTTCCCACGGGGGCGTCAATATGGGTCCTGTTTGGGTAGACAGGGTGGCCGGGAATCGAAGACAATACGCGCCGAATCTCGGACTCGTCGACTTTGACGGTGTTGACAGGCGTGACAAGTACAAGGAAGTGGAATGCGTTGAGGGTTACAAATCGAATGATGCACCAGCTTGATGCCGATGGCACAAGTTGTGCTTCTCCACAACGCATCCAGTCCGGCGTAAGCGTGCGCTTTATGCCATCTCCTCGCGTGATGAACTCAACGGGAGGTACGATGTCCAATGCCAGGGACACTGATTCACTGGGATACGGTGCGGTGCCAAGGATGTATTCGCGGAAGATCCGCAAGGGTGTGTTCGGATCCGTGGTGCGTGCCGAGTTGTAGGAAATCTTGAGTAGCCAACGGAGGAGAAGGTCAAACGAATATTCGAAGCGCACCGTCGTGTTCGGCTGGGGATGTCTGTGGAAATATCTGTCGAATAGATCGCAGATGTAGCTATCGAGCTTCGAAAGAACGCCGTTGTTACATTTGACGCAGACGTCTCGAATCACGAGTTCGGCGCCAAATACCTTGTCGGCGCTTTTTGAGTATCGGGTGTTGTAGCTGGGCACTCTCTCAATGATGCATCGTGGCCAGATGTGCTCACGTGTTATCTCGCCCGGATTGCCGCAGTACGCACAGGTCAAGTCGGTTTGATTATGGTCCATTGTAATGAGCATAGCACCGCTCAATGATGGGCGGCGGGCTCATTCCTCCGGTTCCCAGCCGAACCTCGATCTCGAAGAGGTCCGCATGGACTGTGATGGTCTGGTCCTGGGGAAGCAACGCCTCATGCCAGTTGGATGACGGGATGACCTCGCCTCGTCTCCTGCCGATTCAAGTGCCAGGCCTGACGGGCTCGAACGCCCTGTTCGTGGGTGCGTCTCACACGTTCGCCCTGAAGCGCGATGGCACGATTTGGGCTTGGGGAGGCAATGCCTCCGGCAAGTTCGGGAATGGCTGCCGAGCTTCATGCCCTCGCGTCTGGTGGCCATCGCACGCTCGCGATGAAACAGGGCGGCACCGTGTGGGGCTGGGGCTCGAACGGCCATGGCTAATTGAGAGACGGGGCGAAGACGGCCCGCTTGTTCCTTGTCTCGCTGCAGGTCCTCGGAAACCGAGCTGAACGTCCAGGCCTCCCTGCCCATAAAGGGCAGGGAAGGGGATTTTGTTACAAACCGCAAACGTACGGGCCGCCCTGGTTCTTGCAGGCGTCGTAACGGATGCAATAGCCGTCCGGCGTCGAATACGCATACACGTAACGGCCGTTGGCACAGCGGACGCGGTCGGCATTCACGCGGCACCAGCCGATGTCGACATCCGGGTCACAGCTGTCCGGGGGTGCCATGGCGCGCACTGGACGGCCCGACTGCGAGGCCTGGGTCTCAGGCGCAGCTTCCTGCGCGGTTTCAGGGCCACAAGCGACGAGAAGCATCGCGGAACCCATTGACAATCTAAACGATTTCGCTAGCGGCAACCATCGCATGGTCGTGTCTCCATGGGAGAGGGGACTGCGTGCGCAATCTAAAGCCTGTCTCAAGATTGCGCGAGCAGGCATGGAGGGGATGGCTCGATTTTGATCTGTCGTTTAAGTGAAAGGGCAGCTCGGCTCCTCTTGAAGGGGCCGAAGAGGAAGGGTGGATTCTCTCATGCGGCAGCCTCGACTTCTGGGACTCGGAATGGAAGTCGTGGCGAAAACCATCTGCCCTTGCTGCCGCAGAAAGAGTGTCGACGATGTCCTCCCTTCTTCGCCTCCTCCTGGTGACGTTCCCTCTCTCCTTTCTCTGGGGCTGCAATGCCGGGCCGGAAGCGGAGGCGCTCTCCGGAGACGAACTCAACACCATGGATCAGTCCCTGGTGACCTGCTCGGCCCAGTGTGGTACCCGCACGACCTTGACTTGCACGGGCAATGTTTGTTCCGCAGTGGATGGTCCAACAGGCTTTGTGACTTGCGATGGTGTGACCAAGGCTTGCAAGCAATGTGAGTTCGAAGGGGTGTATTACAACGATGGTCAGCGCGTGACCTCGGACGTCAGGTGCTCGGCGAAACTCGATGGTGTTTGCATCGGCGGCCCCGTCGAGGGCAAGGCGTGCGTGTCGACCGGAAACTGCTATGCCTTGTGTGTTAATGGCACATGGCAGTAGCTGAAGGCATCAGTGCCCAACCCGCTTGGGTGAGGCGTACTCAAAGGTGAGTCTCAGGCTCTCCATGCGGTGAGCGCGTATCGCCATTCCCCTTCGTCCCGGACGGGTCCTGACGGATGATGCGTGCATGGGTCCGGCCTTGCACCGATACGTCCGTGGCGGGGCCGTGCTGGGTCTGCTGCTGCTCGCAACCCCCGCGCGTGCCCAGGATGCAACGCCGTTGCCGACGTTCTCCCTGGAGCGCTTGGACCCGAACCCGGGGCTGGGGCCCCTGGCCCTTGGAAGCGGGGAGTTGCTCGCGCCCGGGGCGCTGCGCATCTCCTTGATGGCGCACTACACGCGGTCGCCCCTGCGCATCCCGAATGGATTGCTGGAGCCTTCGCTCGTCCTGTCCCGGACCACGGGCCTGGTGTCGCTGGCCGTGGGCGTGCTGCCGTGGCTGGAGCTTCAGGCCCAGCTTCCTGGGGTCATCCACCAGAGTGGCGTGGACCTGAGCACCTCGCTGTCCATCGCTTCGCCTTCGCGCAGCGGGCTGGGAGCACCACGAATCGCGGCCCGGTTGGGATTGCTGGGGACCTCCGCTCCCGAGGCCTTCCATCTGGCGCTCGACCTGGATGTCCGGTTGCCCGTGGGTGGTTCTGGAGCGCTTGCTCGTGACCGGGGTGTCCGGGGGCAGGGGCGGATCATGATGGGAAAGCGCTGGGGGCCCGTGGCGCCGGCGCTGGAACTGGGTGTGCTCCTGCGTCGCGCGGTGTCCGACTCCGATGTGGACCGCATCAACGGCGTGGGTAATGAACTGCGCGCCGGTATGGGGCTGACCGTGGGTTACGCCTTGCGCGCGGAGGTGTCCGCGTTCGGTGCGTATTCCTGGCGGCAGCAGCGTGTCAGCGGCGAGTTGCTGGGTGGACTGCGCTACGCACCCGTCCGGCCCCTGGAGTTCTTCGCCATGGGCGGGGCAGGGCTGGGCTCGGAGCCAGGGACGCCTCGCTTCCGGGTGCTCGCGGGACTGGCGCTGACGCTCTTCGATAAGCCGCCGCCTCCGCCCCCGGAGGACATCGTCTACGAGCTCGTCCAGGGCCTGCCGCGTGCCCCCGCCGAGCCCCAGCTCGAACCCGAACCCACTCCTTCCGGACCCCCACCCCCTGAGC
>NZ_RAWK01000381.1 GCF_003612165.1 Corallococcus aberystwythensis | reverse complement strand
CACCACAGCCGCCCCCACCGCGCCCGTGGCGAAGCCCGCGGCCACCGCCAAGGCCCCTGCCGCCGCGCCGCAGCCCGCCGCTCCCAAGGATGCCGGCACGGCCGCCATGCCCCCTGCCGCGAAGTCTGGCGACGCGAGCGTGGCCGCGAATGCCGCGAAGCCCGCGCCGAAGCCGATGGCGCCCGAGGTGAAGACGCTCGTGGACCGGATGCAGGCCTTCTACGAGAAGACGGGCGACTTCAAGGCGGGCTTCAAGCAGGACTACAAGTACAAGGCCTTCCGCCGCACGCAGACGTCCACCGGCACGGTGACCTACAAGAAGCCGGGCCTGATGCGCTGGGAGTACGAGAACCCGTCCAAGCGGACGTTCGTGCTCGCGGGCAACAAGGTGTACATGTACGACCCGGAAGCGCAGACGCTGTCGGTGGCGGCGATGGACACCAGCAAGCTGTCCGCGTCGGTGACGTTCCTCTTCGGCCAGGGGAAGCTGGCGGACGAGTTCGCCATCTCCAAGGGCACCTGCAAGGACTGCAAGGGCACGCTGCTGGTGCTGGATCCGCTCAAGGACGAGCCGCGCTTCCGCCAGGTGCGCCTGGAGGTGGACCCCTCCACGGCGCAGGTGCTCAAGAGCACGGTGGTGGACCCCGACGGCAGCGAGAACACCATCGCCTTCCTGGACCTGAAGACGAACGTGGGCATCGCGGCGGACAGCTTCAAGCTGAACCCGCCCGAGGGCACCCGCGTGGACGACTTCACCAAGAAGGCGCAGTAGGACGGCCCGCCCTCCATGCGCGGCGTGCTGCTGGCGGGATGCGTTCTCTTGGGCGCGGGGTGTCACTCCTCCGCGCCCCCAGGCCCTTCACGTCCCACGAGCCTCGTGGGACAGACGCTGCCGCTCCTGTCCTCGCCCGCGCTGCGGCTGACGGTGGCGGGACGGTTGGGGAACCGGGCCGTGCCGGTGGTGCTGGACGTCACGCGGCCGCTGTCGCTCGTGTCCACCAGCTGTTTCGGCGGTGAGCCGCCCGTGCCCGCCGGCACCGCGCGCGTGCCGGAGCCCTCTGGGGGCCATCGTTCCTGGCCGGAGGTGCCAGCCCCGCCGCTGACGGTGGGCCCGGTGTCGCCGCCCCTGCGCACGCTGCTGCTCTCCGGTGAGACGGGCTGCTCGGTG
This sequence comes from Corallococcus aberystwythensis, assembly GCF_003612165.1. Lineage (GTDB taxonomy): Bacteria > Myxococcota > Myxococcia > Myxococcales > Myxococcaceae > Corallococcus > Corallococcus aberystwythensis. The sequence continues at coordinate 5,918 of NZ_RAWK01000381.1, read as the reverse complement.
ACGTTGGGGCAGGACGTGCTGGCCCCTTATGCCCTCACGGTGGATCCGCTGCGCCGCGAGGTGACCTTCACCGCGTCGCATCCCCGGGAGGCCTACGCCGCGGAGCTGCGCGCGACGGACGCGGTGCGCGAGTCGCAGGTGGTGGAGCTGAGCCGCGAGCCGCTGGGGGACTGGCCGCTCCTGGCCGTGCAGGTGACGCAGGGGGAGGCGAGCCTCACCGGTCCCTTCGTGCTGGGCACGCGCGAGCCCTTCTCCCGCCTGGCGGTGGACCCCGCGCTGGGGCAGGGGCTGCAGCCCTTGGAGACGGCCGCGGGCCTTCCGCCGCGCACCTTCGCGGTGGACGCGGTGGAGGTGGCGGACGGCCTGGGCGTGAAGCCCCTGGTGATGGAGGCCGCGGGACGCTGGCCCTCGCAGAGCACCCTGGGCCGCCTGGGTCCGGACGTGTGGGGCCGCTTCACCGCCACCGTGGACGCGCAGGGTGGGGCGCTGGTGCTGCGCAGGCCCCACGTGCGGACGCCCGAGGGCGGAGGCCGCCAGCAGTGCGCGGGCGAAGGCGGCGTGTTCAGCGAGGAGGCCTGCTACGGGGTCTTCGTGCGCGCGGAGCCGGACGGAGCGGTGGCCCTGTCCGGCGCGGTGTTCCGGGATGTGCCAGAGGGGATTCGCCTGTACGTGGAGCCCCGGGGCGCGGACGGTCAGCGCCTGGAGACGGGCTGTCAGGTGGGCCTGAGCTTCCCCACCGCCACGCGCGGCGCCAACACGCAGCACCGGCTGCCGTGGGTGTCCCTGGCGAAGGCCCTGCCCGCGTGCCACGTGGCGCTCCAGGGAGCCCGGAGCTACGCCGTGTCGCTGGTGGAGGAGGGGCGCCAGCCCGAGTGCCCCACGACGTGCGCCTTCGTCACGGAGTCCGCGTCGCGGCGCACCGTCTGCGAGTGCCAGCCCACGCCGCTGGGTGAAGGCGTGGCGGTGCCCACGAAGGGCTCGGGCCCGCAGCCGCCACCCGTCGAGGAGCGCGAGCTGGAGCCCGAGGATCCGAAGTAGGGCCCACGAACGGCTCGGGCCCGCGACCGCCTCCGTGAGGGAGGACGGGGCGGGCCCGGGGCACGGCTTTCGTAAGATGCGGACTACTCTGGCCGCGGCTCCGGCGGACGCACCATGGCCTTCAGCGGGATGGGCGCGGGGTGGGCTTCGCGCGGCGTGTGCTCGCGCTGCTTCGGATCCGGACGCTCCACCACGCGGGCGATGAGGTCGTAGTCGTGCGCCTCCGTCACCTCCACGGTGACGAACTCGCCCGGGTACGCCAGGCCGTCGTTGATGTAGACCTGCCCGTCGATTTCAGGCGCCTGGCCCTCGTGGCGGCCCACCAGCAGGTGCTCGGACTCCTCGCTGGGGCCCTCCACCAGCACGGTGAGCTTCTGGCCCACGAGCTTCTTGTTCTGCTCGCGGTTGATGCGCTTCTGGATGGCCATCACCTCGCGCCAGCGGCGCTCGATGGTCTTCGCCGGGACCTTGTTCGGCAGGTCGAACGCGGCGGTGTTCTCCTCGTCCGAGTACTGGAACACGCCCAGGCGCTGGAAGCGCTGCTCCTTCACGAACTCCTTCAGGAGCTCGAAGTCCTCCTCCGTCTCACCCGGCAGGCCGACGATGAGCGAGGTGCGCATCACCAGGCTCGGCACGCGCTCGCGCAGCTTGCCCAGCAGCTTCTTGAGGAACTCCGAGTTGCGGCCGCGCTTCATGGACAGGAGCAGCTTGTCGCTGGCGTGCTGCACCGGCATGTCCAGGTACTTGGCGATCTTCGGCTCGGTGGCGATGACGTCGATGAGCTCGTCCGGGAACACGCGCGGGTAGGCGTAGTGCAGGCGGATCCACTTCACGTCCACCTTCACCAGCTCCTTGAGCAGCTCGTGGAGCTTCGGCTTGCCGGGCAGGTCATGCCCGTACGCCGTCAAATCTTGCGCGACGAGGTTCAGCTCCTGCACGCCGCTGTCCGCCAGGTTCCGCGCCTCCGCCACGATGTCCTGCACCGTGCGCGAGCGTTGGCCGCCGCGCAGCGTGGGGATGATGCAGAACGCGCAGGCGTTGTCGCAGCCTTCTGAAATCTTCAGATACGCCGTGTACTTCGGCATCGAGTTGATGCGCGGCGTCTCCGCGTTGTGGATGTAGTCCGGATCCGGAATCACCTGGCGCGGCGTGGCCTCCGCCGCCAGCAGGTCGCCAATCTGGGCGTACGCGCTGGTGCCCAGGAAGTGGTCCACCTCCGGCATCTCCTGCGACAGCTCCTGGCCGTAGCGCTGGGACAGGCATCCGGTGACGACGAGCGTCTTGCACGAGCCCGACTTCTTCAGCTCCGCCATCTCCAGGATGGAGTCCACCGACTCCTGCTTCGCCGGCCCGATGAAGGCGCACGTGTTGACCACGATGACCTCGGCCTCCGAGGCCTCCTGCACGAGCGAATAGCCGCGGGTGCGCAGCGTGCCCAGCATCACCTCGGAGTCCACCCGGTTCTTCGGGCAGCCGAGGGTCATCATGTACAGGCTCTTGGTCTCTTCCACGCGCGTCTACCGCTTTCCCAGTTGCGTCCGCTCGAAGTGGTCCGCACTCCAAACGAAGTTGATGATGGCGCCGTTCGAGTAACCGATGTTCAGCGCTCCCTGTTCTTCCATCTCCACCGAGGTGGCGCGACCCAGCGCACAGGTGGCGGCCGGCCAGTCGAGCACTCGCTGGGCTGTCTTCCCCGATACGACATAGAGCCCCATGCGGAGCTCGTCATCGGAGTCGCATTGACCCTCGACGGCATAGGGATTCTTCCCGGTAAGCACCGTAACGACCGGCCGTCCGTCCGGCAGGCTCAACGCCTCCGGCAGGTTCACGCCCATCTTCGTGGCGTCCACGGCGGTGGGGGCCACCAGCGCGCGCAGCGAGGCGGGGGTGAGGGCTTCCTCTCCCTGGGCCCAGTCCGGGTAGCTGAGCATTCCCCAGCCCAGCCAGCCGGTGGGGGCCGCCTCCAGGGCGGTGACGCTGGCGGAGGGCTTGAGCTTGAGGTTCTTGCGCGCCTCGTCCGGCAGGCGCAGCGCTTCTCCCTCCGGCATCGTGCCGCCCTTACAGTTGGACACGGGCACCACCTTGGCGCCCACCTGGTCCTGGTCCTCGTAGGTGATGCAGAGGTCCATGACGAGCGGATCCACGGCGGGGAAGCGGGGCAGCGCGCGCACGGGCACCATGGCCACCACGGACAGCGTGTCGCCCTGGCGGTGCACCGCGGCGTTCACCAGGCCCTGCGCGAACTTCGGCGTGTTGCTGTCCGCCCCGGAGGTGCGCTGGCCGTCGAAGGCGAAGCGGTAGGAGTAGCCCGTGGCGGTGGGCCCCGAGTCCGGGAAGTAGAGCGTGAGGGTGATGACGTCACCCGCGAGCAGCTGGTTGTCCGTGGCCTCCACGCCCACGAAGAGCGTGTCCTTGCGCCAGCCCACCCGGGCGGAGAAGTTCGCGGTGGCGCCCTCGGTGGACAGCGGTTTGAGGACCAGCGGCGAGCCGAAGTCCTTGAGCCCCTTCTCCGGACGGGGCGCCTTCTTGAGCACGGGCACCGGCTTGCTGGGCCGGGGCGCCTCGTCCTGCGCGAACGCGGCGGTGGCGAGGAGCAGGCAGAGGGGCAGGGGGACCAGACGGGCGGCGTGCATGGCGGAAGGGCGCCTCTAGTCTCGGAAGTTGGTGAACTGCATGTCCAGGCTGAGGCGGTCCTGCTCCTTGCGGAACAGCGCCATGGCCTCCTGCAGGTCGTCGCGGTTCTTGCCCGTGACGCGGAGCTGATCCGCCTGGATGGAGCCCTGCACCTTGATCTTCGAGTCCTTGAGCACCTTGATGAGCTCCTTGGACTTCTCCACCGGGATGCCCTGCTGGAGCTTGATGGGCTGCTTGACGTTGGACAGGCCCGTCTTCTCGATGTCGCCGAACTCCAGCACGCGCAGGCTGATGCCGCGCTTGGCCAGCTTGCCGAGCAGGACCTCCTTGGCGGCCTGGAGCTTCTCCTCGCTGTTGGTCTTCAACGTGAGCGAGGTGTGGTCCGGGGCGATGTCGATTTCGGCCTTCACACCCTGGAAGTCATAGCGGGTGCTGAGCTCCTTCCGGGTCTGATTGACCGCGTTGTCGAGTTCAGCCAGGTCGATTTTGGAGATGACGTCGAAGGAGGGCATGGGGGGAACCTTTTCGCGCCCTTAACATACCTACACCCGGACGACCAAGGGCACCACCAGGGTCCGCCGGGAGGTGTGCTGCTTGAAGGCCCGCTTCACCGCCTTCACCAGCTCCTCGCGCACCAGGGCGTCGTCCCCGCGAAGCAGGGGGTTGAGCTCCTCGAAGAAGGCCCGCGCGTCCTGGGCCACCCGGGAGAGCACGCCCTGCTCGTCCGGGTTGAGGCCCTGGCCGGACAGCTGGGGCCCCGCCACCAGGGCCTGGGTGTCGCGCCGGAGCACCACCGCCGCGGCCACCACGCCCGTCTCCGCCAGCCGGTTGCGCTCCACCAGCGTCTCCGGCGTCACCACCCCGTCCCCGGAGCGCTCCATCATGATGCGCCCTGAAGGCACGCTGCCAGTGAAACGGCCCCGCCCCTCCTCGAACGTCACCACGTCCCCGTCGTGAGCCAGCAGCAGGCCTTCCGCCGTCATGCCAGCCTCGCGGGCGGTGGTCAGGTGTCGGTGCAGGTGCCGGACTTCCCCATGCACGGGGACGAAGTTGCGGGGGCGCACCAGCTCCAGCACCCGGCGCTGCTGGGGGCGGCTGGCGTGTCCGGAGACGTGCACGCCGGGCTCCACCTGGGCGTAGACGATGCGGGCGCCGCGCCAGTGCAGTTGGTCCAGCAGCGCGCCCACGGACCGCTCGTTGCCGGGGATGGGGCGGGCGCTGACGATGACGGTGTCGCCGGGCTCCAGGCGCACGGGCCCGTCACCATTGGCCAGCTGGGTGAGGCCCGCGCGCGGTTCGCCCTGCGCGCCGGTGGTGAGCACGGCCACGCGGTGGGGCGCCAGCTTCGGCACGCTGTCCAGGTGCACGAAGAGCGAGTCGGGCACGTCCAGGTAGCCCATCTCCCGCGCCAGCTCCACGTTGCGCACCATGCTGCGGCCCTGGAGCGCGACGAGCCGGCCGGTGCGCTCGCACAGGTCCAGCAGGTGGCGCACCCGGTGGAGGTTGGAGGAGAACTGGGCCACCACGATGCGGCCCTTCGTCTCGTGGAAGAGGCGCTCGAAGGTGGTCTGCACCACGCGCTCGCTGCCGGTCTCCTCGACGTGCTCGGAGTTGGTGGAGTCCGACAGCAGGCACAGCACGCCTTCGTCGCCTGCCTCGCCCCAGCGCTCCAGGTCCGTCTTGAGGCCGTCGATGGGGTCCGGATCCAGCTTGAAGTCGCCGGTGTGGATGACGGTGCCTTCGGGCGAGCGGACGATGAAGCCCACCGCGTCCGGCACGGTGTGCGTCACGCGCGTGGCCTCGACCTTGAAGACGCTGCCCACGGGGAAGGGCGTGCGCGGCTCGATTTCGCGCAGGTCCGCCTTCACGCCCAGCTCCTCCAGGCGGTTGCGCGCGAGCGCGAGCGTGAAGCGGGTGCCGTAGATGGGGACCGGCACGTCGCCCAGCAGGTAGGGGAGCGCGCCGATGTGGTCTTCGTGGCCGTGCGTGAGGAGCACGCCCTTGAACTGGGCCGCGTTGCGCTTCAGGTGCGTGAAGTCCGGGACGATGATGTCCACGCCGGGCATTCCCGCAGTGGGGAACATCAGGCCGGCGTCGATGAGCAGCATCTCCCCACGACAGGCGAGCACCATGGCGTTGAGGCCGATTTCGCCAAGGCCGCCCAGAGGGATGACGTGGAGCATGTGTCCGGAAGTCTAAGGGCCCGGCCCCTCCAACGCGTAGGAATCCGCACACCCCGCCACCCC
>NZ_RAWK01000380.1 GCF_003612165.1 Corallococcus aberystwythensis | reverse complement strand
CGGAAGCACTGCTCGCCTGCTCAGTGGACGCCGGGCTCCGGAGCCTCCGCGCCCGGCGTCCACTGAGCAGGCGAGCAGTGCTTCCGCGCCCATTCCCCGCGTGATGGGTGCTGGCGCGAAGAAGAAGGTCGTGGTGAAGAAGTCCCGCTAGAGACCTCCCGCCGCGCCGTCGTTTCCGGCGGCGCGGGGGTTGGACAACCGGGGGTGCCACCATGGACGCCGAGCACAGGGCCGAGGGACAGGAAGGGATGCCGGGCACACCTGGGGAGAACGCGACGCCGTCCGAGCACGAGGGCGCGGCCGACGCGTCCCCGCCGAAGCACGGCGAGGGCGCGAGTGGAGACGTGACGTCGGAAGGCACCACCCCGGCTGAAGCGGGTGGAGCCCAGACGGACCTGCCCGGCGAGGGGCAGACCATGAGCACCACGGGAAGCGATACGGAGCCCCGAGCGGCCGGTGACGAGGGCAGCGGCGCCTCGGACGCATCCGCGGCGAGCACGGCCGGTGGCGAGGGCAGCGGCTCCTCGGACGCATCCGAGGCGAGCACGGCTGGTGGCGAGGGCAGCGCGTCCGCGAGCGGACCGGAGTCCAGTGAGGCCCGCGACGCCGGCACCGGGACTTCGAGCGAGCCGTCCGCCGGGGAAGGCGATGGGTCCTCGACCGGGGCGGACGCACGCAACGCGGGCGAGACCGGTCAGGGCGAGGGCACGGATGCCGGTGCGGACGCCTCCACGGGGCCCGGCCGCTACGTGGAGCTGGCCTCGGGCGAGCGCGTGCAGGACGCTTCCGGCACGGGCAGCGACGGCGGCGGCGAGGCGAAGGACGTGCTGGAGGAGCCGCGCACCGGCCCGGTGTCGGGCGCGGACGACGCGCTCCTGGGCGCCGGCATCTGGGACGTGGCGAGCCGCGCGAGCCAGGAGGACGCGGGCTCCGGCGCGCAGGCGGAACAAGGCTCCAACGAAGACGCGGCGACCCCGGAAGGGGAGCCCCACGCGGAGGCCATCGAGCCGCGCGTGATGGGACAGGTGACGGCGATGGTGTTGCCGCTGGAGCGACTGGACGAGGACACCACCTTCCGCCTGCGGGACGAGGGCGACGTGTCCGAACTGGCGACGGACCTGGCGCGACTGGGCCAGCTGTTCCCGGTGGACGTGCGCCCGCGCGGCGAGGACCGCTACCAGCTCATCTGCGGCTTCCGGCGCGTGGCGGCGCTGCGCTTCCTCAAGCGCGACCAGCTCCAGGTACGCGTGCACGAGGAGCTGTCGGATGAGGACGCGCTCCTGCTGTCCCTGGCGGAGGCCATCCACGCCTCGCCGGTGGAGCATGACGTGCTGGAGGCCAAGCGCGAGTCGCTGGAGGCCGAAGGCCGGCTGACGGCGCCGGTGCGCGACATGCTGGAGAAGGCGCTCGCCACCGAGGAGACGCTGGCTCCGGAGGGCGTCGAGGAGGAGATCGACGCGGACGAGCTGGCGGTGGACGTCGCGCAGCGCATGGGCGCCCTCAACCAGGACCTGTCGCTGCTCGCGGACGTGTTCGCGGCGCTGGACGAATCGCGCAAGGCGGAGTTGCTGATGCAGCTGCGCTACTCGGCGCAGCTGGTGGCGTACCTGGAGGATCTGTAGCCCATGCCGGAAACGCTCGAACGCGACCGCGCCCGGCTCCTGGAGGTGCTCACGCAGCGCTCCTTCGAGCGCAGGCGCGTGGTGCTCTCCTCCGGCAAGGAGTCGGACTTCTACATCGACTGCAAGCGCACGGCGCTGCTCGCCGAGGGGCACTACCTCATCGGCCGGCTGCTCCTGGAGGCCATCCGGCGTGACGCTCCGTCGGCGGTGGCCGCGGGCGGGCTGACGCTGGGCGCGGATCCGCTCGCGTCGGCGGTGAGCCTCACTAGCTTCCTGGAGGGCGGCGGCCAGAAGCCCCTGCACGCGTTCATCGTGCGCAAGGAGCCCAAGGGCCACGGCACCGGCCAGTGGATTGAAGGCCTGTCCGCGCTGGGCCCCGGCGCCCCGGTGGCCATCGTGGAGGACGTGGTGACGACGGGCGCGTCCACGCTCAAGGCGATTGAGCGCGCGAAGCTGGAGGGCCTGACGGTGCTGGGCGCCTTCGCGCTGGTGGACCGGCTGGAGGGCGGACGCGAGGCCGTGGAGGCCACCGGCCACCGACTCACCACGCTGTTCACGCGCAAGGACTTCATCCCGTGAGAAGGCTGCTGGTGGCCGCGGTGCTCTTGGGCGTGCTGGGGGGCTGCGCCAGCTCTCCACCCAGCGTCGGCGAGCCCGCGCCCACGCTGGATGATCCGAAGCAGGAGGCCGCCTACCTCGCCGTGTTGGATCGGTACTCGGACCGCAAGGAGATCTACGACGGCTTCGACACGCGCGTCTTCGCGGGGGCCACGCTCCAGACGCCCGCCTTCCGCGAGGCCCGCATCCACCGCCGCGCCATCTTCCAGACGCTGCCCGCGGCCAAGGTGGAACAGCTCCTCGCGGAGGAGAAGGCCGAGGCGGAGCAGTTCCACGAGTTCTTCCTGGCGGTGCACGTCAACGACTACCGCTACGACGACTTTGCCCACCGCAACAGCATCTGGCGGATCGCGCTGGTGACGCCCGCGGGCGAAATCACGCCCTTGGCGATCCGCCGGATGGGCCGGTCGGACCTCAACGTGCGCGCGTACTACCCGTACGCCAGCCTCTTCTGGGTGACCTACCGCGTGCGCTTCCCCAAGGTGTTCGCCGACGGCCAGCCCGTCATCCCCGAAGGCACCGAGCAGGTGATGCTCCGCGTCGCCTCGTCGCTGGGGAACGCGGAGCTGAAGGTGAGCGCGCGCTGACGTGGTAGCAGGGGACGGCCGCGGACCTCAGGTCTGCTGGCCGTCCTTCAGCCACTTCGACGTGAGCGGCATCGTGGGCCCCGCGAGCAGGCGGTCCAGGAGCGCGTCCGGCGAAGGGTTCACCGCGAAGGGCATGCCCTGCGTCTCCGGGACGAAGCCCGCCTCCACCATCCGGTTCACCAGCGCGAGCAGCGGCTGGAAGAAGCCGTCCACGTCCAGGAGGCCCATGGGCTTGCGGTGCAGACCCAGCTGCGCCCAGGTGACGATTTCAAAGAGCTCGTCCAGGGTGCCGAAGCCGCCCGGCAGGGCGATGAAGGCGTCCGCGCGCTCGGCCATCAGCGCCTTGCGCGCGTGCATGGAGTCCACCCGGTGCAGCTCCGTCAGCCGCGGGTGGGCCAGCTCCTTCGCGTCCATGAAGTGGGGCAGCACGCCCACGGTCTTGCCGCCATTGGCGATGACCGCGTCCGCCACCGCGCCCATCAACCCCACGCTGGCGCCGCCGTAGACGAGCGTCAGCCCCCGCTTCGCCAGCGCGGCCCCCATCCTGGAGGCTGCCTCGCGGAACTCGGCGCGCACGCCGGAGCGCGAGCCACAGAAGACGCAGACGCTGCGCACGGTGCTCTCAGCCATGGTCAGAAGGATCCGTACCGTTGGGGGTGGGCGGCCACCACGGCCAGCGCCGCGGCGATGAACAGCAGGACGGGGATGGCGCGCGAGTAGAACTTCGGGCCCAGGCGCAGCGCCATGCCGCACGGCAGGCCAAAGAGGAAGCCGCCCAGGTGCCCGGCCCAGCTCACTCCAGGCAGGAGGCTGATGACCGCCACCTGCACGAGCCAGAACAGATGCTCCCGGCGGCCCTGCTGGTTGAGGATGGGCAGCATCGCGCCGCCCCAGCCCAGGATCATCCCGGACGCGCCCACCGTCACGGTGTTGAAGTTGAAGAAGAGCGCGAACGCGGAGCCGCCCAGCGCCGTGACGAGCGACATCGCCAGGAACCGCCAGCTGCCGATGCCGCGCTCCAGCGACGTGCCCATCGAATAGACGGCGGACATGTTGAAGAGCAGGTGCAGCGGGCCGCCGTGCTCGAACACCATGCCCAGCAGGCGCCAGTACTCGCCGTCCCGGATCCACGGGCCATAGAGCGCCAGCGGCCCCACGATGCCGTAGCGCCCGCCCTCCGGCGTCACCAGCTGCCGGCCCATGGAGCTGCTCAGGAAGAACATCCCCACCGCGCCCGCGATGATGGCGTAGCTGACGTAGGGCGTGGGCAGCGGAGGGCCGGGCTGCCGTGGACCCGGCGGAGGTCCGTCCCCGTCCTGGCCACGCGGCGTGGGGCCCTGCGCATCTCCCAGCCCGGAGGGGCCGGGGAGGTCATCCAGCATGCGGCGCGGACGGGACATGGCGGCTCACAGCTCCCGCGAGAGGACGGTGTCGCGCGTGCCCTGGTGCTCGTCCGTGTGGGGGTAGTCCAGGGTGTAGTGCAGGCCCCGGCTCTCCTTGCGGCGGCTCGCGCAGTCCACGATGAGGTGCGCCACCTCCGCGATGTTGCGCAGCTCGATGACGTCGCGGGTGACCTTGAAGCGCCAGTAGTAGTCGCGGATCTCCTCGCGCAAGAGCTCCAGCCGCCGCCGCGCGCGCATCAGCCGCTTGTCCGTGCGGACGATGCCCACGTAGTTCCACATCAGCCGGCGGATCTCATCCCAGTTGTGGGTGACGACCACGCTCTCGTCGGAGTCCACCGCGCTGCCGGAGTCCCAGGCCGGCGGATCCTCCTTCGGCAGGGACTGCGAGGACAGCTCCTCCGCCGCCACCTGCACCGCGCGGTGCCCGAACACCAGGCCCTCCAAGAGCGAATTGGACGCGAGCCGGTTGGCGCCGTGCAGGCCCGTGCAGGACACCTCGCCGATGGCGTACAGGCCCGGCACGTTGGTGCGCCCGGACAGGTCCGTCACCACGCCGCCGCACTGGTAGTGGGCCGCGGGCACGACGGGGATGGGCTGCACCGCCATGTCGATGTTGAAGGCCTTGCAGGTGGCGTAGATGTTGGGGAAGCGCTCGGTGAGGTACGCGCGGCCCAGGTGCGTCATGTCCAGGTAGACGCAGTCGTTGCCCGTGCGCTTGAGCTCCGCGTCGATGGCGCGCGCCACCACGTCGCGCGGGGCCAGGTCCCGCATGGGGTGGTAGCGGTCCATGAACGTCTGGCCGCCCTTGAGCCGCAGCTTGCCGCCCTCGCCACGCAGCGCTTCGCTGATGAGGAAGCTCTTGGCCTCCGGGTGGAAGAGGCACGTGGGGTGGAACTGGTAGAACTCCATGTTCGCCACGCGCGCGCCCGCGCGGTACGCCATGGCCACGCCGTCGCCCGTCGCGACGTCCGGGTTGGAGGTGTAGAGGTACACCTTGCCCGCGCCGCCCGTGGCCAGCACCGTCACCTTGGAGAGGAAGCGCTCGATGGCGCCGTTCTCCAGGAGCGCGTACGCGCCCACGCACCGGCTGGAGGGGGCGTGTGGCCGGCGGTCCAGGATGAGGTCGATGGCGGCCGTGTTCTCGAAGAAGGTGATGTTGGGCTGCTGATCACACGCGGCCAGGAGCGCGCGCTGCACCTCGCGGCCGGTGATGTCGCCCGAGTGGATGACCCGGCGGGCCGAGTGGCCGCCCTCGCGGGTGAGGTCGAACTCGCCGCCCAGCCGGTCGAACTCCGCGCCCAGCGCCACCAGTTCCCTGAGGCGCGTGGGCCCCTCGCGCACCGTCACCTCCACCGCGTCCCGGTGGCACAGGCCCGCGCCCGCGACGAGCGTGTCCTCGATGTGCGCGTCGAACGTGTCCGTGGGGGCCAGGACGCTCGCGATGCCCCCTTGCGCGTAGGCGGTGTTGCCCTCGCCACGCTCGCGCTTGGTGAGCACGGCGACAGTGCCGTGCCGGGCCGCCTGCAGGGCGAACGACAGGCCTGCCACGCCGCCGCCCATGACGAGGAAATCAAACCGATGGGGCATGGCCAACAGGCTTAATGGCGGTAAGTGCTGGAAACAAGGCGTTTTCTTGAGGACTTTCCGGGCGTTGTCTAAGGTTTCGCCCGCCGCCATGCGTGTCCTGACCGCCCTCGTTGTCCTGCTGACCGCCGCCCTCCCGGCGTACGCCTCCGACGGCATCTACAGCTACGTCGAGAAGGACGGCACCATCGTCTACACGAACGTGCCGCCCGGAGGCGCGCGCAAGGCACGCAAGCTGTCCGGGACCTTCACGCCCGCGCCGGCCAAGTCCGCGCCCGTGCGGGGCCGCTCGCGGACGCCCGCGGAGCTGGATCCGCACATCACCACCGCGGCGCTGCGCTACCGCATCCCGTCCGCGCTGGTGCGCGCCATCATGCACACGGAGAGCAACTTCAACCCGAACGCGCTCAGCCATAAGGGCGCCAGCGGGCTGATGCAGCTCATGCCGGGCACCGCGTCGGACATGTACGTGAAGGACATCTTCGACTCGAAGGACAACATCGAGGGCGGCGTGCGCTACCTGCGCGTGCTGGCGAACATGTTCGACGGCGACATGGTGAAGATGGTCGCCGCGTACAACGCCGGGCCGGACGCGGTGAAGAAGTACGGGGGCCAGGTGCCGCCGTACGCCGAGACGCAGGAGTACGTGCGCAAGGTCCTCCAGCTCTACCAACACTACAAGGAGCGCGAGCGGCTCGCCCAGGCCGAGGCCAGCAGCCGTGAGCCCACACCCGAGAATGACGACGCGCACGAAGGGGACGAAGGAGCCGGGCCCCGCTGACGAGGAGTTCCTGCAGCAGCTCCACCGCGGAGGTGAGCTGCTGGGCGCCGGCAAGGTCACCGAAGCGAAGGACTTCCTGGAGCGTGCGCACCAGCTGCAGCCGCGCCACGAGAAGGCCCAGAACCTCCTGGGCCTGACGTATTTCAAGCTGGGCCTCTTCGACCGCGCCGCGGAGCTGTACGAGATGCTCGTGCGGGACAACCCGGTGGACCCCACGCTGCGCGTGAACCTGGGGCTCGTCTACCTGAAGACGAACGCACTCCAGCGCGCGGCGCGCGAGTTCGAGACCGCCACCGACCTGGCCCCGGACCACAAGAAGGCCCACAACTACCTGGGGCTGACCTTCGCCCAGATGGGCGAGTACGGCCGCGCGCGCGAGCACTTCCTCCTGTCCGGCAGCGACGCCATGGCGGAGAAGATGTCGCGCGCCATCGCCGGAGAGGCCTACAGCCGTCCGCCCGCCGCCCCGGCTCCCGCGCCGGCCCGTCCGCGCGACGAGGAGGGGAGTGCCACCC
>NZ_RAWK01000037.1 GCF_003612165.1 Corallococcus aberystwythensis | reverse complement strand
CGCCGGGTGGGCTTCAGGAGCACATCCAGCTTCTTCGACAGGCGGCCCAGTTCCTGGGTGATCTGCTGCACCTGGGACTGGCTGGCAACTCCCACCGCCTCCACGACCTTCGCCTGGAGCCCATCCAGCCGCTTGCGCAGCTCGACGCCCGCCTCGTCCACCTTCTTGGTCAGCTCCTGAACGCGGGGGTCCGCGCGCAGCTCACCGGCATGCACCTTCGTCCACAGGGCCTGGACCTCCTTCGCCGCCACCTGGCTCCGCGTCTCCAGCGTCCGGAAGGCCTTGTTCGCCTCCCCTTCCAGGCCCTGGAACCGCTTCTGCGCCTCGGAGAACCGCCCCTTCAGGTAGGCCTCCACGTTCTGCGTCACGCCCTGCTTCTCCGCTGCCTTCGCACTCGTCGTCGTCATGTCGTGCTCCCCCCCGGCTGCTACCGGGTCTCGTAACGTGATGCGTCAAGATAACGCACCGCGACATGCTGTCAAGCGGACAGAGGGCGGACTGTGCAAAACGAGAAAGCCGCCGCCCCGGCATGACACCAGGACGGCGGCTGGCTCACGAAGCGTCAGGGACGCTTCGGGGAATCACTAGGCGACGTCGGTGGACCGGGTGTCCGGCCGCGACGGCGGAGGGGCCAGCGGGCCGGTGTCGCCGTGGGTGGCGGCCAGGGCGGCCTCCATCTCGTTGACCTCGTCCGTGGGGCTCTCCACCTCGATGTCGAGGTGCTTGTAGTTCGGCAGGCCCGTGCCGGCGGGGATGAGCCGGCCCATGATGACGTTCTCCTTGAGGCCGCGCAGGTAGTCCACCTTGCCGTTGATGGCGGCCTCGGTGAGCACCTTCGTGGTCTCCTGGAACGACGCCGAGGAGATGAACGACTCGGTGGAGAGCGACGCCTTGGTGATGCCGAGCAGCAGGGGCTCGCCCACGGCCGGGCGCTTCCCTTCGGACATGACCTTCTCGTTCTCCTCCTCGAACACCCACTTCTCGACCTGCTCGTCGACCAGGAAGTTGGTGTCGCCCACGTCCGTGACGCGCACCCGGCGCAGCATCTGCCGGACGATCGTCTCGATGTGCTTGTCGTTGATCTTCACGCCCTGCAGTCGGTAGACCTCCTGCACTTCGTCCACCAGGTAGCGCGCGAGTTCCTTCTCGCCCAGCACCTTGAGGATGTCGTGCGGGTTGGCCGCGCCGTCCATCATCGCCTCGCCGGCCTTCACGCGGTCGCCGGAGTGGACGTTGATGCTCTTGCCCTTGGAGATCAGGTACTCCTTGGCCAGGTCCGCGCGCTGCTCGCCGCTCACCTCGGGGGTGATGATGAGCTTGCGCTTGCCCTTGGTGTCCTTGCCGAAGGACACCACGCCGTCGATCTCCGCGATCGCCGCCGCGTCCTTGGGCTTGCGCGCCTCGAAGAGCTCGGCCACGCGGGGCAGACCGCCCGTGATGTCCTTGGTCTTCGTCGTCTCACGCGGCACCTTGGCGATGACCTCGCCCGCGGAGATCTCATCCTGGTCGTTGACCGTGATGATCGCGCCCTGGGGCAGGAAGTAGCTCGCCTGGTTCTTGGAGGACGGCAGGTCCTTCACGTTGCCGGCCGCGTCGCGGATGGTGACGCGCGGACGCGCCTCCGGGTCCTTGGACTCGATGACCGTCTTGCGCGACAGGCCCGTGACCTCGTCGAGCGTCTCGGACATCGTCACGCCTTCGATGATGTCCTCGTAGCGCACGACACCGCCCACTTCCGTGAGCAGGGGAATCGCGAACGGGTCCCACTCGGCCACCAGCACGCCCGGCTCCAGCTTCTGGCCTTCCTTCACCAGGATGCGGGCGCCGTAGATGATCTGGTAGCGCTCGCGCTCGCGGCCCGACTCGTCGACGACGACGATCTCGCCGTTGCGGTTCATGGCCACCAGCGTGCCGTCCGCCTTCTGCACCGTGTTCAGGCCCGCGAACTTCACGGAACCCGCGTAGCGGTTCTCCAGGCTGGACTGCTCCGCGCGACGGGTCGCCGCGCCACCGATGTGGAAGGTGCGCATCGTGAGCTGCGTACCCGGCTCACCGATGGACTGCGCCGCGATGACGCCCACGGCCTCGCCCACGGACACCTTGCGGCCACGCGCCAGGTCACGGCCGTAGCACTCCACGCAGATGCCGCGCTTGGCCTGGCAGGTGAGCACCGAGCGGATCTTGACCTTGTCCAGGCCGCTGTTCTCGATGCGGCGGACGCGCTCCTCGTCGATCTCCTCGTTGGCGCGCACCAGCACCTCGCCCGTCACCGGGTCGAGGATGTCGTCCAGGGCCACGCGGCCCAGGATGCGCTCACCCAGCGGCTCGATGATCTCTCCGCCTTCGACCAGGGCGCCGATGAACAGACCGTCCATGGTGCCGCAGTCGTACTCGTTGATGATGGCGTCCTGCGCCACGTCCACGAGACGGCGGGTGAGGTAACCGGAGTTGGCCGTCTTGAGCGCCGTGTCCGCCAGACCCTTACGGGCGCCGTGCGTGGAGATGAAGTACTGGAGCACGGAGAGGCCTTCACGGAAGTTGGCCGTGATGGGCGTCTCGATGATTTCACCGGAGGGCTTGGCCATCAGGCCGCGCATACCGGCCAGCTGACGGATCTGCTGGGCGCTGCCGCGCGCGCCCGAGTCGGCCATGATGTAGATGGGGTTGAAGGACGGCTGCTTGCGCGTCGTGCGCACCCCGTCGTGGTAGCCCGTGGCCTCGTCGGTGGAGATCTGCTGCATCATCTCCTGGGCGACCTTCTCGGTGATCTCCGCCCAGATATCGATGACCTTGTTGTAGCGCTCACCGTCGGTGATGAGGCCTTCCAGGTACTGGTTCTCGATCTCCGCCACTTCCTTGCGCGCGTAGTCCAGGAACTCCTGCTTCTTCGCAGGGATGATCATGTCCTTGAGCGCGATGGAGATACCGGCGCGGGTCGCGTGGAAGTAGCCCGCGCTGCGGATGCGGTCGGCCAGCAGCACCGTCTCCTTCTCGCCCGTGAGGCGGTAGCAGAGGTCGATGAGGTTACCGAGCGACTTCTTGTCCAGGACCTTGTTGATGGCGTCGAAGCCCACGCGGCGCGGAACGACTTCCCACAGCAGCACGCGGCCGACCGTGGTCTCCTTGCGCTTGCCGTCGATGCGGCACACCACCTTGGCCTGCAGGTGGACCTCACCGTGGTCGTACGCGGCACGCACCTCGTCCGGCGACGCGAACACGCGGCCTTCGCCGTTGGCGAACTCGCGGGCGCGCGTCATGTAGTAGATGCCGAGCACCATGTCCTGCGTCGGGACGATGATGGGCTTGCCGTTCGCGGGGCTGAGGATGTTGTTCGTCGACATCATCAGCACGCGCGCTTCCATCTGGGCTTCGATGGACAGCGGCACGTGCACGGCCATCTGGTCGCCGTCGAAGTCCGCGTTGAACGCGGCGCACACCAGCGGGTGCAGCTGGATGGCCTTGCCCTCGATGAGGACGGGCTCGAAGGCCTGCATGCCCAGGCGGTGCAGCGTGGGGGCGCGGTTGAGGAGCACCGGGTGCTCGCGGATCACGTCCTCGAGGATGTCCCAGACCTCCGGACGCTCCTTCTCCACCATCTTCTTCGCGGACTTGATGGTGGTGACGTAGCCCTTCTCTTCAAGCTTGTTGTAGATGAACGGCTTGAAGAGCTCGAGCGCCATGATCTTCGGCAGGCCGCACTGGTGCAGGCGCAGCTCGGGACCCACGACGATGACGGAGCGGCCCGAGTAGTCCACGCGCTTGCCGAGCAGGTTCTGACGGAACCGGCCCTGCTTGCCCTTGAGCATGTCGGACAGCGACTTCAGCGGCCGCTTGTTCGGGCCGGTGATGGTCTTGCCGCGGCGGCCGTTGTCGAACAGCGCGTCGACGGCCTCCTGGAGCATCCGCTTCTCGTTGCGGATGATGATGTCCGGCGCGTTCAGTTCCTGCAGCCGCTTGAGGCGGTTGTTGCGGTTGATGACGCGGCGGTACAGGTCGTTGAGGTCGGAGGTCGCGAAGCGGCCACCGTCCAGGGGCACCAGCGGACGCAGGTCGGGCGGGATGACGGGGATGACGTCCAGCATCATCCACTCCGGCTTGTTGCCGGAGACGCGGAACGCCTCGGCCACCTTCAGGCGCTTGGCGTACTTCTTCCGCTTCGCCTCGCTGGTGGTCTCGCGCATGTCCTTGCGCAGTTCCTCGGACAGCTTTTCCACGTCCAGGGACTTGAGCATCTCGCGGACGGCCTCGCCGCCCATGCCCGCGGTGAACGAGTCCTCGCCGTGCTCCTGGAAGAGCCGGTGCATCTTCTCCTCGGAGACGAGCTCGCCACGCTGCAGCGGCGTCGCCTTCGGGTCGATGACCATGTAGCTCTCGCAGTACAGCACCTTCTCCATCTCCTTGAGGGTGATGTCGAGCAGGTTGCCGATGCGGCTGGGCAGCGACTTGAGGAACCAGATGTGGGCCACGGGCGTGGCCAGCGTGATGTGGCCCAGGCGCTCACGGCGCACCTTGGACTGGATGACCTCCACGCCGCACTTCTCGCACACGACGCCACGGTGCTTCATGCGCTTGTACTTGCCGCAGTTGCACTCGTAGTCCTTCACCGGCCCGAAGATGCGGGCGCAGAAGAGCCCGTCCCGCTCCGGCTTGAAGGTGCGGTAGTTGATCGTCTCCGGCTTCTTCACCTCGCCGTGCGACCACTGACGGATCTTGTCGGGCGACGCCAGCGCGATGCGGATGGCGTTGAACGACAGCGGGTCCTTCGGCTTCTCGAAGAAGTTGAAAATGTCCTTCACGTTGCCTCCGAAAACTTATGAGCGCTCAGGGCGCCAAACGTTTCGGGCCCCCGCCCCAGGTCCGGCCAGCCGCTCCCTCCACGAGGAAGCAGCCAGCCGGTCAGGCGGGCGCACCGGCTTCTTTGAAAAGGCCTAAGCCTCGGTCCCGGACTTCCGGTCCTCGCCGTCGCCGCCACCCAGGAAGTCACCGCCGAAGCTGCGCTGCCGCTCCGGGGGCGCGCTCTCCAGCAGCTCCACGTCCAGGGCCAGCGACTGGAGCTCCTTGAGGAGCACGTTGAACGACTCGGGCAGGCCGGACTCCAGGACGTTGTCGCCCTTGACGATCGCCTCGTACATGCGCGTGCGGCCCACCACGTCGTCCGACTTGACCGTGAGGAACTCCTGCAGCGTGTACGCCGCGCCGTAGGCCTCCATCGCCCACACTTCCATCTCGCCCAGACGCTGGCCGCCGAACTGGGCCTTGCCGCCCAGGGGCTGCTGCGTGACGAGCGAGTAGGGCCCGATGGAGCGCGCGTGGATCTTCTCGTCCACCAGGTGGTGCAGCTTGAGCATGTACATCACGCCCACGGTGACGTTCTGGTCGAACGGCTCACCAGTGCGGCCGTCGAAGAGCACCATCTGGCCCGAGCGGGGCAGGCGGCCCTCGTCGAAGAGGGCGTGCAGCTCCGTCTCGCGAGCGCCGTCGAACACCGGCGTCGCCACGTGGATGCCCTTCTTCAGGCGGCGGCAGAGGTCCTGGACCTCCTGGTCGGACAGGCCATCCACGAAGTCACCGAAGGCCTTGTCGTCGTAGACGGTCTTCAGCTGCTTCTTGAGCTGCTCGCCGCTGAAGTTCTCGTCGAGGTAGCGCTGCAGCTGCTCGCCCACGCCCTTCGCGGCCCAACCCAAGTGGACCTCGAGGATCTGCCCGATGTTCATGCGGCTGGGAACGCCGAGCGGGTTGAGGACGATGTCCACCGGACGGCCATCCTCCAGGTACGGCATGTCCTCCTCGGGGAGGACGCGGGACACGACGCCCTTGTTGCCGTGGCGGCCGGCCATCTTGTCGCCCACCGCCAGCTTGCGCTTGATGGCGACGTAGACCTTCACCATCTTGATGACGCCCGGGGGGAGCTCGTCGCCCTTCTTGATGCGGGCGATCTTCTCGCCGAAGGCCAGCTTCACGGCCTCCTTCGTGTCCTCCAGGCTGCGCAGGATGTCGCGCAGGCGCGCGTCCAGCGGATCGCCAACGGAGATTTCGCCCCAGTACTTGTACGGCACCGTGGCCAGCAGCTCGTCGTTGAGGATGTCCCCCTTCTTCAGGAGGATCTTCCCCTTGTCGTCCACGAGCTTGCCCTGGACCTCCTTGCCGCGGACCAGCCCGCGGAGGCGGCTGTACGCGGAGTCCTGGAGGACCTTGATCTCGTCATTCTGGTCCTTGAGGAGCTTCGCCTCCTCCATGGACTCGATCTGCTTGGCGCGCTCGTCCTTCTCCACGCCCTTGCGGCTGAACACCTTGGCGTTGATGACGGTGCCCACGACGCCCGGGGGCACGCGCAGGGAGCTGTCGCGCACGTCGCCGGCCTTCTCACCGAAGATGGCGCGCAGCAGCTTCTCTTCGGGGGAGAGCTGGGTCTCGCCCTTCGGAGTGATCTTGCCCACCAGCACGTCGCCGGGCTTCACCTCGGCGCCGATGCGGATGATGCCGCTCTCGTCCAGGTCCTTGAGGGCTTCCTCACCCACGTTCGGGATGTCGCGGGTGATCTCCTCCTTGCCCAGCTTGGTGTCGCGCGCGATGCACTCGAACTCCTCGATGTGGATGGACGTGAAGACGTCCTCCTTGAGGATGCGCTCGCTGAGCAGGATGGAGTCTTCGAAGTTGTAGCCCTGCCACGGCATGAACGCGACGACGATGTTCTGTCCCAGCGCCAGCTCACCGGTCTCGGTGGCCGGACCGTCCGCGATCACGTCGCCCTTCTTCACCCGGTCACCCTTGCGGATGATGGGCTTCTGGTTGAGGCACGTGTTCTGGTTGGAGCGCTGGTACTTGAGCAGGTTGTAGATGTCGACTTCGCTCGACACGTCGCTCAGGGCCGCGTTGGAGTCCGCCTTCACCACGATGCGGCTGGCGTCCACCGACTCCACGATGCCGTCACGGCGCGCCACGCAGGTGACGCCCGAGTCGCGGGCGACGATGGCCTCGATGCCCGTGCCCACGAGCGGCGCCGCCGTGCGCAGGAGCGGCACGGCCTGACGCTGCATGTTGGAGCCCATGAGCGCGCGGTTCGCGTCGTCGTTCTCCAGGAACGGGATGAGGGAGGCGGCCACCGACACCAGCTGGTTCGGGGACACGTCCATCAAGTCCACGTCCTCGGCCTTGACCTGGACGAACTCGCCGCTGCGGCGGCTCTGCACCAGCGCGTTGACGAACTTGCCCTTCTTGTCCGTCTCCGCGTTCGCCTGGGCGATGGTGTGCTTCTCCTCCTCGAGCGCCGAGTAGAAGGCCACGTCCCCCGTCACGCTGCCGGCATCCACCTTGCGGTACGGCGTCTCCACGAAGCCGAACTCGTTGACGCGCGCGTAGGTCGACAGCGACGCGATGAGGCCGATGTTCGGGCCTTCCGGCGTCTCGATGGGGCAGATGCGGCCGTAGTGCGTCGGGTGCACGTCGCGGACTTCGAAGCCCGCGCGCTCACGCGTCAGACCGCCAGGCCCGAGCGCGGACAGACGGCGCTTGTGCGTGACTTCCGAGAGCGGGTTCGTCTGGTCCATGAACTGCGACAGCTGGCTGGACCCGAAGAACTCCTTGATCACCGCCGTCACCGGCTTGGCGTTGATCAGGTCGTGCGGCATGAGCGTCTCGATCTCCTGGAGGCTCATGCGCTCCTTGATGGCGCGCTCCATGCGGACGAGACCGATGCGGTACTGGTTCTCCAGCAGCTCGCCCACCGCGCGGACGCGGCGGTTGCCCAGGTGGTCGATGTCGTCGATCGTCCCCTTGCCGTTCTTCAGGTCGATCAGGTAGCGGATGACCTCCAGGATGTCGCGCTTGGTCAGGATCTGACCGTCGAGGGGTTCCTCGAGGCTGAACTTGAAGTTCAGCTTGAGGCGGCCAACCTTGGACAGGTCGTAGCGCTCCGGGTTGAAGAACAGGTTGCTGAACAGGTTCGTCGCCGTCTCCGGCGTCGGGGGATCACCCGGGCGCAGGCGCCGGTAGATCTCCATGATGGCCTGCTCGGGCGACTCGATCTTGTCCAGCATCAACGTCTCACGCAGGTACGGACCCACGTTGAGGTTGTCGATGAAGAGGACCTTGAACTCCTTGATGTCGCGCTTGAGGAGTTCGTCCACCTTCTCCTGGGACACCTCCTCGTTGCACTCGAGGATGACCTCACCGGTGTTCTCGTCCACCACGTCGTAGGCGGACACCTTGGTGAAGAGCTCGTCCGCGTCGATGGGCAGCTTGGTCATCTTCGCCGCTTCGAGCTTCTTGATGGCGGCGCGCGTGAACTTGCGGTTCTTCTTGACGATCAGCTCACCGGACTTGGTCTTGATGTCGCGCGTGGCGCGCTGACCCGGCAGGAGCTCCAGCTCGACGGACTTCTCGAAGTCCGCGGCGCTCTGCAGGTAGATGGTCTCGGTGGCGTAGTAGTAGTTGAGGATCTCCTCGGTAGAACCCTTGAAGTCGAGCGGGTTCTTCTTCGCCGTGTCACCGACGGCGCCCAGGGCGCGGATGAGCACGGTGGCCGGCAGCTTGCGGCGCCGGTCGATGCGCACGTACAGCAGGTCCTTGTGGTCGAACTCGAAGTCGATCCACGAGCCGCGGTACGGGATGATGCGGGCGTTGTAGAGCAGCTTGCCCGACGAGTGGCTCTTGCCCTTGTCGTGGTCGAAGAACGCACCCGGGCTGCGGTGCAGCTGGCTCACCACGACGCGCTCGGTGCCGTTGATGATGAACGTACCGTTCTGGGTCATCAGCGGGATTTCGCCGAAGTAGACTTCCTGCTCCTTCACGTCGCGAATGGACTGGGCGCCGGTCTCCTCGTCCTTGTCCCAGACGACCAGGCGGACGACGACCTTGATGGGCGCAGAGTAGGTCATTCCGCGCTGGTGGCACTCATCGACGTCGTACTTCGGCTTCTCCAGGTGATAGCTCACAAACTCCAGCGAGGAGGTCTCGTTGAAGTCCCGGATCGGGAAGACGGACTTGAAGACACCCTGAAGGCCAAGGTCCTCACGCTTCTCCGGGGCGATGTCGGCCTGGAGGAACTTCTCGTAGGATTGCTTCTGGATGTTGATGAGATTGGGAATGTCGATGATCTTCGCGATTTTCGCGAAGGTCTTCCGCACGCGGAAATTGTTCTGGATCTGCGTCGGCATTCGGTCTCCGGGGACGGCTGCTCGGGCGGGGCAAACTTCAGTAACGCGCGGCGGCGCCGGGAAATTTGGCAAATGTCAAATGGGCAAAGCCGGTGCCCCAGCAAAGGGAGCACCGGCCTGCTCATCCGATCAGCAGGCTGCCCGGGATTTCCCGGAAGAACAGGGCAGCCCCTGTACAGAACTACTTGATCTCGACGGTGGCGCCAGCCGCGACGAGCTGGTCCTTGATCTTCTTGGCGTCGTCCTTGTTGACGCCTTCCTTGACCGTCTTGGGCGCGCCCTCGACCAGGTCCTTGGCCTCCTTCAGGCCCAGGCCGGTGATGGCGCGGATCTCCTTGATGACGTTGATCTTGTTGGCGCCGGCGTTCGCCAGCACCACGTTGAACTCCGTCTTCTCCTCGACAGGAGCGGCGGCGGCGGCAGGGCCCGCGGAGGCCACGGCCACGGCGGCGGCGGAAACGCCCCACTTCGCCTCAAGCTGCTTCACGAGCTCGGCCGCTTCCATGACGGTGAGCGAAGAGAGCTGGTCGACAATCGAATTCAGGTCAGCCATTGAACTGTGTCCTTCTGCGGTTGACTAACGGCGGGCGACCCATCTGGGCTGCCGCGCCGAAGAGGTTGCGGTAGAAAAACTTCTCGGGATGATTACTGCCCCTGCGACTTGTCCGCGTTGGCCTGCAGCACCCGCGCGAGCTGCGACCCGGGGGCCGCGATGGTCCGAACCAGCTTGCCTGCCGGCTGGTTGAGCATGCCGAGCAACTGCCCGCGCAGCTCATTGAGGCCCGGCATCTTCGCCAGCGCCTTCACGCCGTTGGCATCAATCTTCTTGCCGTCCACCACGGCGCTACGGACCTTGATGGTCTCCATGTCCTTGATGAAATCCATCAGGATCTTCGCAGGAGCCACCACGTCGTCGTAGCTGATGCACAGGGCCACGGGACCGGTGAAGTCATCCGAAATCGCGGAGACGGTCGTGCCCTCAGCGGCACGGCGCGCCAGCGTGTTCTTGATGACCTTGTACTCGACCTTGCCCTCGCGGAACTTGCGACGCAGCTTGGTGACGGTCTCCACGTCCACCTTGGAGAATTCGGCGACCACCGCCGTCTTCGTCCGGGCGAACTTCTCGTGGAGCTCCTTGATCATCTCTTCCTTCTCGCTCTTCAGCACCTTGACTCACCTCCTTCATGGCCCGACCTGACGGTCGGGCGTGATGCCTGGGCCAAAGTGGCAGAGCGAGAGGGGGGCCTCCGAGAGGCACCACACCGCACCTCCAGTCTCGGCAGGGCTGACCTTGCGGCCGTTTGAACCAGGAGTGGATGGACGGCCCGACCGGTTGCCCGGTTCCCAACGGACGCGTCTTCTCCCTTCCAGGTCCCTGCTGTCATGAACCAGGTCGGAACGCCGCGTCTCTCGACATGGCGCCCCAATTGCAAAAGCCGGGGGCCTATACCCCCGGCTTTCGCAAAGATCCAGCACTTTCTATCGGGCTGACATTCAGCGGACTCGGGAATGACGCTCCCCGTCAGGGAGCGCACCCTTCCCTGCCCGTCCTGACACCCGCGATTAGCGGTGGCGCGCCAGGATTTCCGTGGTGTCGAGCTTGATGCCCGGCCCCATGGTCGTCGAGATGGCGATGCCCTGCAGGTACACGCCCTTGGCGGTGGCCGGCTTGAGCTTCATCACCAGGTCCACCAGCGCGTTGAAGTTCGCCTCGAGCTTGTCCGCGGGGAAGGAGGCCTTGCCCATCTTCGCGTGGACGATGCCCGCCTTCTCCGCGCGGAAGTCCACCTTACCGCCCTTGGAGTCGCGGATGGCCTTGGCGACGTCCATGGTCACCGTGCCGACCTTCGGGTTCGGCATGAGGCCGCGGGGACCGAGCACCTTACCGAGCCGGCCGACGATACCCATCATGTCCGGCGTCGCGATGACAGTGTCGAAGTCGAGGAAGCCCTCCTCGATGCGCTTCTGGAGGTCCTCGGCGCCCACGATGTCCGCGCCGGCGTTGGCGGCCTCGGTGGCGCGCTCACCCTTGGCGAACACGGCCACGCGCACGGTGGCGCCGGTGCCGTGCGGGAGCACCACGGCGCCACGGACCATCTGGTCCGCGTGCTTCGGGTCCACGCCCAGGTTGATGGCGACGTCGACCGTCTGGTCGTACTTCGTCGCGCGGGTCTCGACGGTCTTCTTCAGCAGCGCGAAGCCCTCGGCGACGGCGTAGCGCTTGTTGCGGTCCACCAGCTCGTTGGACGCGCGGAACTTCTTTCCATTGGTAGCCATGGCAGGAATCCTTGAGAGATGGGGCGGGCTAGCCGACGACGTCGATGCCCATGGAGCGCGCGGTGCCGGCAATGGTGTTCATGCAGGCTTCGATGGACGCGGCGGTGGTGTCCTGGATCTTCTTCTTGGCGATCTCTTCCACCTGCTGGCGGGTGATCGTCCCCACCTTCTCCTTGCCCGGCTTCTTCGCGCCCGAACCCTTCTTCTTCTCCGTGTGGAGACCCGCGGCCTTCTTGATGAGGATGGCGGCGGGGGGGGTCTTCAGGATGAAGGTGAAGGAGCGGTCCTGATACACGGTGATGATCACCGGGATGATCAGACCCTCCTTGGCCTCCGCCTGCGTCTTGGCGTTGAACTGCTTGCAGAACTCCATGATGTTCACGCCCTGCTGACCGAGCGCGGGACCAATCGGCGGGGCGGGGTTCGCCTTGCCGGCGGGAATCTGCAACTTGACCTGACCTGTGACCTTCTTCATCGGCGGACTGCTGCCTTTCGAGAGGGTGGTTCCAACGGGCCGCCAGACGGGGCGACCCTCCCACCCGTTGATCCGCGCCCGTCACCCGGGCGCGGAAGACCTTTGAAACTAGCCGGTGGTCTTCTCCACCTGCATGAAGTCGAGCTCCACGGGGGTCGCACGGCCGAAGATGCTGACGAGCACGCGCACGCGGCCCTTCTCCGGGTTGACCTCTTCCACGGTGCCATTGAAGTTGGCGAACGGGCCGTCGATGACGCGCACCGTGTCGCTGGTCTCGAACTGGACCTTGGGCTTGGCCTTGTGGGCGCCCTCGGTGACCTGCGCGGTGAGGCGCTCGACCTCGCGGTCCGACATGGGCCGGGGCTGCTCGTTCTGACCGACGCCCGGGAACCCCGTCACCTTGGAGGTGTTCTTCACCAGGTGGACGGTGGTGTCGCTAAGCTCCATCTGGACGAAGATGTAGCCCGGGAAGAGCTTGCGGCGGGTGGTCTTCTTCTCGCCGTTCACCATCTCCACGACCTGCTCCATGGGGATGAGGATCTCACCAATCAGATCCTGGTCCTGCAGGCCCTTGAGGCGCACCTGCTCTTCCAGGTTCTTCTTCGCCTGGTTCTCGTAGTTCGAGTAGGTCTGGACCGTGAACCATTTCTTCGCCATTACAGCTTCCCCCACAGGGCAGGCAGCCACTCCACCATCAAGTTGTAGGCGACGGTGTCGATGCAGAAGAGCAGAACGGCCGCCACCAGCGAGGCGACGACCACGGCCATGGTCGATGCGCGGGTCTCCGACCAGGTAGGCCAGGTGACCTTCATCAATTCGGACGCCACGTCGATGGAGAGGGTGTGCGTGCGAGGGTGAAAGTAGGCCGCCAGCACCAGGGCCAGGGCAGCCACATAGCCCACCAGCGTCGACACGCGCCAGCCGAGCCCTTCGAAGAGCTCCACGTCGTTCCAGCCGAACCGGCTCCAGAGCAACCCGAAGACGTGCTCCAGGAAGAGGGCCAGGACGATGGCAACGACGAGATAAAAGATGACCACGAGCCGCTTGGGGTCGATGCCCGAGCGGTTAGCCTGCTGGCTGGCCTCAGATGCCGTCGCCATGGTGCCTCACGAGGGACTGCGGAAGCGGGACTGCGAAAAGGCAGGGACCCCCGGCACCGCTCGGTACCGGGGGTCCCTGTACTGAAGCTGGCAGGCCAGGAGGGATTCGAACCCCCAACACGCGGATTTGGAGACCGCTGCTCTACCGTTGGAGCTACTGGCCTAAACCTTCATGGAACGGACGACCTAGACCTTGCCTTCCTTGTGGTCCGTGTGCTTGCGGCAGCGAGGACAGAACTTGCTCAGTTCGAGCTTGTCCTGGCTCTTCCGCTTGTTCTTCGTGGTCGTGTAGTTCCGCTCTTTGCACGTGGTGCATTCGAGCGAGATGATGGAACGGTTACCCTTAGGCATGGTTCATTTCACCAGATGCGAGAAGGGAAGGCTACAAAAGCAGCCCTCCCCTCCGCAACTCAGTGCCCGTGAAAGCCGGTCGGCGGGAAGCCGACTAGGCGATGATCTCCGCAACGACGCCGGCGCCCACCGTACGGCCACCCTCGCGGACGGCGAACCGGAGCTCCTTCTCCATCGCGACCGGGGTGATGAGCTCCACCTCGATGGCGATGTTGTCGCCCGGCATGACCATCTCGACGTTGTCCGGCAGCTTCACCGTGCCCGTCACGTCCGTGGTGCGGAAGTAGAACTGCGGACGGTACCCCTTGAAGAACGGGGTGTGGCGGCCGCCCTCTTCCTTCGACAGCACGTAAATCTGCGCCTTGAACTTCGTGTGCGGCGTGATGCTGCCCGGCTTCGCCAGCACCTGGCCGCGCTCCATGTCCTCGCGCTTGAGGCCACGCACCAGCGCGCCGATGTTGTCGCCCGCCCGGCCCTCGTCCAGCAGCTTGCGGAACATCTCCACGCCCGTCACCACCGTCTTCTGCGTCGCACGCAGACCGACGACTTCGACTTCCTCGCCCACCTTGATGATGCCGCGCTCCACGCGGCCCGTGGCCACCGTGCCACGGCCGGCGATGGAGAAGACGTCTTCCACCGGCATCAGGAAGGGCTTGTCCGTCGCGCGCTGCGGCGTCGGAATGTACGCGTCCACCGCCTCCATCAGCTTCAGGATGGCCGGCTCGCCGATGTCGCTGGTGTCACCCTCCAGCGCCTTCACCGCGGAGCCGGGGACGATGGGGATGCTGTCGCCGGGGAACTCGTACTTCTTCAGGAGGTCACGCACCTCCATCTCCACCAGCTCGCGCAGCTCCGGGTCATCCAGCAGGTCCACCTTGTTCAGGAAGACCACGATGTAGGGCACGCCCACCTGGCGCGCCAGCAGGATGTGCTCGCGCGTCTGGGGCATCGGGCCGTCCGCCGCCGACACCACCAGGATGGCGCCGTCCATCTGCGCCGCGCCCGTAATCATGTTCTTCACGTAGTCGGCGTGCCCCGGGCAGTCGACGTGCGCGTAGTGGCGGTTCTTCGTCTTGTACTCCACGTGCGCCGTGGAGATGGTGATGCCGCGCTCGCGCTCTTCCGGCGCCTTGTCAATCTGGTCGTACGCCAGGAACGTGGCGCCGCCCGTCTTGGCCAGCACCTTCGTGATGGCCGCCGTCAGCGACGTCTTGCCGTGGTCCACGTGCCCAATCGTTCCGATGTTCACGTGGGGCAGGCTGCGATCGAACTTTTCCTTGGACATGACACTCCTCGAAAAATGGAGCCCTGAACCAGGATTGAACTGGTGACCTCGTCCTTACCAAGGACGCGCTCTGCCAACTGAGCTATCAGGGCTTGGCGATGCACTACAACGGTTGGAGCGGGAAATGGGATTCGAACCCACGACATTCAGCTTGGAAGGCTGACGCTCTACCAACTGAGCTATTCCCGCATTGCCGAGTGGAGAGAGGTGGATTCGAACCACCGTAGGCATAGAGCCGGCAGATTTACAGTCTGCTCCCTTTGGCCGCTCGGGCATCTCTCCAGATATTCGCTTGTGGTGCTGCGTGCTGCTTCCCTACTCCATCCTGCTTCCGCGTCCCGGGCCCTTGTCCGCGGCCCGTCCTACCTGGCCGGCGGCGGGATTTGAACCCGCGACCTACTGATTACAAATCAGTTGCTCTACCGACTGAGCTACACCGGCATCCATCCAGCAACTGCCCCGCCCTACCTCATCCCGGACGGACCGTCAACCCCTCGGCAGCGGCTTGCGAGGCGCGACCTTTTAAAAGCCCCCACTCTCCAAGTCAAGGAGATTGATCCGGGGTTTTCAGCGGGAAGGCCGGCCCCGCTGACGGGCGACCTCGTATAGCAGAATCGCGGCGGAAACAGACGCATTCAGTGAACTGACCTGACCGACCATGGGAATCCGGAGGCGGAAGTCGCAGTGCTTGAGGACGCCTTCCCTCACGCCCGCTCCCTCGGCCCCCACCACCAGCGCCAGGGGCCCGTCCAGGCGGGCGCTCCACAGAGGCTCGGCGCCTTCAATGTCCGCGGCCGCGACCCAGAGGCCCGCTTCCTTCAGCTGCTCCAGGGACCGGGAGATGTTGGTGACGCGCGCGATGGGGCAGTATTCGACGGCGCCCGCGGAGGCCTTGGCCACCGTGCCTGTCACCTGCACGGCGCGGTCCTTGGCCAGCACGACGCCGTGAGCCCCGAGTGCGTGGGCCGAGCGGATGATGGCGCCCAGGTTGTGCGGGTCCTGGATGCCGTCCAGCACGACGACGAGCGCGGGCTGCTTCTTGGCCTTCGCGGCGTCGAGCACGTCCTCCAACTCGACGTACTGGAAGCCGCGCAGTTCGGCGACCACGCCCTGGTGCACGCCGCCCTCCGCCATGGAGGTCAGGCGTTCCCGGCCGACCTTCTCCACCCGGACGCCCGCGTCCCGAGCGCGGCTGAGCAGCTCGCCCGCGGCCTTGGCGCCGACCTGCCCGTCGACGATGAAGAGGCGCTCCACCGCGTCGGGGTGGGCGCGCAGGGCCTCCAGCACGGGGTTGACGCCATGGACGTAGCGCGGGGCTTCGTGGCCGCCGCGGTCGCTACCGGAAGGCTTGGGAGGGCGCTCTCGCATGGGGGCTACTGGACCTCCACGGGCAGCGAGAAGGTCTTCTTCTGACGGGCGCAGATCTTCTCCGTGCAGATGAAGAAGGTCAGCGTCGCGTCCAGCGTGCCCTTGCCGGCGGACACCGCGGTGAAGGGGACCTCGAAGCGCGGATCCACGAACTGCTGGCCGGCGGCCTTCTTCGCCACCGACTGTTCGCGGGTCAGCGTCTTCCGGGCGGGCGTCAGCTGCTTGCCCGTCAGCTCCAGCTTCAGCGGGGCCTCGTCGGAGACATGGGCGCCGGGCTTCGACTTGATGGCGAGCACGAACGTCCCCTGCCCTCCGGCCTTCACCTGCGTGGACGTCCCCTCGGTCGTGACTTCATAGAGGGTGGCGGGGTCCACGTCCTGGGCCAGCACCGGCGCGCCGACGAGCGTCAGCAGCAGGGGGGCCAGGGTCGGGAGGCGGCGGAGGCTGGGCATGGGTGTCTCCAGGAAGGCGGCGTTCGTATACCGGGGCTTCGGACGCGCGGGGAGCGCTTTCTCTTCTAACTCCCCGGAGCGTTCACCTTCACGACGCCCTTGCGCCCCGGCGGCGGGGGCAGGGCCTGGGGCGTCTCCAGGACGGCGCTCCAGACGGGGGCGGCGCCCGCGACGAGCGCCTCCGCGCGCTGGATGATGGGCGTGGCCAGGTCCAGGCCCGTCGCGGCTTCCATCTCCAGGAGCGCGGGCGAGCTGTTCACCTCGAAGACCTTGGGGTGTCCCTGGACGTCCAGGATGTCCACCGCCGCGACCTCCAGGCCCACGAGCCGGGCGACCTTCTCCGCCGTGGCGCGGTGGCTGGGGGTCAGCGTCATGGCCTCCAGCCGGGCGCCCCGGTTCAGCGTGTGTGAGAGCCGGCCGGGGCGCGGCTTGCGCAGCACACAGGCGATGGCCTCTCCGCCCACCACGAGGACGCGCACGTCCTGGCCGGTGCTCCGCACGTACTCCTGCATGACGAGGTTGTGCCCCAGCCCGAGCACCGCCTCGAGCGCGGCCTCCAGCGACTGGAGGCTCTCGCAGACCATCACGCCGTGCTTCTCCTGTCCTTGGAGGAGCTTCACCAGCACGGGCACCCCGCCCACGAGCCCGACCATCTCCTTGAGGTGGGCCGCGTCCCGGGCCATCACCGTGGCAGGGACGTCGATGCCGTGGGCGGACAGGAGTTGGAGCGAGCGCATCTTGTTGCGCGACTGCGCGATGGCCTGGGCATGGTTCACCAGGGGCACGCGTGCCAGGCCGAACTGGTTCACCACCGCGAGCCCGTAGGTGCTGATGGACAGGGCGATGCGCGGGATGACGACGTCGGTGGGCGTGAGCTTCTTGCGGTCGTAGAAGAGGGTCGCCTGGCTGCCCCCGTCCAGATGCATCTGCACCCGGAGCGGGTTGAGCACGCGGACCCGGTGCCCCCTCGCGCGGCCTGCTTCGACGATCCGCCGCGTGGACGAGATGGAAGCGGAGCGCGAGAGGACGGTGATTTTCATGGCGGAGGCGACCGGCGAGGCGAGGACCCTATAATCCCCGCCCCCGCCCGCGTAAAGCCGCCTCCGCCTGCCTGCTGCCTAGAGCTGGCGGATGGCGCGCACTTCGACCGTCACAGGGTCTTCCGGACGCGACGCCTCCAGCTTCGTGCAGGCGCTGCCCGTGAACCGCACGCCCCCCTCTTCCAGCGACCAGGTGTCGGGGCCCGCGAGCGTGCGCTCGCCGTCGATGTAGACGACGATGAGCTTTTCGTCGGAGGGCAGCTGGCTCTTCTCGAGCGGGGTGAAGCACGGCTCACCCGGCAGGAACCGCTCGCTGATGGACTTCAGCGCGCTCGCCAGTTCTTCGCGATTGCCCGCCTGGTAGAAGGAACGGCCGCACAGTCCGGTCGCGACGTCGCAGGTGTCCCCCGCGCCGCAGTCAACTGTGGCCTTGCAGGTGCGCGCGTAGCCGCCCGCGCGCGCCATCTCGTTGAGGACGCTGGGACCGTCACCCACCGACGTCTCCGCGCCGAAGCCGATGACGATGGTGGAGATCTTGTTCGTCTGCAGCGCCTCGACGGCCGCCACGGAGGCGTTCTTGTCGAGGCAACCACGGGTGTAGTACGGGGCTTCCGGGGACAGGCACGCGCTCGCGGGCTCGACCACGCAGCGGCACTCGGGGCTGCTACCGTTGTACTGGTTCTTTTCGTTGCAGTTAGGCAGACCGTCGGTCAGCAGGATGATGATGCGATCGCGGTCCTCGGATGGGCCACTGAAGAGGGTGCCCGTGAACTTCAGGCTCTCGCCCGTCGGCGTACCACCCTGGGGACGGCCCTGGCCGCCGTTGGGGATGGACTGGATGCTGTCATTCACCGAGTTCGCGTGAAGCAGGAGCTCCTCGTCCAGATCCTTGTCGACGGGGATGCTGACGCGGACGCTCTCTCCGGTGGTGGCAGGCGCGCAGAGCTGGGCGGCGCTCGGTTTCTGCGGAGGCGGCAGCTGAGGCGGAGGCACCGGATAGGTCGTCAGGCCGAAGCGGACCAGCTTGCCGCTCTCCGCGAGGAACGGGCCCATGGCGCCCTGCAGCTCCGACCAGCGCGTGGGGCACTTCGAAGTATCGCAGGGGTAGTCCTCACCACAGGCGAAGACATAACCGTCCTCGGTGAGGTCGCACACGCGCGTGCCGTTGACGACCAGATCCGCGTTGACCGGCTTCGTCATCGAGCCGGAGATGTCCACGAGGAGCATCACGTCCGGCTTGCTCCGGCGGGCAGTGATCACCGTCTCCTTCGTCGTCTGGGCGATGGCGAGCGGATCCACCGGCTCGAAGTCATAGGTCTGACAGCCGGCCATGACGGCAACACCGAGGGTGCCGGCCAGCAGTGCGCTCAGGGGGGTCAACTTGGCGCGCATAGGCTTTGAGGATTCCTTCCAGGGGGGAACAACGAACTGCGAATGCCCCAGCGTAACGCGTGGACGCCCACCGAGGCTACAGCGACGCGCGGCAGGCAGGTTCCATTCAGGTAATGCTGCCAAGTTGCAACGTCAGGCGATCCACGGGGGCAGGTTCGAATCCCCTGTCGGACATCCGCCTCCTTCCCGAGGGTGGGAACCGGCCCCGGAGGCCGCTCACAGCGTGAGGACGCGTGCGCCTTCGGTCAGCCTCCAGATGGAGGCCAGGCCCATGACCTCGTCCAGCGTGCCGTGCAGGTCCTGGGGTGAGAGGCCACAGATGCGCACCGTGGTGTCGCAGGCCACGAGCTTCGCGCCCAGGGCACGGGCCTCCTCCAGCATGCGGGCCGGAGTGGGGACATTGAGCCCTTCGGCCCGGGCCGCCTCGGTGCGCTCGCGCTCGCTGTGCGCCAGGCCGAAGCCGCCGCGGACCAGCTGGCGCAGGGCCTCGAAGGCGAAGACGAAATAGACGTCGTCACCCATCGCGGCGGCGGTGATGCCCATGGAGGCCGCCTGATAGGCGGGCTCGTACGTGGCGTGTTGGAGGAAGAAGAAGACGCGTCCGGCCATGGTGGTCCGACCTTAGCGGTATCGAGTCCGGACGGGCAGCCGTCGTATAACAGGGCTCCCCTTCCCCACCGGGAGCCTCGCATGCCGAGTCAGCCGTCCCGCCCCCGCGGTGTTCGTCCCTCGCCGGTCCCGTCCCGTTCCGCCTCCTCACTGTGGGTGGCGCTGGCCGGTCTTGCCGTGCTCGCGGGCGCGGGGCCCGTGTCCGAGGCGGCTCCGGTCCACGCGAAGGTCCCGTCCGTCGCTCCGGTCGCCGTGACTCCCGGACCGCTGCGCGCGGAGGCACTGGGTCTGCTCGCGCAGCCGTCCGTGGCACCGGAGGCGGCGTGGCGCAGGTTGGGGCCAGGGGTCGTGCCCGTGCTCGCGGCGCTGGCGGAGGACACGAGCGTCCCCGATGCGCAGCGGATGCGGGCGGTGACGGCGCTGGCGCGGGTGGAAGCTCCCGAGGCGGGTCAGACACTCCAGGCGATGCTGGAGGATCCGCAAAGGCCTTCGGATGTCCGCTCGCAGGCCGCCGCCGCGCTGGGGCAGCGCCTGGGGTTCGAGGCCGTGAAGACGCTGCGCGCCCGGCTGGAGGATCGCGACCTGCTGATCCGTGAGGCCGTGGCGCAGGCGCTCGGCAGGCTGGGCGGTCAGCAGGTGCGCGAGGTGCTGGAGGAGCGGCTCCCCCTGGAGGATGTCCCTCAAGTGCGTGAAGCGCTCCAGCAGGGGCTTACGCTGGCCGAGCCCTGAGCCGGACACCGGGCATGGCCGAGGACAGCTGTCCGGGTGGATTGCTCGGGGGCTCGCGTCGGGCAGGGCCTTCCGTTAGATGGGAGGCCATGCGCCCCACCGTCCTCCTTTTCGATATCGATGGCACCCTCGTCACCACCGGCGGTGCCGGTCGCCGCGCCATGGGCCTGGCCTTCGAGCAGCTCCACCGGCGCCGGGACGCGTGTGATGGTTTCAGCATGTCCGGCATGACGGACCGGGCCATCGTCCGCAAGGGCCTGGGCATCATCGGCCAGCCCGACACCGAGGACGCCATCAGCGCGGTCATCAACGCGTACGTGGCCCGGCTGGGCCTGGAAGTCCCCAAGGTCGATGCGCGCGAGTACCGGCTGCATCCGGGCATGCGAGAGGCCGTGCTGGAGGCGCGCTCGCGGGCGGGCTTCGCGGTGGGCCTGGGCACCGGCAACGTGCGCGCGGGCGCCAAGGTGAAGCTGGACCGCGTGAACATCCACGACCAGTTCGCCTTCGGTGGCTTCGGCTGCGACTTCGAGGACCGCGTGGCCCTCATCCGGCATGGCGCGCAGGCCGGGGCGGCGCAGCTGGGCCACCCCCTGGAGGCGTGCCGGGTGGTGATCATCGGCGACACGCCCAAGGACGTCGCTGCCGCCAAGGGCATTGGCGCGGAGACGATTGGCGTGGGCACGGGCAATTTCACGCCGCAGGCGCTGATCGACGCGGGGGCCGAGTGGGCCTTCTCGGATTTCGCCGCCTCGGGCGCCATGGAGGCCCTGCTCGTCGGACGGTGAAGGTGTGGTATCTCCGCCGCCCCTCCGAGGAGTCGTTCACGCATGTCGTCCACGCTCGAATCCTATGAGCTGATCCGCTTCGCCGAGGCCTTCGAGGCCCGACTCGCCACGGCGGAGGAGATGGTCGTCGGCAGGCCAGGGCTGGAGGCCGAGAAGCAGTGGCTGGCCTCCGCGCTGGAGCGCCTGCGCGAGGCCCGGGAACCGGCGGGTGGCCTGCTGGAACAGGTGAAGGACCTGCCCGAGCTCGACGAGGCCCGCGAGGAGTTCTCGTTCGATCAACAGGGCCGCTGGGTGGATGCGCTGGAGAAGCTGCACGCCGGCATCACCTTCACCGCCAGCAGCCGCGCCCCTGTCATCGAGGCCCTCTTCCCGCACCTCAAGTTCCCGCAGCTGCGCCGGGCCCCCGTGGAGCTGGTCAACGAGTACGCCACGTCGTACGAGCGGCGGTTCAAGAGCGCCTACGTCACCCGCATCTTCTCCCGCGATGACTTCGCCATGGTCCGCCCCGTCGTGGATCAGGTCGCCGCGACGTTCGCCGCGTGGACCGCGAGCCTGTCCCCGACCCCTCTGCCTCCGGAGCAGGAGGCGGCCCTGCGCGAGGCGCTGGTGGCGCTGGGACGGCGTCTGGATGTGGCGCTGCGGCAGGGGCGACTGCTCGCGGAGGCCGCGCTCGTTCCCGTGCCCGGGGTCTTCGAGGCCGCGGGCCTCACCCTCAAGCCCCGGAAACGCGCGGGCAAGTCGCTCGCGCTCTCCGCCGAGGAGGGGACTTCGGACCTCTTCGGCGAGGAGGGTGACCCAGGCCAGGAGGATGGGTTCGAAGGCTCCGAGGAGGCTTCTGGGGACGACGCGATGGACGCGGCTCCCGACGACGCGGAGGCTGCGGCGCCCTTGGAGGAAACCGCTGTCGTCGAGGCACCGGACAGTGGAGCCGAAGAGGTCCCCGCTGCTCCGGAGCCTGTTGCGGCAGAAGCTCCCGTCGCGGCGCGTCCCGCCCGGCGGGGCCGGCCTCCGAAGAACGCGGCTCCGCCTCCCGAAGCCGCACAGGCCGACGCTGCCGCTGACGCCCCGGCTTCCGATGCTCCCGAGGCCGTGCGCCCCAAGCGCCGCAAGAAGACCGACCCGTCCGAGGCTGGTACGCCTTGAGACCCGACGCGCGGTGAGTCCCCCGCCGTGAAGAGGAACCCGGACATGGCGGACGTCGCCCTTCCCATTGATCCCCTCCTGCCCGACATCGTCTCCACGCTCCGGGGTTCCCGGTCGCTCGTGCTGGAGGCGCCTCCTGGCGCGGGCAAGACGACCCGCGTTCCCCGCGCGCTGCTGGAGGCAGGGCTGGGCGCGGGCAAGGAGATTGTCGTCCTCCAGCCCCGGCGGCTGCCCACCCGGCTCGCCGCGCAGCGCGTCTCCGAGGAGATTGGCGAGCGCGTGGGCGAGACCGTCGGCTACCAGGTCCGCTTCGAGGACGTCCGTGGCCCCAAGACGCGCATGTCCTTCGTCACCGAGGGCGTGCTCGGCCGCCGCCTGCTCACCGACTCCACCCTGCGCGACGTGGGCATCGTCGTGCTCGACGAGTTCCACGAGCGGCACCTGTCCGCGGACATCTCGCTCGCGCTCCTGCGGCGGCTTCAGGAGACGGCCCGTCCCGACCTCAAGCTTGTCGTGATGTCCGCGACCCTGGAGGCCGAGCCCGTCCGCGCGTACCTGGGCGGCGCCCCCTCCCTGCGCTCCGAAGGCCGCCGCTTCGACGTCAGCGTCGAGTACCTTTCCGCCCCGGATGAGCGGCACCTGGATCAGCAGGTGCTCTCCGCGCTCAAGCGCCTCTTCACCCAGGGCGTTGACGGCGACGTGCTCGTGTTCCTTCCCGGCGCCGGAGAGATCCGCCGCGCGCGAGACACCTGCGCGGAGTTCGCTGAACGCCACGACGCGGACGTGCTCCCGCTCCATGGCGACCTCTCCCCCGCGGAGCAGGACCGCGCCGTGCGCCGCAGTTCGCGCCGGAAGATCATCCTGTCCACCAACGTCGCGGAGACCTCCGTCACCATCGACGGCGTCGCGGTCGTCATCGACAGTGGCCTTGCTCGCGTGGCGTCCCACTCGCCCTGGTCCGGACTGCCTCAGCTCAAGCTGGGCAAGGTGAGCCGCGCCTCCGCCGTCCAGCGCGCCGGCCGCGCGGGCCGCACCCGTGCCGGCCACTGCGTGCGCCTCTACACCCAGCACGACTTCGACGGGCGCCCTGATCAGGAGGCCCCGGAGATCCGCCGCACCGACCTGGCTGAAACGGTGCTCTCCCTGCGCGCGTCCGGCGTGAAGGACCTGACGGCGTTCCCGTTCTTCGAGCCGCCCCCCGCTCCCGCCCTGGAGGCCGCGGAGACACTGCTGCGCCGGCTGGGCGCGGTGGACTCGAAGAATCAGGTGACGGATGTGGGCCAGCGACTGCTGCGCTTCCCCGTCCACCCGCGACAGGCCCGCGTCATCGTCGAGGGCGAGCGCAGGGGTGTGGGCGCGGATGCCGCCGTGCTCGCGGCCCTCATGGGCGAGCGGGACATCCGCCGCGAGGCCCGCGCCAACCTGGGCGGTGGTGGCCGCGCGTCCGCGCTCGTCAGCGGCCCGTCCGACCTGCTGGAGCTCCTGGAGCGCTTCCGCGAGGCCGGCCGCTCAGGCTTCGCCTCCGGCCGCATGCAGTCGCTGTCGCTGGACGCGGGCGCGGTGCAATCCGTGGAGCGCGTGCAGAAGCAGCTGCGCCGCACGGTGCGGGAACAGGGCTCGCGGCCCGGCCGCCCCGAGGACGTGGAACAGGCCCTGATGCTCAGCGTGCTCGCGGGCTACCCGGACCGTGTGGCTCGCAGGCGCCGGCCGCGCTCCCCCGAGTTGCTCATGTTCGGTGGTGGCACCACCAGCCTGTCCGAGTTCAGCGTCGTGCAGGACGCGGAGCTGATGGTGGCCGTCGATGCCGAGGAGCGTCCCGGCCGTGGCGCCGTCGTGCGGCTCGCCAGCGCCGTGGAGGCGGAGTGGCTGCTGGACCTCTACCCGGACGCGCTGGAGGAGGTGGACACCCTTCAGTGGAACCCGGACTCGCGCCGCGTGGAGCGGCTGACGCGGCTGGCCTACGGCAACCTCATGCTGGAGGAGACGCGCACGCCCGCGCCCCCGTCGGAAGAGGCCGCGCGCGTGCTGGCCGAGGCCGCGCTGGCCGCGGGCCCGGAGCGCTTCGCGGAACCCGAGGCGCTGGAGCAGTGGCGCACGCGCGTGGAACTGCTGGGCAAGGCCTTCCCCGAGGCGGGCTTTCCCACCGTGGACGCGAACTTCATGCGCGACGCGCTGGCGTCCCTGTGCATTGGCGCGCGCAGCTTCTCCGACCTGGAGGGCGTGTCGCTGCTGGACGCGCTCTACGCGCGCCTCACCTCCGAGCAGCAGCGCCTGCTGGCGAACCACGCTCCCGAGCGCGTCACCCTGCCCGGTGGGCGCGGTGTGAAGGTGCACTACGAGCCCAACAAGCCACCCTGGGTGGAGTCACGGCTGCAGGATTTCTTCGGGATGGCGCAGGG
This sequence comes from Corallococcus aberystwythensis, assembly GCF_003612165.1. GTDB lineage: Bacteria > Myxococcota > Myxococcia > Myxococcales > Myxococcaceae > Corallococcus > Corallococcus aberystwythensis. Next base: position 21,532 of record NZ_RAWK01000037.1, on the reverse strand, counting down.
GCCCAGCGTGGGCGCGGGCCGCGTGCCACTGGTGCTGCACCTGCTGGCCCCCAACATGCGCGCCGTGCAGGTGACGACCGACCTGGCGGGTTTCTGGGAGCGTCACTACCCGGCGATCCGCAAGGAACTGTGCCGCAAGTATCCCCGGCATTCATGGCCCGAGGATCCGCGCCACGCCGAGCCGCCCGCGCCCCGTCCTCCGAGGCGCTAACGACGGCGGGGCGGACTACAGCCGCTTGTGCATCTCCAGGTGGTCGATGCCGGCTTCGTCGAAGACGGCGCCGACGGGCTGGTAGCCGTGCTTCTTGTAGAAGTCGAGCGCGTAGAGCTGGGCGTGCAGCATGATGCCCGTCACGTTGCGCCGGCGCGCCTCCTCCTCCAGCGACGTGAGGAGCAGCGAACCCACGCGGGACTTGCGGTGCGCCTGGAGCACCGCCATGCGGCCAATCTGGCCCCACGTTCCGCTCTGTCCGGCGGGCGGCTCCGGCAGCTTCACCAGACGGCCGGTGCCGATGGCGTGGCCGCCCTGGTAGGCGATGACGTGGTAGGCGAGAGCGTCCTCGGCGTCGCGCTCGATGCCCTCGGGAACGTGCTGTTCCTCGATGAACACCACCTCGCGGATGGCGAGGGCCTGCATGAGCTCCGCCTCGCCCTTGATGTGGGCGACGGTGACGGGTGCCGGGGAGGTATCGGGAGGCATCGGCATGGCTCCGGGCAAGGTACACAAAAGGCCGCGCCGCCAACAGGCGGAAAAAACCACCCTCCTTCCGGCCCGGCGCGCCTCCCGCGCGGTCGGTCCGTCCCCTGCCCCCCACGACGGAGGATCACCCCGGGGAGGGCATGGTAGGGTTCGAGGCGATGCGTACTCGCGCCCTCTTCGCACTGTCCGTGGGCCTGCTGTCGACGCCCGCGCTTGCCCAGAAAGAGTTCTTCTTTGGGACAGGGGAGCCGCCCGTGTTCCGTGAAGCGGACATGGACAAGCGGTTCCTCCGCTCCCGCGTCAATCAGGCCCTGGTCCAAGGGACGAACGACGCGAACTGCGCCCAGCTCGTGGGCGCGCTGCTCACCATCGTGGGCGAGTCCGCGCCGTACCTGCACCGGCGCGACGAGAACTTCTACCTGGACCCCGTGCTCATCCAGGTGCTGAACACGCAGCTGTCCACGCCGCGCTTCCCGGCCAACATGTACCTGGTGTCGATGATGCGCCGCGTGCTCATCGACAAGCAGCTGCCGGCGGAGTGGATGCAGACGGCGGTGGCGCTCGCGCCGTACTACCCGCCCATCGACCTGGCCAAGCTGCGCTTCATCGCGGATGGCGTGAAGCCCGTGGACAGCTTCTTCTTCACGCTGCCCGCGATGCTGGAGCGCTACGACGTGGAGGTCCGCAAGGCCAACACCACCGCGGCCAGCGTGGCGGACGCGAAGTTCCGCGACGACTACCTCGACAAGGAGGTGGCCTTCGCGGGGCTGGAGTTCATCGACGCGAAGCTGGAGAAGCCCAAGAAGCGCAGCAAGAAGGGCCCTCCGCCGGAGCCGCCCGCGCTGGTGGCCCGGCTCGTCTACTACCTGCCGGATCCGGGCAACGACGGCCTGCTGTCAGGGCTCACCTACGGCAAGCCCAAGGTGCGGCCGTCGGTGAACATCACGGCGCGGCTGAAGGAGGACCAGTACACGGCGCTGACGCAGCTGCCGAAGGGCTCGCGCGTGATCCTGCGCGGCCGCTTCTGGGAGTACCGCAAGCAGCTCAAGGAACTGGAGGTGCGTGACGCGTACCTGTTCCAGGACCGCGACTGGGCCCAGAACCCCGCGCTCGCGGACCCCAACGCCGTGGCGGCCTGTCCGCTCGCGTTCAACGACCTGACGGGCACCGCGCCCGTGCAGCCGGGCGGCTTCGGCGGCAAGCGCTGAAGCACGCCGTCCCGCGTCCCGCACGCCCATCCCGGGGGCGGCACCCCTGAGGTGCCGTCTCCTTCGCGCCCTCCTCCCGGGAGCGCGCTTCCGTCTGACTGGCACGGCCGCTGCTCATGCCCGCGCATCCCTTTCGCGCGAGGCATGCCATGAAGGTCGAAGGTCCCGACGCCCCTTCCGGAAACGAGAAACCCCCTTCTGAGCAGGACGCGTTCAAACAGGTCCTCCAGCGGACCTCTGAACGGCCCGGCGCGCCACTCCGTCCAGGTGCCCGCCGCGAGCCGGTGACGCCAGGAGCCGCTCCAAAGCCCGGGCTCCTCCGTGCCGGCGGACAGGGACCGGGGCCGGCGACGCGTACGCCCCTGGCGCTTCCCGGTGTCCGTGCATCGGCGGCCGTCCTCTCGACGATGCGCAGTGCGCTGGGAAGCCCGGAGACGCTCCGGCAGGCCCGGCAGGGCATGAACGTGGAGGCGCAGCGGCTGGGGACGGTGCGCCAGGAGTCGCTCGCGGACGGAGGGGCCCGGACCTCCCACCGGGCGTCGGAGTTGCTGGCCCGCGAGGTGGAACGTTCGTTCCGTGCCGAGTCCCGGGCACCGCCTCCTGCCCTCCCCTCGCCCCCGCGTGACGACCGTGCCCCGGAGGGTCCGTCGCGGGTCTCCGGGCCCGGCGGGGCTCCCGCGGCGATTGGCGCCACGGATGGCGCTGGACCGTCCGGTCCTCCCGTCGCGCAGGTCGAGTCCACCCTGGCGCTCATCGAGAAGATCGAGGTCTTCGTGAAGTCACAGCGACCTGCCCTGGGCCTGAGCTTGCGCGGGCCGCTGGAGGCCACCGTGGAGGTGGAGCGCACGGGCCCCCGCGAGGTGGCCCTCCGCATCCAGGGCCGTCACGGGCCCGTTCCCACCGAGGACGTGGCGCGGCTGCGCGACGCGCTGGAAGCCCGGGGCCTGCGGCTCAGCGTCCTCCAGGTGGGGTGAACGTCCGACGATGCCCTGCCCCCACCCGCCGCCACGAACGACGAAGGCCCTCACGCCAGGGGGCGCAAGGGCCTTCTCCACGACGGGCGCGCTTGGGCGATTCCGCCCGCGACTACTTCCCGGGCGCGGTGTTCAGCTCCGCGCGCTTGCCCTTCTTGTCCTTGTACTCCTCGGCCTCGGGCAGGGCGGCCTTCTTCTCCGCGATGTTGGGCCACTTGCTGGAGAAGTCCGTGTTGAGCTTCTTGTACTCCGACCACTCCGAGGGCAGCTCGGTCTCGGGGAAGATCGCCTTGGTGGGGCAGACGGGCTCGCAAGCGCCGCAGTCGATGCACTCGTCCGGGTGGATCACGAGGAAGTTCGCACCCTCGTAGAAGCAGTTGACCGGGCACACCTCGACACAGTCGGTGTACTTGCACTTGATGCAAGGCTCGGCGACGACGTAGGCCATGTAGATATCTCCTCTGTGCGGTATTCCGCGCGTCCGTGGCCGCGCACAGTAGATGGTTGCGGCCAGGGTTGGCACCCTGAATTTAGGTACCAGCCCGGCCTGCTCCCCCGGTCAGCCCAGCAAGCCCTGCGCCCGCAGCAACTCCGCGACGAGGATGGCGCCCTTTGCGGCTCCCATCTTCGTGTTGTGGGAGACGAGCACGTACTTGAAGCCGTTCTCCAGCACCCCGTCCTCGCGGATGCGGCCCACCGTGGTGGCCATGCCGCCGTGGGTGTCCCGGTCCATGCGGGGCTGGGGGCGGAACGGGTCGTCCAGCACTTCAATCCACCGGGGCGGAGCGGACGGCAGGTCCTTCGCCACCTGGGCGCCCTGCCATTCACGCATCGCCTGGGTGACCTCCGCCACGGTGGCCTTCTTCCCGAGCGACACGAAGACGGACTCGGTGTGGCCCTCCAGGACGGCCACCCGGGTGCACGTGCAGGAGACGCGCACGTCGTGCGGGGTGAGCGCCGCGCCCGCGGGGTTGAGCGCGCCGAGGATCTTCTTCGTCTCCACCTCGACCTTGTGCTCCTCCTTGGGGATGTAGGGCACGACGTTGTCGAGGATGTCCAGGCCGATGACGCCCGGCGAACGACCGGCGCCGGACATGGCCTGGAGGCTGGTCATCAATACGGCCTTCACGCCGAAGCGCTCGGCCAGGGGGGCCAGCGTCACGGCCAGGCCCGTGGTGGTGCAGTTGGGGATGGGGACGATGAAGCCCTTCCACCCGCGCTGACGGCGCTGCTCGTTGATGAGCGGGGCGTGGGCGGCGTTCACGGGGGGGATGAGCAGGGGCACGTCCGCGTCGTAGCGGAAGGCGCTCGCGGCGGAGAACACCGGGATGTCCCGGGCCAGGCGCGGCTCCAGCTCCCGCGCGACGTCCGCCTCCACGGCGGAGAAGGCGATGTCGTAGTCCTTCGCCTGGACGGCGTCGCCGCTGACCACGGTCATGCGGGCGATGGCCTCCGGGAGCGGCTCCGGGACGAACCAGGCCAGCATGCCGTTGGAGGCGCGCAGGGCATCCGCGTAGGTTTTCCCGGCGGAGCGAGGCGAGGCTGCGAGCCCGGTGAGCTCGATGAACGGGTGATCCTTCAGGGCAGCGATGAACTGCTGGCCCGCGAGTCCGGTGGCGCCAATGAGCACGGCGCGAAGCTTGGCCATCGTGGGGAATCTCCGGTGGGGGCGGCAGGCCGCTCCTTACACCGTTTCACGACGCACTGCATCCGCCGCTCAACGGTGGGCGTGGGAGGAGGCGCGCGCGTGGCGTTCCGTGGGGTAGCCCCCCGTCACCCAGGCGTGGAGCCCGCCCGCGAGACACACCGCGTTGCGCCCCCTCAGGCGCAACACGCGGCAGACGCGGCGGATGTCCATGCAGTCCTGGGTGGTGCCGCACAGGACGATGAGCTCGTCGTCCGGCAGCATCGCCAGGTCCCGGGCTATCTCCGAGGCCGTCATGCGCAGCGCGCCGGGGATGTGGATCTCGAACCGCTCCCAGTCCATCGCGTCGCGGCAATCCAGGACGAGCACATCCTCGTCCCCCAGACGCATGAACAACTCATCGCAAATGATGGTGGGCTCCACCGGGGCCTCCCCGAGGCGACATGCTCCATCGAACATGAACCGGAGGGCTTTTCCCCCTCTTCCCGCCCGCCTGCCCGCCTGCTCCCGGCGGCCCCAGGACGACTCCCGGCCTCAGAGCCCCAGCTGCTTGGCGATGATTTCGTTCATCACCTCGCTGGTGCCGCCGCCAATGGGCCCCAGCCGCGCGTCGCGCCAGTGGCGCTGGATGTCGTACTCCATCATGTAGCCCGCGCCGCCGTGGAGCTGGAGGCACTCGTCGGCCACGCGGCAGCACGTCTCCGTGGCGACCTTCTTGGCCATGGAGGTCTGGGCGACGGCGTACTCGCCGGCCACGTGCAGGCGCAGCGCGTGGTAGGTGAGCTGGCGCGCGCATTCGCGGGCCGTGTAGAGGTCCGCCAGCTTGTGCCGCACCACCTGGAAGCCGGCCAGCGTCTGCCCGAAGGCGCGGCGCTGCTTCACGTGCTCGAGCACCGTCTCCAGCATGTCGTCCATGGCGCCCACCGCGCCCAGCGCGAGCGACAGGCGCTCCCACTGGAAGTTGCCCATGATCTGCGAGAAGCCCTGGTTCTCCACGCCCAGGAGGTTCTCCGCCGGGACGCGGCAGTCCTCGAAGAAGAGCTCCGCCGTGTCGGACGCGCGCCAGCCCACCTTCTGGAGCTTGCGCCCCACGCTGAAGCCCGGCGTGCCCCGCTCCACTACCAGCATGGACAGGCCCTTATGGCCGCGCGACGGGTCGGTCTTCACCGCTAGCACCACGAAGTCCGCCCGCACCCCGTTGGTGATGTACGTCTTGGAGCCGTTGACGACGTAGTGGTCGCCGTCGCGGCGGGCGGTGGTGCGCAGCCCCGCCACATCCGAGCCGGCGTCCGGTTCGGAGATGCCCAGGGCGCCCACCTTCTCGCCCCGGATGGCGGGGGCCAGCCAGCGCTGCTTCTGGGCATCCGTGCCGAACAGGTGCAGGGGACCGGTGGCGATGGTGAATTGTCCGGCCAGCCCCGCGGCCACGCCGCCAGAGCCGCAGCGGCCCAGCTCCTCCAGGAGCACCGCCTCGTACAGCTCCCCGGCCGCCGTGCCCCCGTAGGCCTCCGGGTACTTCAGGCCCAGGAAGCCCAGCTCGCCGAAGCGGGTGAAGAGCTCCCGGGGGAACTCCTCCCGGGCCTCCCAGTCCGCCGCGAACGGGCGCAGCTCCTTGTCCACCACCGCCCGGACGGTGCGGCGGAAGGCTTCGTGCTCCTCCTGGTACACGCCATGGCCATGCAGCATCGTGTGCTCCCTCGCTTGCCAGGGCCTGACGCCCCGCGCCGCATGGTAGCGGGACGAGAAGCGAGGCTGGATGGTGTTGCTTCCTTGACCGGCTCCTACGGGCCTGCGTATAAACCCGGCCCCAATCGCCTCTGGCGCCATAGCCAAGTGGTAAGGCAAAGGTCTGCAAAACCTTCATTCCCCGGTTCGAATCCGGGTGGCGCCTCACAGAAAAAAGGCCCGATGCGGAACTCCGCATCGGGCCTTCTGTTTTTCCGGGGTGGTTTCCCGGAAGCGGGCCTAGCAGCCCATCTCCACCGCGCCGATGTCGGGGCCCGCGCCGCAGAAGGGCTGGCCCGTGTCCTGGCCCTTGTCCTGGGCGGAGGCAGACGGGGCGAAGGCGTCCGACACCGTCACGTCACCGCCGTTGGAGGTGGTGTCCCCCGTGGCGGACTTGAAGGCGTCCAGGGCCTGAAGCTGGCCGTTGTTCATGAACTGCGTGCCGGACGGGTAGAGGTTGGAGCGCATCGTCAGGCCGGGTGCCTGGCCGCCCACGTCCACGCTGATGGGGGCGTCCACGATGTTGTTCTCCACGCGCAGCGACTCCGTGGGGCCGCCCGTGCCGTGGCCCAGGATGATGCCGGCCTTGGCGCGGGTGACGGTGTTGTTCGCCACCACGGTGCCCTTGGAGTTCTCCAGGCGGATGCCGGTGCCTTCGCCACCGTTCGCGTCGGTGATGTCGTGCACGCGGTTGCGGCGCACGACGACGGCCTGGGGCACGGGGCCCTCGTGGTTGCCGCCGATGGAGACGCCCTTGGAGGCGTCGTAGATCTCGTTGTCCTCCACCAGCACGTTGTTGGCGGAGTAGTGGACGACGAGCGCCTCGCCCTTCGCCGTGTCGTTCGCCTGGAACTTGTGCATCCGGTTGTTGCGGATGACGACGTCGTGGCACGTCTTGATGTCCACGGCGTTCTCCCGGTTGCCGAACAGGTGGTTGTTCTCCACCAGCAGGCCCTTGGCGGGCGGCAGGGTGCTGAAGCCCTCGGGGCCCAGGCACTGCACGGAGTCACCCGAGTTGTCGTGGATGTCGTTGTTGCGCACCGTCACGTCGTAGGACGCGGGCTGCATCACGATGCCGTGCGAGTCCTTGTTGCCGGTGTTCCGCACGAAGTCGTGGATGTTGTTGTTTTCGATGGTGGGCCCGCGCGCGTTGTTGAACATGGTGATGCCCGCGCCGCCGGTGCCGCTGTGCAGCTCCGAGTTGGCCAGCACCGTGCCCTGCACGTCACCCTCGAAGGTGACGCCGAAGATGGGCTGCGCCTGCACGTCGATGTCGAACCCGTCGATGACCCAGTTCGCGCGGCGCACCTGTACCGCCGCGCCGGATCCGCTGCCCGGGGTGAGCTTGGGACGTCCCTCGCCCTGGAGCGTGATCTTCGCCTCGGACGTGCCGGCCTTGGCGTTCTCGCCCAGCACCACGCGCTCCGCGTAGGTGCCCGCGAGCACGCGGATCCGGTCGCCGGGGCCGGCCTTGCCCACCGCCATGGCGATGGTCTTCAGCGGCGCGGCCTCCGTGCCCTGGGCGCCGTCGTCGCCATTGGGCGACACCACCCACTCATGGGCGGGCGTGGTGGCGGGGGCTTCCGTCATGGCCTTGGCGCTGACGGCGGGCTGGGGACCGGGCTCCGCGATGGGTGCATGGTCCGCGTGGGCCGGCATCTGCGCGGCGGGCGTGTTCTCCACCGGCTGCACGCCGATGGGGGGCGCCTTGCCGGGCGCGGTGGGCGTCTTTTCGACCTTGGGGGTGGTGCCCGTCTTGCTCGCGGGCGTCTGGGTACCGCCGCCCGAAGAACCGCCAGTGCCTCCGCCAGAGCCCCCGCCGCCGCCACAAGCGGTCAGCCCAAGCGCCAGGGTGCAGGCGGCCAGGGAGGCCACCAGGGTGTGTCGCGTCTTCAAGCCGTTGCCTCCAGAATTTCGCATGAGCAGGGGCAACGCGCGGCGTTGGGCGTTCTATTCACTGCCGGTCATCCAGGGCGAGACGCGCCGCACTGGGAGGGAGAACCGTGACGCTCGGCCCCGTGGCGGCTACGGTGCCGCCGCCGTGTCCAAAGCCGTCCTCCTCCTGACCGCCCTGCTGCTCGCCTCCTGCGCCACACCGGCGCCCTCCCCCGCCCCTGCGACCCGGGGGCTGGGCGAGCCGGAGGTCTCCACTCCTTCGCGCGTCACCGCGGACGCGGGCGTGAAGCCTCCCGCGCCCAGCAGCGTGGCGGAGGATCCGCTCACGTCGGGCCTGCCCGGGCCGCAGGACCTGAAGCGCCTGGACTTCCGCAACGGCGAGCCGCGGCTGCCCATCAAGCTGATGGAGGGGCGCGACGCGGTGACGTTCTCGCCGCGCGGGCGGATGCGGCTGCGCTTCGGCGGACCGGGCGACAAGATGCTGGACGCACCCGCGGGCTCGCGCTGGACGGTGCGGGTGACGCAGGGCGAACCGGCGCAGTGGAGCGCGCGGGTGCAGCTGGGCGAGTTCCGCTTCGCGGACAAGGCGGGGCTCGCGGAGGCGCAGGAGACGTGGCGCGCGCGGGGGCTCGCGGTGCGCACGCACACGCTGGGCTCCGTGTACGGCATCGCGGGGAAAGTCATCGACAACCGGCGCTACCTCCTGCTGGGCGACGAGGCGCTGACGCCCGCGGCCGCGGCGAACCAGCAGACGGAGCTGATGCGCCGCTTCGGCCTGCGCACCACCCTCTTCGAGGAGGTCCGCAAGCCGGCCAGCGCCATCCTGGAGCTGAAGGACGAGAACGGCGCCGTGGTGGGGCTGGCGCAGGACCGGCTGGACGCGGAGACGCCGGATGGCAGCGGCTTCGACGTGCGTCAGGTGGAGTACGGCGTGGGCTACGACTTCCACGCCTTCGAGGACCGCAGCTTCCGCGGTGCGCTCCAGTTCGCGGCGGACCGCGGCGGCAAGCTCGCGGTGGTGAACGTGGTGGGCCTGGAGGACCTGCTCAAGGGCCTGGTGCCGTCCGAAATCTTCGCGCGCGCGCATCCTGAGGCGCTCAAGGCCCAGGCCGTCACCGCCCGGGGCGAGGTGCTGGCGAAGGTGGGCATCAAGCACCTGGCGGATCCGTACCTCCTGTGCTCGGAGCAGCACTGCGCCGTGTACCGGGGCCGCACGGGTGAAGCGGCCAGCACCACCGCCGCGGTGGAGGCCACCCGGGGCCAGGCCCTCTTCAGTCCCGACGGCCGGCTGGTGGACTCCGTCTACAGCGCCGTGTGCGGCGGCCACACCGAGGACAACGACGTGGTGTGGGGCGGCCCGCCGGACCCGAGCCTGCGCGGGCGGCCGGACCTGCTGGAGTCCGCGCCAGACGTGCCCGGACCGTCGAACCTCAAGGCCTGGCTGGCGACGTCGGACGTGCCGGCCGCGTGCAAGCTGTCCAGCTTCGCGCAGCCGACGAAGTTCCGGTGGGAGAAGCGCTTCACGCAAGGCCAGGTGGACGCGCTCACGGAGAAGCTGGGCGTGGGGGCGGTCCAGGGGCTGGTCCTGTCCGAGCGCGGGGTGTCCGGGCGCGCCCGGCTGCTCACCGTGTCCGGCACGCAGGGGGCCACCCAGGTGCGCGGGGAGCTGAACATCCGGCGGCTCTTCGGGATGCTCAACAGCAGCATGGCCACGGTGGAGGCCGACCGGGACGCCGAGGGCCGGCTCACCGGATGGGTGTTCCGGGGCGGCGGCTGGGGCCACGGCGTGGGCATGTGTCAGACAGGCGCCATCGGCCGGGCGGAGGCGGGCCAGAGCTACCCGGAGATCCTGCGCTACTACTTCAACGGGGCGGAGGTGGCCCCCATCTACTGAGGGCCAGGGAACAATCCGGGAACAAATCGCGCGCACCGGCCGCCGGGCTCGTGAATCTCTTTGATGTCCCGGGTGTTACGGGCCGCACGTTCGGGACTGAAGAAGCGGTCCGGAGGTTTATCATCAGGCCGTGGGCACGGGTTCCTCGACAGACTGGCGTCAGCGGCGCGCGCGGAAGCAGCGCAGCCCCCTGCGCTACCTGGTGGCGGGCATCCTGGCGCTCCTGGCCCAGGCCGCCTTCGTGGGCTTCGTGCTCCTGGTGTCCGCCGTGCAGGGCAACCTCCCACATGAGAAGCGCCCCGCGCGGCCCACGTCCGTGGCGGTGAGGCCGCTCACGTCGGACCAGTGGGCGAAGAACCGGGGGCCGGTGTCTCCGCAGCAGCAGACGAAGCCCCGTCCCACGGAGAAGCGCGAGCCGAAGGAAGAAAAGAAGCCGGACGAGACGAAGCCCCAGGGCCAGGTGGTGGACGTGGCGCCGGGGAATGATCAGCAGTCTCCGGACGCGAAGTACCTGGCCGAGCACAACAACACGGTGGAGAAGGAGACGCGCGCGCGCGACCAGACGGCCTTCTACCGCAACGCCATGCCCCAGCGGACCGCGCCCCAGAAGCAGGAGGGCGCGGCGCAGGAACAGGTGCAGCCCCCGCGCGTGTCGGGCAACAACGGCCAGGGCGCGGATGACCGGGCGCAGTCCCAGGGCGGCAAGAAGCCCGTCTTCGAGATGCCGGAGACGCGCCGCAAGCAGGAGATCGCCATGAAGACGGATCCGCGCGAGCGCGGCCCGGGCATGGCGGTGAACAACCAGTCGGAGAGCGAGGCCACCGAAGGCAACGCGAAGCGCCTGCGCATCCAGCCCGGCGAGGGCGAGGAGAGCGAGCAGGAGGGCTCCACCGGCCGCACCGGTTCCCCGGGCCTGGCCACGCTGATGCCGTCGCAGGCCGCGATGGACCGGGTGGTGGGCGCGGCGCCCAACGACATGCTCCAGGACCAGGAGGAGGGCGACGGAACCTTCCTCAACACGCGCGAGTGGAAGTACGCGAGCTTCTTCAACCGCGTGAAGCAGAGCGTGGGCATGCACTGGAACCCCAACGAACAGCTGCGCATGCGCGACCCGACGGGGAACATCTACTCCGGGCGCGACCGCCAGACGCTGCTCAGCATCACGCTGGACGAGCGCGGCGCGGTGAAGGACATCCAGGTGGAGAAGAGCAGCGGCCTGGACTTCCTGGACATGGAGGCGGTGGCGTCCTTCAAGCGCGCGCAGCCCTTTCCCAACCCGCCGTCCGGCCTCTTGAGCCAGGACGCGACGGTGCGCTTCCAGTTCGGATTCTTCCTGGAGATGGGCGGGGGCCCGCGGATGCGGCTGTTCCGACAGTAGGACCCACGGGGCCCTCGCGATGGACGGCGCGGAGCACTACCCTGCCCCGCCGTGGAAGCCTCCCTCGTCGACCGCAGCGCCGCGCTCCAGGAGCGCAACCGGAAGGTCCGCGTCGTCCTCTTGGCCATCCTCGGGGCTAACTGGGTGGTGGCCGTGGCCAAGCTCGTCTTCGGCCTGATGGCCCAGTCCGCGTCGGTGACGGCGGACGGGCTGCACTCGTTCATCGACGGCAGCTCCAACGTGCTGGGCCTCGTCGCCATGGGCGTCGCATCGCAGCCGGCGGACGCGGACCACCCCTACGGCCACGGCAAGTTCGAGGCGCTCGCGTCGCTGGGCATCGGCGCGATGATTGGCGTGGGCATGCTGGAGCTGGGGCGCATGGCGTTCGACTCGCTCCTGCACGACAAGCACCCCACGGTGTCGGTGACGATGGCGGCGGTGATGGTCTTCACGCTCGTCGTCAACCTCATCGTCACCCGCGTGGAGCGGCACTACGGGCAGAAGTACAAGAGTTCCCTCCTGCTCGCGGACGCGCAGCACACGCTGTCGGACGTGTTCGTGAGCATCGCGGTGCTCATCTCCATTGGCCTCGTGGCAATGGGCTACCCTCGCGCGGACGGCCTGGTGGCCCTGGCCGTGATGGTCTTCGTGGCGCGGGTGGCCTACGGCATCGTCCGGCAGGCGGTGGGCATCCTCTCCGACACCGCGCGCCTGGACCCCGCGCAGGTGTCCCAGCACACGCTGTCGGTGGCGGGCGTGCGCTCCTGCCGCGACGTGCGCAGCCGGGGCATGGAGGAGAGCGTCTACGTGGACCTGAAGATTGAGGTCGACTCGCAGCTCACCACCGCGCAGGCCCACGAGGTCGCGGACCAGGTGGAGGAGACGCTGCACGGCGCCTACCCACAGGTGGTGGACGTGGTGGTGCACGTGGAGCCCTCGCGGGCCCGGTAGGAAACACGAAGGCCGCCTTCCGATGAACTGGAAGACGGCCCCGGTGCTGCGTTCAGCGGACTTCGAGCGCTACGCGACCTTCTGCTCCGGCGTGTCGTAGTCCTCGATGGGCGGGCACGAGCACACGAGCTTCCGGTCCCCGAGCACGTTGTTCAGGCGGCCCACGGACGGCCAGAACTTGTTGTCGCGGACCCAGGGCGTGGGGAACACGGCCTGCTCGCGGGTGTACGGGCGGTTCCACTCCGGCGCGGTGAGCGTGCGCGCGGTGTGCGGCGCGTTCTTCAGGACGTTGTTGTCCTTGGGCGCGCGGCCCTCCTCCACGTCGCGGATCTCCTGGCGGATGGCGATCATCGCGTCGCAGAAGCGGTCCAGCTCCGCCTTGGACTCGGACTCCGTGGGTTCAATCATCAGCGTGCCCGCCACCGGGAACGACACGGTGGGCGCGTGGAAGCCGTAGTCCATGAGGCGCTTGGCCACGTCCTCCACCTCCACGCCCGCGGTCTTCTTGAGCGGGCGCAGGTCCACGATGCACTCGTGGGCCACCCGGCCGCGCTTGCCCCGGTAGAGCACCGGGTAGTGCGGCTGCAGCCGCTCCGCGACGTAGTTGGCGTTGAGGATGGCCAGCTTCGTGGCCTGCGTCAGGCCCTCGCCGCCCATCATCTGCACGTACATCCAGGAGATGAGCAGGATGCTGGCGCTGCCCCACGGCGCCGCGGAGATGGCGCCAATGGCGTCCGCCCCGCCCGTCTGGATGACCGGGTGTCCGGGGAGGAACTTCACCAGGTGCTGCGCCACGCAGATGGGGCCCATGCCCGGGCCGCCACCGCCGTGCGGGATGCAGAACGTCTTGTGCAGGTTGATGTGGCAGACGTCCGCGCCCACCAGGCCCGGCGCGGTGAGGCCCACCTGCGCGTTGAGGTTGGCGCCGTCCATGTACACCTGGCCGCCGCGCTCGTGGATGGTGGAGCAGATCTCGCGGATCTCCTCCTCGAACACGCCGTGCGTGGACGGGTACGTCACCATCAGCGCGGCGAGCTTGTCCTTGTGCTCGTCCGCCTTGGCGCGCAGGTCGTTCAGGTCGATGTTGCCGTTCTCGTCGCACTTGGTGACGACGACCCGGTAGCCGGCCATCACCGCGGAGGCAGGGTTGGTGCCGTGCGCGGAGGACGGGATGAGGCACACGTCGCGGTGCCCCTGCCCGCGCGCCTGGTGGTAGGCGCGGATGACGAGCAGGCCCGCGTACTCACCCTGGCTGCCCGCGTTGGGCTGGAGCGAGCACCCGGCGAAGCCCGTCACCTGCGACAGCGCGTGCTCCAGCTGCTCGAAGATGACCTTGTAGCCGGCCGCCTGCGACGTGGGCGCGAACGGGTGCAGCTTGCTGAACTGCGGCCACGTCACCGGGATCATCTCCGCGGTGGCGTTGAGCTTCATGGTGCAGCTGCCCAGCGGAATCATGGAGTGCGTGAGGGACAGGTCCTTCGCCTCCAGCCTGCGCACGTACCGCAGCATCTCCGTCTCGGAGTGGTAGCGGTTGAAGACCGGGTGCGTGAGGTACGCGCTGGAGCGGCGCAGCTCGGGGGCGAGCGGGCTCTCCAGGCCTTCGGCGACCTCGTCCAGGTTCACCGCGGCGGCGGACTTGTTCGCGCCCTGGATGAAGGCCGCGAGGATGTCCTCCACGTCCTTGGCGCGCGTCGTCTCGTCCAGCGCAAGGCCGAGCGTCTTCTCGTCGATGCGGCGGAAGTTCATCTTCGCGCCTTCCGCGGCGGCCAGCACGCCCCGCACCTGCGCGGACGTCAGCTCCACGCGCAGCGTGTCGAAGAACTGCTCGTGCTTCGGCTTGAAGCCCAGCTTCGCCAGGCCGCGCGACAGCACCACCGTGAGCCCGTGCACGCGCTCCGCGATGGCCTTGAGCCCCTCCGGCCCGTGGTAGACGGCGTACATGCCGGCCATCACGGCCAGCAGCACCTGCGCGGTGCAGATGTTGCTCGTCGCCTTCTCACGGCGGATGTGCTGCTCGCGCGTCTGCAGCGCCATGCGCAGCGCGGGCCGGCCCTGCGAGTCCTCGGACACGCCGATGAGGCGGCCCGGCATCACGCGGGTGTAGGCGTTCTTCGTGGCGAAGAAGGCGGCGTGCGGGCCGCCGTAGCCCAGCGGCACGCCGAAGCGCTGCGCGCTGCCCACCACCGCGTCCGCGCCGAACTCGCCCGGGGGCGTGAGCAGCGTGAGGCCCAAGAGGTCCGCCGCGACGACGAGCAGGCCGCCCGCCGCGTGCACCTTCTCACCGAAGGCGCGGTAGTCGTGCACCACGCCGTCCGTGGCCGGGTACTGCACCAGCGCGCCGAAGAACTTCTTCTGCGACAGGTCCACCGTGCGGTGGTCGCCCACGACGACCTCCACGCCCAGGGGAATCGCGCGCGTGCGCACCACGTCCACCGTCTGCGGGTGGCAGGCGTCGGAGACGAAGAACGCGCCGCCCGTGCCGTCACCCTTGGCGTGGATGGCCAGCGCCATGGCCTCCGCCGCGGCGGTGCCCTCGTCGAGCATGGAGGCGTTGGCCACCTCCATGCCGGTGAGGTCCGTCACCATCGTCTGGAAGTTGAGCAGCGCTTCCAGCCGGCCCTGGGCAATCTCCGCCTGATAGGGCGTGTACTGGGTGTACCAGCCCGGGTTCTGGAAGATGTTGCGCAGGATGACGTTGGGGACGTGGGTGTCGCTGTAGCCCATGCCGATGAAGGACCGGAACACCTGGTTCTTCGCCGCGATGGCCTCCAGCTGCGCCAGCACCTCGTTCTCGCCACGGCCAGCGGGCAGGCGCAGGGGCTCCTGGGAGCGGATGGCGGGAGGCACGGCGCTCTCGATGAAGGCATCGAGCGAGGTGACGCCCAGCGTGGACAGCATCTGCTTCACTTCAGGGGTCTCGGGACCGATGTGACGGCCGGCGAAGGACTCCTGGTACTTCCAGTTGAGGGACATGGTCGGGAGGGCTCGCGTGAGGTGCGTCAAGAAGGTCGGCGTCCGAGCGGGCTCGGCAACGCCATGGAGCGTCTCTAACAACCGGGACGCCCGACTTCTTGCGCGCGCGGTGACTACTTGGTGAGCGGCTCGTAGGCGGCGGCGTCCAGGAGCTTGCCCACCTGCTCAGCGTCCAGGGGCTCGACCTCCACAATCCAGCCGGCCCCGTACGGGTCGGTGTTGATGATGGACGGGTTGCCGGTGAGCTCGTCGTTCACCTTCACCACCGTGCCGGAGATGGGCGCGTACAGGTCCGACACGGCCTTGGTGGACTCGATGACGCCGAACTGCTTGCCCTCCACCAGCTGGACGCCCAGCTTGGGCAGCTCCACGTAGACCACGTCACCCAGTGCCTCCTGGGCGTGGGCCGTGACGCCCACCACCACGGTCTTGCCCGTGATGCGGGCCCACTCGTGTTCCTTCGTGTACTTCAGGTCCTGCGGGATGTTTCCAGACATGGAGGCGGCTCCTCGCAACGGGTGCGGATGGGAGGGAATCAGGACTTCTTGAGGAAGGGGGTCTTCACGACGACCGCGGGCACGGCGCGGCCGCGGATCTCCACGTCGAAGGTGGAGCCTTCGGTGGCCAGGTTCGTGGGCACGTAGCCCATGCCAATGGGCTTCTTCACCGTGGGGCCCTGCGTGCCGCTGGTGACCTCACCCACGCGGACGCCGTCCTTGAGGATGGGGTAGCCGTGGCGCGGGATGCCGGCGCCGGTGAGCTCGAAGCCCACGAGCTTGCGAGGCACGCCCGCGGCCTTCTGAGCGACGAGCGCGTCCTTGCCGATGAAGCCGCCCGCCTTGTCCAGCTTGACGATCCAGCCCAGGCCCGCCTCCAGGGCGGTGTGCGAGTCGTCGATGTCGTTGCCGTAGAGCGCGTACTTCATCTCCGTGCGCAGCGAGTCGCGCGCGCCCAGGCCGCAGGCCTTCACCCCGTCCGGCTGACCGGCCTCCAGGAGCGCGTCCCAGAGCTTCACCGCGTCGTCGGTGGCGCAGTACAGCTCGAAGCCGTCCTCGCCGGTGTAGCCCGTGCGGGAGATGATGGCCTTCACGCCGGCCACCTCCCCTTCGGTGAAGCGGTAGGTGCCCACCCCGGACAGGTCCGCCTTCGTCAGGCGCTGCACCAGCCCCACGGCCTTGGGCCCCTGGACGGCGATCTGCGCGTAGTCGTCCCCGCGGTCCACCGGGGTGACGCCCTCCGCGCGCGCCTTCATCCAGGCGAAGTCCTTCTCGCGGTTGCTGGAGTTGACGCAGATGAGGATGCGCTCGGGGCTGAAGCGGTAGGCGACGACGTCGTCCACGAAACCGCCCAGGTCGTTGAGCAGGCCCGCGTAGACGGCCTGGCCGTCCTGGCAGCGGCCCAGGTCGTTGGAGATGAGCCGGTTCACGGTCTCCAGGGCGCCGGGGCCGGTGAATTCAATCTCGCCCATGTGGGAGACGTCGAACAGGCCGACGGCGGTGCGCACGGCCTCGTGCTCGGCGATGACGGAGGAGTACTGCACCGGCATGTCCCAGCCGACGAAGTCGACCATCCGGGCCCCCAGCTTTCGGTGGGCCTCGTTGAGGGGCGTGCGCCGGGTCATTGACTTCTCCATGAAAGGGGGTGGCGAAACGGCGCGGACTATAGCGGCGCACCTTCTCCGATCAAGGCCGACGCGGAAGGGACTAAACTCCTCCTGACATGAAGATTCGCAACTGTCTCAATCCCTCGAAGCCGAGCTTCTCCTTCGAGTTTTTTCCTCCCAAGACGGACGCGGGCGTGGCCTCGCTCCTGCGCACGGTGGAGGAGCTTGCGCCGCTGGAGCCGGGGTTCGTGTCGGTGACGTACGGGGCGGGCGGGAGCACGCGCGACCGGACGGTGGAGCTCGTCACTCACATCAAGCAGCACTCCGGCATCGAGGCGATGGCGCACCTGACGTGCGTGGGGCACACCCGCGACGAGCTTCGTGACGTGCTGCGCCGGCTCGACGCGGCAGGCATCGAGAACGTGCTCCTGCTGCGCGGGGACCCGCCGCAGGGGCAGACGAAGTTCGAGCCGGTGCCCGGCGGCTTCACCTATGCGGAGGAGCTGGTCCGATTCGTCCGAGAAGAGGATTTCAACTTCTGCATCGGGGGTGCGTGCTATCCGGAGGGCCACGTGGAGACGGCGTCGCGCGAGGACGACCTCAAACACCTGAAGGCCAAGGTGGATGCGGGGATGGACTTCGTGGTGACGCAGCTCTTCTTCGACAACGCCTTCTATTTCGACTTCGTGGAGCGGGCGCGACGGATGGGCATCAACGTCCCCATCGTCCCCGGCATCATGCCCATCACCAACTACGAGCAGGTCCAGCGCTTCACACGCATGTGCGGCGCGACGGTGCCCATGCGTCTGGCGCTGCAGATGGAGCGCGTGAAGGATCAGCCTGACGCCGTCGTGCAGCTGGGCGTCGCGCACGCCACGGTGCAGTGCATGGAGCTGCTCGCGCGCGGCGTGCCGGGCATCCACTTCTACACGCTGAACAAGTCCCCCGCGACGCGGATGATCGTGGGCGCGCTGAAGGGGCGGTCATGAGCGGCCCCGGTCCGCAGCTGACGCCGGATGATCCGCGCATCAAGATCTTCCAGATCGTGCGCTTCCCGGCGTTCTTCCTGCTCATCGTCGGCGTGCTGCACGTCACCTTCAGCCTGCTGGGCGGGGTGCTGGCGGCGCTGAAGGTGGCGTCGCCCTTCGCGACACCGGGACAGGCGCCGGTGGTGCTGGAGTTCACGATGGGGTTCACGCTGGCCATCCTGGGCGGCATCCTCTGCGGGCTGCTGGCCATCTGGGGCGCGTGGAACGCGATGAACCTCAAGGGCTACGGCCTGGCGACGGTGGGCGCCATCTGCGCGATGTACACGCTGACGCCCGGCTGCTTCATCGGCGTGCCGGTGGCGGTGTGGATGCTCTTCACGCTGCGCCGCGACGGCGTGCGCGAGGCCTTCGCCCCATGAGCCCCCGCGCCGTCCGCACGGTGCGCTTCCTGCTCACGGGCCTGGGCAACGTGGGCGTGCCGCTCCTGGAGATCCTCCAGTCGCGAGCGTCGCTCCTGATGGAGCGCTACCGGTTGGAGCTGCTTCCGGTGGGCCTGGCGGACTCGGGCGGCGCGGCGGTGTCGCCGAATGGGTTGGACATCGGCGCGGTGCTGGCGGTGAAGCGGGCACGGCACTCGGTGGCGTCGCTGCCGGTGGTGGGGCGTCCGGGCATGAGCGGGCGCGACCTGGTGCGCGAGGTGAAGGCGGACCTGCTGCTGGAGGCCACGCCCACCAGCTTCCAGGACGGTCAGCCCGGCCTGGACATCACGCGGGACGCCCTGTCGCGAGGCATGGCGGCGGTGCTCGCGAGCAAGGGACCGCTGGTGTTGGGGTTCCAGGAGCTGGCGGGCCTGAGCGACCTGGAGTCACCGGGCCGCCCTCCCCTGCGCTTCAGCGCCGCGGTGGGCGCGTCCATGCCGCTGGTGAACGTGGGCCGCAGGGACCTGGCGTTGGGGAAGCTGGGCCGGTTCGAGGGCGTGCTCAACAGCACCAGCCACCTGCTCCTGTGCCGCATGGCGGAGGGCAAGACGTACGAGGCCGCGCTGGCGGAGGCGCAGGCGCTGGGCATCGCGGAGACGGACCCGACGCTGGACGTGGACGGCTGGGACTCGGCGGGCAAGCTGGTCATCCTGGCCAACGCGGTGATGCGCGTGCCCACGCTGCTGAAGGACGTGTCCGTGACGGGCATGCGCGGCGTGACGCGAGCGGAGCTGGACGCGGCGAAGGCGCAGGGCGGCCAGGTGCTGCTGCTGGCGCGAGGCGAACCCGTGGGCACGGACCGGTGGGAGTGGAGCGTGAGGCCCACCGCCGTGGACGCGTCCCATCCCCTGGCCCGGCTGGGCGCGATGGAGATGGGCGCGGTGTTCCGCAGTGACCTGCACGGCGTGAACACCGTCATCAACGGTGAACAGGGTGCACGGGGCACGGGCGCGGCGATGTTGAAGGACGTGCTCGAAATCTTTCCGGACTGAGGGTCGGGGCCCCGGGGAGGATGTGCGAAGCTTCCGGGTTTCACCGGCGTGGACCCGCCACGCCGCTCCCCCCGAGGTACACCATGAAGCTGATGCGACGCGCCGTCCTCCCGAAGGTGGCTTCCCTCCTGATGCTGTTCGCGGTGGCCCCTGCCTTCGCCGCGGAAGACACCCAGGTGTCCTCGGTGCAGGCCCCTGTCGAGGGGGACACCTGCTCGGTTTGCGGTCCCGCCCCGTGCTGTGTGGTGCTCTGGACCGCGTGGTGCGGCTGCCCGTTCGGCGACAAGGCCGAGACCGTGGCGAGCTTCGTTGATGAGGCCCCCGCGGAGGAGCTCCTGGCGTGTGCCCCCCAGAGCCAGCCGCAGACGGCCTCGGAGCAGGGTCAGACGCTGTAGTTCGCGTCCGTGCGTCCCCCGGACGGAACAGGTCCGGGGGCAGCGCGTCTCATCCGCGAGCCGCGGCCAGGAGCCGCTTCAGGAGAGGCTCCACCAATTCCTGCCCGCGCAGCTGTGAGCGCCAGCGGTGCGGAATCCCCTCCAGGCCGTAAATGAGGCCCGCGATGCCACCGGCCACCGCCGCCGTCGTGTCCGTGTCGTGGCCCAACCGGATGGCGGATTTGACGACCTCTTCGTAGGTCTTCCCGTTCGCAACGCAGGCGCGCGCGGAGCGCAGGCAGTCCACGACGTAGCCCCCGCCCGTTCCCGGTGCCGGATCATCCGGGCGGATGTGGGCTTCCAGTTCCTCCCGCTGCGGGAAGCCTTCGACGTACAGGTCGCGGAAGGTAGCCACGGCTTCGGCCCAAGGGTCGGCCGCGCCCTCCAGGATGCGGCGAGCCCAAAGGCAGTACAGCGCGCAGCACACCTGGGAGCGCACGTGGCCGTGCGTGACGCGCGACTGCGCCATCGCGTCCGAGACGAGCGCCGCGTCCTTGCCCTGATGCCAGAGAGCCAATGGCAACACACGCATCAGCGAGCCATTACCGTTGTCCATCGTTCCGTTGGGGCCTGCGAGCATCGCGGGCGTGCCGTCACGCAGCCGGTGCAGGGCGGCACTGGTCTGGATGCCCACGTCGAACACGTCGCCATCCACCGCGAGGTAGCCCCAGTCCTGCCAGTTCACCAGCCGCCGGCCCAGATCCTCGCAGTCGAGCCGCTTCTGGTACGTCAGCGAATCCAGCAGGCACAGCGCATGGGCGCCGTCATCCGACCACGTTCCAGGCGGGACGCGGTCATGCGCGCGATTGAAGTCCGGCGGTGGTGTGTATTCGATGGCCTCGGGAGACGGAATCAGCTCCGGCCGATGAAACTCGTAGGGAACCCCGAGCGCGTCACCGATGAGCAGTCCATACAACCCTCCGACAAGGCGGTCCTCGCGGTTCCTCATCCCCAACCTCCCAGGTTCGTGCTGCCACCATAGTGTACCAAGGACACCATCCAGATGAAAGCAGGCCTTTGGGCGGGGTGAGCAGTGCCGAGCCCTGGGCTTCGGTGCGGTCCGCCCCGGGCGCGGCACGGCCAAACTGGTCCGACTGTCGGACCAGTTCGTACGGTGTGCCGCCACCAGGGAGGGCCCTTGGGCTCAGGGAGGAGGTGGCGCCGGGATGGAGCGGTCTGAAGTGGGCTCGCCCAGAATCAACAGCAACTCCGCGCGGCGGTTCTCGCCTCGGCCTGCCTGCGTTCCATTGGAGCCCGCGGGCCGGCGCGCACCGAGTCCCCGGGCTTCCACGCGGTGGGCCGGGACGCCCTTTCGCAGGAGATAGTCCCGAGCGGCCTCCGCGCGGGCCAGGGACAGGCGCTGGTTGGAGGCGGAGGAACCTTCCGCATCCGTGTGCCCTTCGATGACGACGCGCTCGACCTCGGGATGCTCCAGGAGCACGCGCGCCACCTCATCCAGCACGCGCGAGCGGCCCGGCAGCGTCGTCGCGCCGACCTCGAAGAAGACCTGGCCATTGAGGACCAGCCGCTCGCGGGTCAGTGTGACGAGCGGGTCGTCGGTTTCGGGGCAACCGCCGCGCTCCCGGGTCCCCTTCTCCTGGATGCAGGCGTCCAGCACGTCCACGACGCCGTCTTCATCCGTGTCTGTTTCGGTGCTGGAGGGCTCTGGCTCAGGGGGCTCAGGGGGTGGG
>NZ_RAWK01000379.1 GCF_003612165.1 Corallococcus aberystwythensis | reverse complement strand
GTGGGGTGGGGCGCTCGCGGTGCTGCTCGTGGGGCTGAGCGCGCCGGTGCTCCTCTTCGCCGGACGCACCCTGTCTGAGTCGTTCTCCGCGTCCTTCCTCCTCGTGGCCATGGAGGCCCTGGACCGGCCGGACAGCGGAGCGGACGCGCGCGTGCGTCGAGCGGGCCTCGTGGGCGGGCTGGCCCTGGGGCTCGCCGTGGTGGCGCGCTACCCGTCCGCCCTGTTCGTGGTGGCCGCGCTCGTGTGGCTGGCCGTCGCCCGGCGGTGGCGCCTGCTCGCCTTCACCTGCGTGGGCGGCACGGCGGTGGCGGTGGGACTGGGCCTGCTCGACTGGGGCACCTGGGGCACGCCCTTCCACTCGCTCCGGGCCTACCTGGACTACAACGTCCTCTCCGGGAAGGCCGCCGCCGCGTTCGGCGCTTCCCCGCCAGACTTCTACTGGGAGCCGCTGCTCCAGGCCGTGCCCCTCTGGGCCTGGGCCGCCGTGCCGCTGTCGCTGGTCCCCCTGTTCCGCTTCCGCGCGCTGTCCCTGCCGCTCACCTGCGCGGCCGTCTATACCGCCGTCCTCCTGTCCACGCCGCACAAGGAGGAGCGCTTCCTCTACCCGGGGCTGGTGGTGGCGCTGCTCGCGGCCGCGTCCCAGGTGGCTGCGTCCATCGCCGTGCTCCCCCGGCCGGGCCTGAGGAATGGGGCGGCGGTGCTCGCGCTGGCCCTGGGCTTCGTGCGCGGCGGGGGCTTCCCGTCCAACGACCTCCGCGCGGACCAGTTCCGCGCCATCGTCCAGGCCTCGCGAGGGGACGCGACGGGGCTGCTCATCGTCAACGAGGGGCTGTGGGGCTCCGGAGGCTTCTTCTACATCGGCAAGAACATCCCCTGGCGCACCTGCGACTGGCCCCGGGACGCGGCCTTCCAGGCCTCCATCCGCGACCCGGCCTTCAACCGCGCCGTCACCTTCGAGGGCCGGGCCCTGCCGGAGCTCCAGGCCGCCGGCTTCCGCGTCGTCCGCCAGGTGGGGCGCGAAACCCTCCTCGTCCGCGACTGAGACGGGACAGCGGCAGCCGGGCAGGGAAGGGCAAGCCCGCAAAGCCGAAGCGCCGGCATCCCCGGAGGGATGTCGGCGCTTCAGGTGAGACAGAACGGCCGGGACACACGCGGAAGTACGCTACCGTTGCTTCCTTCCGGACCTGGCGGGGTTCGCGCCCCCACGTTGTCCCGACCACAAAATCGATGCTGCTACAGCGAAAGTAACAACGGAGAGGGTGGGATTCGAACCCACGATACCCTTTCAGATATGCACGCGTTCCAGGCGTGTGCCTTCAACCGCTCGGCCACCTCTCCAAGGACAATGGAGCGGAGAGCGTAGGATTCGAACCTACGGTACCGTTACCGGTACGCCTGATTTCGAGTCAGGTGCCTTCGACCACTCGGCCAGCTCTCCAAGTATTCAGTTTTCACGTCGCTTCGCGCGCAAGCGCTCGAAGAACGTCTTGAGAAGCTGGCGAGAGTCCTCCGCCAGGATACCGCTTGTGACCTGGAGCCGGTGATTGTGCCGCGGCTCTTCCACCAGATTGTACAGCGAGCCGACCGCACCCGCTTTCGGGTCCATCGTACCAAAGACGAGTCGGGTGACACGAGACTGCACCAGCGCACCGGCGCACATCGCACACGGTTCCAGCGTCACGTAGAGGGTCACCCCGGAGAGTCGCCACGCATCACGCGCCTTGGCGGCGGCTGCCAGAGCAATCATTTCGGCGTGGGCGAAGGGGTTCCGGTCGCATTCGCGGCGGTTGTAGCCCGTGCCCACGACGTTTCCGTCCAGCACTGCCACTGCACCTACCGGTACTTCCCCGAGTGAAGCTGCTTCCCGCGCGAGCTCAAGAGCCTGCTGCATGAAAGCGATGTCGTCACTCATGATGTGCGCGCCTGAAGAAGAAGTGCGCTCCCTGGAGGATTCGAACCTCCGGCCTTCGGATTCGTAGTCCGACGCTCTATCCAGCTGAGCTAAGGGAGCATTTCTTCCGGCTGCTGCTTTAC
Source organism: Corallococcus aberystwythensis (assembly GCF_003612165.1). Taxonomy (GTDB): domain Bacteria; phylum Myxococcota; class Myxococcia; order Myxococcales; family Myxococcaceae; genus Corallococcus; species Corallococcus aberystwythensis. Next base: position 5,100 of record NZ_RAWK01000379.1, on the reverse strand, counting down.
ATCAAGTGGCGGAGAGAGAGGGATTCGAACCCTCGATACCCTTTCGAGTATGCAGGTTTAGCAAACCTGTGCCTTCAGCCTCTCGGCCATCTCTCCAACTCTTCTCTGTCAAAGAACCGCGAAACTCAAGCTCAAAATCGGAGGCGGTAGGATTCGAACCTACGGAAGGCTTTCACCTTCTGCGGTTTTCAAGACCGCTGCCTTCAACCGCTCGGCCACGCCTCCACAGCTGTTGCCGTCGGTTCCCGTGGGGCCAACCGCGCCCGTGGGGCCGCCCTTCTACCGCATTTTCTCTCCGTGGCAAGAGAGATGTTGGGGCCTTTTCACGTCCAGGCCCCATTCCACCTGACTAGAGGGGGCGCAATTCCTTCAAGCCCCCCATGTACGGCACCAACGCCTCCGGGATGGCGACGCTTCCGTCCTCCCGCTGGTAGTTCTCCAGGATGGCGATGCTCGTGCGCCCCACGGCCAGCCCGCTGCCGTTGAGGGTGTGCACCATCTGGGGCTTGTCGCCCTTCTGGGGGCGGAAGCGGATCTTCGCGCGGCGGGCCTGGAAGTCGCCGCAGTCCGAGCAGGACGAAATCTCCCGGTACGCGCCCTGGCCCGGCAGCCAGACCTCGATGTCGTACGTCTTGCGAGCGCCGAAGCCCATGTCCCCGGTGCACAGCAGCATCACGCGGTGGTGCAGCCCCAGCCGGCGGAGGATGTCGCACGCGTCGTCCGTCATGGCCTCCAGCTCCTCCAGGCTCTTCTCCGGAGAGGCGAACTTCACGAGCTCTACTTTATGGAACTGGTGCTGGCGGATGAGGCCGCGCGTGTCGCGCCCCGCGGCGCCGGCCTCCGCGCGGAAGCACGGGCTGAAGGCGCAGTAGCGGATGGGGAGCTGCTCACCCTCCAGGATTTCGTCCGCGTGGTAGTTCGTCACGGGGACTTCCGCAGTGGGGATGAGGAAGCGCTCGGGGTCGCCGGACGTCTTGAAGGCGTCGTCCTCGAACTTGGGCAGCTGGCCGGTGCCCATCATCGTCTCACGCAGCACCAGGTAGGGCGGCAGCAGCTCCGTGTAGCCCTTGGAGGTGTGCACGTCGATCATGAACGTGACGAGCGCGCGCTCCAGCCTGGCGAGGGCGCCCTTGTAGAAGGTGAAGCGGCTGCCGGACACCTTCGCGGCGCGCTCGAAGTCGAGCATGCCCAGCGACTCGCCCAGCTCGAAGTGCTGCTTCGGCGTGAAGAGCAGGTTCGGCTTCTCACCCCAAGTCTTCACCTGGACGTTCTCGTCCGCGCTCGTGCCCACCGGGGCGGATTCATGGGGCACGTTGGGGATGACCAGCAGGATGCGGTTGAGCTCCTCCTCCACTTCCTTGAGGCGGGCCTCCTTCTCCTTGATCTCCTGGGACACGCCGCGCAGGTCGCCGCGCAGCTTCTCCATGGCGGCCGGGTCCTCCTTGGCCTTGCGCTTCATCTCGTCGTTGGCGGCGTTGCGGCGCGCGGCCAGCGCTTCCATGGAGACGTAGAGGTCGCGGCGCTCCAGGAAGAGCGCCTGGAAGGGGCCGAGGTCCAGGCTGCCGCCCCGCGTCTTCAGTCGGGCGACGACCGCATCGAAGTTCTGCGCAACGTTCCGGAGGTCCAGCATAGGGGCTCGCCTTGTAGTCACCCCGGGGTGGGCCGGCAAGGCTCACCACGCGCCGGGTGCTCAGGGCCGGACGCCCCCGGGCCCCGGTGACTGACCGGAAGGGCCCTGGTGGCTGACCGGGCGGGCCTGGACCGCGAGCCCGCCCGGAAGGGCCGGCTCAGTGTTCGAGGTCGTAGATTTCGTCCTCGATGTCCTTCTTGTCCGACGCGTCCGGCTTCTTCACCAGGTACTCCTTGAAGGCCGTGATGGCGTCCTTGCGCTTGTTGCGCTCCTTGTAGGCGAAGCCCAGGTAGTAGAAGGGCTGCGGGTTCTCCGGCTCGGCGGTGGTGGCCTTCTTGTACCAGTCGATGGCCTTCGCGTGCTGGGCCTGCTCCGTGTAGGCGCGCGCGACCTTGTAGTAGACGTACGTGAGCTTCGGATCCGCCTTGAGCGCCGCCTGGTAGCGGCGGACGGCGTCGTCCCAGCGCGCGGCGTTGAAGAGCACGTCACCCATGGCGCCCATCACCCGCGTGCGCTGCGGATCCGCCTTGAGGCTGGCCTCGAAGGAGCTGATGGCGCTGTCGAAGTCGGAGCGCTCCAGGTAGGCGTGGCCCAGGGCCTCGTGCGCGTCCGCGTAGTTGGGGTCCAGCTCCACGGCGGCCTTCCACTGCTCAATGGCGTCCGGCAGCCGCTTCGCGTCGCGCAGGATGACGCCGTACGCGTACTTGTAGTCCGCGCGCTTGGGGGCGCGGTCCACGGCGGTCTTCATGCTGTCGAGCGCCTGGGTGTACTCGGAGCGCTTCGCGCGCACGAGGCCCAGGTAGTAGAGCGCCTCGTGGTTGGACGGCTCGTTGCGCAGCGCGAGGCCCAGGTTGCTCTCCGCGCCGCCCAGGTCGCCCTTCTCCAGGAGCACCGCGCCCAGGGTGATGGGCGTGGTGGTGGAGCGGGGGTCCTCCGCCTTGGCCTTCTCCAGCTCCGTGGCGGCCTCGTCCAGGCGGTGCAGCCGCCAGAGCACGAGCCCGCGCTGCAGCCGGCCGTCCTTCAACAGGTGCGGATCCAGCTCCAGGGCGCGGTTGGCCTCCGTCTCCGCGCGGGCCGCGTCGCCGTTGAGCAGCGCCACGCGCGACAGGCCCAGGTGGGCGTCCGCCAGGTTGGGGTCCAACTGCACGGCGCGGTCGAATTCCTGCTGCGCGAGCAGGCTGTTGTTCTCCGCGAGCGCCAGCTCACCCAGGCCCGCGTGCACGCCCGCGTGCTCCGGCGCCTGCTTCGCGGCGGTATCCAGCAGGGCGCGCGCGTCCGCGTTGCGGTGCTGCCGCAGGTACAGGCGGCCCAGGTACAGGCCCGCGTCCACCAGCTTCGCGTCGGCGGCGTTGGCGCGCTTGAAGTGGCCTTCCGCCTCCGTGGGCTTGTCGAGCGCGTCCTCGATGCGGCCGTAGAGGTACGCGATGCGCGCCTCGTTGGGGAAGCTCTTGCTGGCGGCCTCCACGGCGGTGAGCGCGTCCTGCATCTTGCCCGTCATCACCAGCGCGGTGATGTGGCCGTCCACGAACTCCAGGTTGTCGTTGTCCTCCTTCGCGAGCGATTCATAGAGCGGCAGCGCGCTGTCGTAGTCGCGCTGCGAGCGCAGGACCTGGGCGAGCTGGGCCTTGATGAAGGTGGAGTCCGGGTTGTCCTTGTAGGCCGCCTGCAGCTCCGTCTCCGCTTCCTTGGGCTTGAACTGCTGGAAGAGGGCCACGCCCTTGAGGCCACGGGCGCGGGCGCGCTCGGCGGGCCCCAGCGCGTCCTGGAGCTTCAGGGCGCTCTCCACGGCCTGGGCGCCCTGCTCGATGTTGGACTTGCGCACGAGCAACTCCACCGCGGCCAGCTCCACCGCGGAGGCGGCGTGCTGCGGATCCGCGGCGAGCGCGTCCGCGTAGGCCTTGGCGGCCTCGTCGGCCTTGCCTTGCGCCTGGTACAGGTTGCCCAGCGCGTGGTGGGCCTTGGCGGACTTCGCGTCCTTCTCCAGCACCTTGGTCAGCGTGGCGACGGCGTTGGCCGTGTCCTTCTGCTGCGCGTAGGACTCCGCCAGGAGGAAGGAGAGTTCCAGGTCGCCCTGGTTGTCCTCGCGCAGGGACGCATCCCGCAGGCGGCCCTGCACCTCCGCGGCCTTGCGCTGGGTGAGCGCGATGGCGGCGGCGGTCTTGATGACCTCCACGTTCTTCTCACCCAGGAGCTCGATGGCCTCCATCTGCTTGGTGCACTTGCCCAGGTCGGCGCGGTCGCCGTCGGCGTAGCGGCGCTGCAGGTAGGCCACGGACTGGCACCAGAGGGCGCGGACCTCCGGGTACTCGTTCTTGTTCAGCACCTGGCCGGTCTTGGTGCGCGCCTCCTTGTAGCTGGCGTAGGTGTCCGCCAGGAGCCCCTTGCGCGCGTCCTCGACGAGCTTCGCCTCCGGGGAGCCGGCGGAGACGCGGGCCGGGAAGAACTTGTTGCGGCCGAAGGCGCCGTAGCGGCTGGCTTCGAAGCTGGCGCCGGTGCCCAGCACGAGCACCGACACGCCCGCGGCGATGAGGGCCGGCAGGCGCTTCTTCCACTTCGCGTCGGCCGCGCTGCGGTCCACGACGGACACCGCGGCCATGCGGCCTTCGTAGAGCTGGCGCAGCCGCTCCATGCTGGCCTGGGGGTTGGAGGCCTCCGTGCTGGCCGCCGAGTCCGCGGCCGGCGCACCCGGGGTGGCCGCGAGCGGCACGGCCTTGGCCGGACCCTCCATCAGCCGCTGGATGGCGGCGGCGAAGGTGGGCATCGTGCCGATGGCGGACCACGACTCCGCGTCCGGCGACACGTCCTCGTTGCCCAGGAGCTGGCCGTCCTCGAGCATCTTGACGATGACGCCCTCTTCGAACGGGCCGAACATCTTCCCGGAGCGGCGGCGCACGTGGAAGCGCTTCACCGGCGTGCGGCCACCGGCTTCCTTCCCGGCGCTGTCGTCGATGAAGCTGAGCATCTCCAGGCCGTCAGCGGGGCCCGCGGCGGGCGGGGGCGGCAGCGGCGCGGAGAGGTCCGCTTCCAGGTCATCCACGGGCGCGGCGGTGGGGTCGAACTCCAGCGCGTCCGGCAGGCCCATGGCGGCGGAGGCCGGGACGGGGGCCGGGTCTCCGAAGTCCACGTCGCCGAAGTCCGTCGCGGGGTTGATGCGCGCGGGCGGCGCGGCCGGGGCGGGGTCGCCAAAGTCCAGGGAGAAGTCCGGTGCGGGCGGCGCGGCCGGAGGCGGGGACGTGAAGTCCACCGCGAACGGATCATCCATGGGGACGGGGGACTGGCCGTACGCGGGCGCCGGCGGCTCCGCGAAGTCGAAGGACACGGGCGCGGACGCGGCGGGCGAGGGCAGGTCCGAGAAGTCCATCGCCTGGGGTGAGGCGGGCGAGGGCAGGTCGGAGTAGTCCAGGCCGGGCGAGGGCGGCAGGGCGAAGGGGTCCTCGCTCGCGGAGGGCAGCTCGCCCAGGTCGTAGGAC
>NZ_RAWK01000378.1 GCF_003612165.1 Corallococcus aberystwythensis | reverse complement strand
GGTTGGGGGGGCGGAGGCCGTGGCGGGGGGGCTGCTCGCGGGCGTTTTCGAGCTCCTGGCGATGCTCCTCGGCATTGGTGGAACCGGGGACCCGCACGGTGATGCCTTTCGGAAGGCCAGGGACCAACCCGATGCCATAGGCAATCTTGCGACTGAAACCCATGGGGTCGATGACCGGCTTGCCGTGAATGTAGAGCTCAGCCGAGGGACCGCCATCATTGAGTACCGCATCGGTGGTGCCGAACGCGGACAGCGTCGAGGCAAGCTCCTTCCTCAGAGAGTCTGACTCGGAGATCAGAAAGATGATGTAGCGGTCGGAGTAGCCGAGAATGCTCAGTTTGGTGGGTTGATCGTCGGTACCCGAGCTATCGAACACGCCATCCCTCATCACCGTCTTTTCGGAGCCGTACATCCATTGGCGGTAGGGCCTGTTCTCAGGATTGAACAGCTCGTTATTGGGAATGCGCTTGGCCTGGATACCTGAGTCGTCAACGGTGAAACCCATCAGCACCTCCTTGTCGTTCGGGGAGGGACCGACGTTCAGGCCGTCAAGGAACACCGGCGTGGTCGGCGTTCCTTCCTTGCACTTGAACGTGGGCATGGAGCACCAATAGCCCTTCTCGTCCTCGGGGCCCCAGTAGTAGCCGTTGATGGCGACGATCGCATTGTTCATGTCGCCGAGGGTCTGGAGCGTCCGTAGGTTCATGGTGCCGGGCTGCTTGTTGGGATCCCCGATGGTGCCGGGCTGCTTGTTGGGATCCCCGTTGAGCTGGGCCAACACCTGGAGGTGCATCTGAGGAACAGTGCGATCGATGGTCACCACATGGACCGCCGGGTCATTGGCACTGCAGTTGTAGTATCTGATGCCCGGCGCCACCTCTTCGGAAGGGCTGCTCGGAGAGCACGTCCCTGCATGCGGGCGAGGTGGTTGGGGCTCGGGCGGGCCGCCAAGGGCCGTGCCGCCAAGGGGGAGCAAGGACAGCAGCAAGCCGAACCCGACTGGCAGTGACCAGCGTGGTTTCACGACAGAGAAGACAGAAGGAAGGCGCCATTTCACTGGATAGGCTCTTTGCGGGGGTTCTGTGTTCATCTGCCCATTGGCGAGGGAACGTTCACGGAACGAGCGTGTCGGGCTCTCGCTGGAGGGAACTAGGGACAGCAGGGCAAAGGAGCGCTGGTCCCGAGCCCTGCCGCGACCGCTCAGTCCGCTGGAACCAGGGCTGGACCTGATCGATGCCGAGGCTCGGCCCAGGCCGTGCGCCATCCCGCGGAACATGCGGTTCCACGACTTGCGCCACACGACCGCCACCCTGAACCCAGGCACCGGCCGCCCCCAGTACTCACCCTGCCCAAGGGCGGACGGGCCCGCAGGTGAACATGACCGCCCGGCTTGCCGACGCCCTCCGCAAGCAGCGGCACCTCCGGGGCGAGCGCCTCGCCTGGACTTTCCGGCGGTCGCGGCCACTGCCATTGCGGGTGCAGTGGGCCTGCCACGGCTCAAGGGGGTGTCCATGAACAGGAATGTCCATGCGCAAGGGGCGGCGGATGCCGTCACCAGGCCCGTGGGCGCGAGTGTCCTGGGTCACTGAAGAACTCCATGACCCTCAAGACACCCGAATCGTCGTCCAATGTCGTTCACGTCCCGCAGAACTCCGATGCCGCCGACGCGGCGGGCAGGGTGGCGAATGAAGCCGTATCGCCTGCGGTCCCGCAGCCCGCGCAGGAGCGAGACGAACTCGGAGCTGGCCGCACCGACTGGTCACTGAGTGATGGAGTCCCCCGCTGACACCTCGCCAGGAGTCATGCTCCCGGCGAATGCCCGCTTGCCATCCTTGACAGCCGTTGCGTCAGGGGGCGCAGACGATGACCGAGTCGACTTCCAGGTCATCCGGGTCATAGGTCGCCGCGGCGTCCGGCCCGATGTGCCAGGTGTCATCCGGCTGCACGGCGAAGTCGATGTAGGGCCGCCATCCGTCGGCGAGCGCCGTGCGGAAAGCCTCGTCGGTCACCTTCCCGTTGAAGCCGGCGGTCTGGTGGTTCACGGTCCGCAGGAGGATGCGCGAGGCCCCCAGGCCGTCACGGTAGTAGTACCGGGCGACCGCCGGCACCACGGTGGCGTCCCACTCGACCTCCCAGACGTGGAAGGCGGTCACCAGATTGGCGAAGGGGCCCACTTCGTTGCCCGAGGTGTGGATCATCGGGCTCGAACCCAGGTGCGTGGTGATCGAGAACTTGTTGGGATTGTTGACCGTGCCCTTGGGGCCGTCCCACCAGGTCTCGATGAGATCAAGCTCGCCATAGCGTGCATCGCCGAAGCTGTTGCGGGCCCAGAGAGCAGGGAACGTGCCCGGCATGGGCGCCGGAATCCTGGCGTGGAAGGACATCACACCCTTGCCCGGAGCGAAGGTGTTGTTTCCCTTCAGCCACGCGCCCGAATAGTAGTTCGTCCCCGTGCACTTCGCAGGGTGCTCCGGCGTGATGTTGGGATACGGGTCCTCGCAGTGACGCTTGGAGGAGACCTTCAACCTGCCGTCCTCCACCTTCACGTTGGCTCGGAGCATCTTGGTGAGCTTCGTGAACGTGCCGCTGGTGGGGCTGTTGTTGCCCTGGACGATGTTCCACTTCGAGGCGTCGAGCGCAGTGCCGTCGAAGTCGTCGCGGAAGAGTTCGCGGCTGAAGCCCGTGGGGCAGGCCAGCACCGTGACCGGAGGAGGAGTGCTCACGGGCCCCGGGAAGAGGTTCTCCTTGGGGATGACACCCTTCGGCGTCGAGAGCGATGACCACGCGAGCTTGATCACGGAGCTGCCCGTGTCCTCGTAGTACTCGAGCACGAGGTCGTAGGACTCGCCGGCCTGGAGTGCGAGGGTCCCGGAGTTCTCGACAGCGCCGTGGTTGGTCCAGTTGTCGATGATGCGCGTGCCGTTGACCGTCAGGCGAACGCCATCGTCGCTGGTCGTATAGAAGGTATAGGTCTCCGTGTGGTCCGCGCTGACCTTGCCCGTCCAGCGCGCGCTGAAGCCATCCGCGTTGACGCCAAAGAGGGGCGTGCCCGCTCCCCAATTGAAATCAACGGTGGGGTCGACGCGGTTCACCGGGAGGCCGGTGAGATTGATGCTGTTGAAGTACTGCCCCTGGAGCCCGGTGCCGCGGCGGCTGGTGACGTCTAGCCAGATGATGGAGGACACCAGCGAGCCGGCTGCCGCGCTGTTCTCGAAGATGAGCTCGGCGCGGAGCTGCCGGGCATCCACGACGTCCAGGTTGGCGAAGGTATCGCTGAAGTTCGCAGGGGAGGTGGTGAGCGCGTGGACGGGACCGGTGGCGAGCAAGGTCGCGCCGTCGTAGAGCTTCACGAGGAGCGAGCCGGCACCGCCGTTGATTGCCCACCCGTCGTAGTTCACGACGACCGACGAGGCGCCGCCCGACTTCGCGGTGTCCTGATACCCCAACGTCAGGGTCGATGACACCCGCCCGGGGGCGCTCCGCGCGAACGTGCCGCCGCGATCGCTCGCCGCGAAGGACACTCCGTCATCCATCAGGCCGTAGATGGGCGTGCTTCCGCCCCCCGCCCAGATGCCACTCATGGCGACGTCGCTGCTGGGAGACGCGCTCGACGAGACGAGCTCCGACGAAGCCCTCCCCGCTTCGAGGGTGTCACCCTCCTCGGGAGAGGGGCCCTGGCAGGCCGCGAGAAGGGAGAGGGAGAAAACGGAGAGGGCCCGGAGGGGAAACATCGCTCTGCTCATGAAAAGCACCTTGATCAGTGACGGAGTCAAGAAATCCGACCATACCGAAGCTTCCTGTAAAAAACAGGATTTCCGGTTGATACTGTATCAAGGGCGGTCACGGGCCCGCCGAAGTCGCGAGTCGGCCCGTGGTGATGCAGCGATGCCCGCGCGCCGCGCTACACGGGCCGGAGGGAGGCCCGGTCGATGTCGACGGAATCCTCATCATCGCCTTGCACGGCTTCGCTGGCCCGGAAGCGCTGGCCCTCGGGCGTGACGAGGAGCCAGGTCGCGGCAACCGCGGGGTCGTCCGCGGGAGGAGAGACCAGCACTTCTTCGCCGAGCAGGGCCGCGACCCGGGTGGCTACCTCCAGCGAGTTGTCCCCTGGGGCGCCACGCATGCGTGAGACGCGGAGCTGCTCGCCGCGCGTGACGCGTGGGCCGCCAACACCGTGCGCTTCCAGGTGAGCCAGGGCGGCCTGGATCCGCAGGATCCGATGTTCCGCCAGTCCTACGTGGACCGGGTGAAGGCGGGCGTGCAGCTCGCGCGCTCGCTGGGCTCCACGCAGGTGCTCATCGCGGATGGGGCCAACCCCGTCATCGCCACCGAGTGGAACGCCAACAGCGAGAACTGCAAGACGGGCACGGAGGCGCGTATCCCGGACTTCTTCGCCTGGCTCCAGGAGCACCGCATCGGCCTGCTGGGCCACGCCTTCGACGTGCCCGGCAGCATGGTGAAGGACCTGGTGTCCTGGCAGCCCACCCCCTGATCCAGGGATGCTCGGCGCCGGGCAACGACGCCGGTACGCTGGTCCAGGCGCACTTCCGGCAACTGGCGCAGGCCTGCCCGCGAAACACGGGCAGGCCCTTGCGACTACCACCGCGGGCCCGCTACAGCAGACTGGCCAGCCAGGTGAGCTGCGCGTCAATCGTCTCTGAAATGGCGAGCGGCTGATCCGACGTGCGCGGCTCGGTGTACGGATTGCCAATTTCCTTGTGCTGCCACTTCACCCAGGTCTGCTTGTACCAGCCCCAGTCCAGGTCGGTGCCCTTCGAGGGAGGCGTGGTGCCCGCGTACCCGGAGAAGGCACGGATGCCGGTGGCCGGCGCGACCTCCTGGCCTCCCACCACCTGATACAGGTGCAACCGCGCGCGGCGGGGGAACTCGGCGGACAGGTTGGTGGCCCACGCGCCGTAGAACGTGCCCGAGGGGCGCACGGGGTTGTTCACCTTGGTGTCGAACGTGCCCAGCTCGCCCTGGCTGTTCCTGCACACACCATCCAGCGACGACACGTAGAGGGTGATGCCATCCAGCGCCGTGTTGGCGCGGAGCGCCTGGGCCATTCGCATCACCAGACACCCGCCTCGGGAGCTCCCCGCCAGGTAGATGGACCGCGTCTCGGGCCGGATCTGGGCCTGGAGCCAGTGGACGAACCCGTTGACGATGCGCTGCTTCGTGTCGCTGTCGAACAGGTGGTCGAAGTTGTTGTCGTTGACCACGGACAGGTGCGTCTTCCCCGCCGGGAACCAGCCCAGGGCATTGAGCTTCATGGCCAGGGAGCGGCCATCCAGGACCACGTTGGCGCAGGAGACGCCGTCGCAGGACGCGTCCCAGTTGGAGGACTGGCCCGTCACGCCGCTGGAGTGCCCGCTGCTTGAGATCTTCTGCCCGGCGGTCATGAAGACGATGGCCTCGCGCACGCTCGGGGCCTCCACCTGGGCGATGCGGATGGCGTGCAGCGTGCTGTCGGAGGCACCGGCCGCGCGGAACTGCTCGAAGCCCGGCGCAGCCTGGTAGCCACCGGAGGCGTCCTTGTAGACGACGCGCCGTGACACCACCGTCCGGCTGCTCCCGTTGGGATAGGCCAGCGCCTGGGATTGTGAGTCCAGGGTCACCTGGGGCTCTCCGGGCAAATCCTCCGGCCCTGGCGGAGCACAGCCCGTGAGAGTGCCAACCAGTGCCAGGGCAACGCCTGCCCAGAGAGAGATGCGACGAGGGATACCCGAGGTGTGGACCATGGACTGCTCCTGGATTCTGGAGGGAGCTGCGCGGAGCGCAGCGGGGGGCATGTCAGACCAGAACCCGGCCGTCAGCGAGTTGTTCGCCGCCGAAAGGTGGTCCTGTGCGACGTATGCATCCCTCCATGCGGACTCAGGTGTGCGGTCGCTGCTCCACGCGCCGAGCTGGAGCTGGGAGGCGGCGAAGCCAGACACCGGGTCGGTGTCAGACGCGGAGCTCTCCGTTGACGACGGTGATCTTCGGGACTCGGAACCCCATTGCGATCTACGCGCCGAGGAGCTTGACGAAGAATGAGAGCGATTGAGTCTTTCTGTTCGGGACGTTCGTGGACGGGAGCGCGGCCCTCGTGAACCCCGCGCTCGCGGTGCCTCCGCTGGCGCCCATTCCCGACGGGGAGCCGGCGATGGCGGCGCGGTTCAAGGTGATGCTCGAACAGCTCCGGAACGGGGCGCTGGATCCGGCGGGTTTCGCGTGCATCCCGAGCTGGTTCTTCCCGGAGGCCGTGCCGTATTCCCAGGACCTGTTGCAGGACCTGGGGCCCGCAGGGCCGCTCGTCCTGGCGAAGCGCGAAGTACTGGGCGATGACCGCGTCTACACGTACCTGGTGAAGTTCGGGGCCGCGACCTGGCGCTACACGGTGAGCATCATCCCGGATGGCCGCGTGACCAGCCTCAGCCTGGCGGGGAACTGAGTCGGTCTGGCATCCCAGGCGGGACGTTTCGAACAGATCCATCGGCACCCGTTCGCAGCCCTCCTTCCCCCTCTGAATCAGGCACCCTCCATTCGACCCACGCGGGCAGGAGCCTGTCCGCAATCCAGGAGGGCGACTCGACGTACCTGTGACCCGGCACGGCACGACTGCATGAGCCGGAACAGCAGACCGTCCCAGCCCAGCACGGCGCGAAACCCCGCCACTGCGGCGGCCAGCGGGAATTTGAGTGGCGTCCACCGTCACCACCTTCGCCTCCGCGTCCACCCGGGGCAGCCCGAATTGGCCAGCATCCGGCCGCTTGTAGAGAAGCACGAAGCCGCCCCAGCTCGATGGCAGCACCTTGATGCGGTCGCCCCGCCGCGAGACGAAAGAGAGGAGGTGCCCCGAGTAGACGTCCGCCCCCTATGCCGTGCGCACCAGCGCCATGAGGCCGTTGATGGACTTCCGCATGTCCACCGGCTCCGTCGCCAGCAATACGCGCACTGACACAGGCAGCGCGAACATCGCCTCACCGCCCGGCCGCGACGAGAAGCGCCACATACGTCACGCCGGTGCCCACAGCGAAGCGTACCCGCGCCCTGCTAGCGGTGCCCCCATCCAGCATTGACGGCGAAAGCGCGGAACGCTCTGCGGAACCGGGGCAACTTCACTTCCCATGCTTCTCGACCGGGGCGTTCAAATCGGCCTCGGCTTTCCGGGAGGCGCTCGTGGCGCAGGGGGGGCTGTCGGC